>NZ_JBLWTZ010000012.1:0-122902 GCF_048269885.1 Tenacibaculum sp. | reverse complement strand
ACTTACTCCAATTGCAACTGCTATGAAAATATAAAATAAAGCGAGCATATTATCTAAACTATTTGTTTATTAATTCTTTTTATTAATGATGATTACTATCTTCTCCTCTGTGTTCGATATTATAGTAATGATAGGTTTCACTCTCGTGTAAATACGGGTTACCTTTTGGTACTGGATTTGCTTTTGCAAACGCACTGAAAGTAGCGAAGATAAATAATCCTGTAAAGAATAATAATCCACTAATTTCACCTACTCCGAATCCCCATTGACCACCAACTGTTCCTGGCATAACCATTACAAACAAATCGATATAGTGACCAGCTAAAATTACAACACCTCCTAAGATTACAAACCAAGGCATGCTCTTAAAATCACTGTTTATTAACAATAACACAGGGAAGATAAAGTTCATTCCAACCATTGCTAAAAATGGCACTTTATATTCGTTAAAACGCAATAAGAAATACGTAGTTTCTTCTGGCATATCTGCATACCATATTAACATGAACTGAGCAAACCATAAATACGTCCAGAATACAGAGAAACCAAACATAAATTTCGCTAAGTCGTGAATATGACTATCATTTACCAATGGTAAAACTCCTTTTGAACGTAGGTAAATAGTTACCATTGCGATTACTGTTAGTGCTGATACTAAGAAAGTAGCTAATACGTACCACCCAAATAATGTAGAGAACCAGTGTGGATCTATCGTCATGATCCAGTCCCAAGACATCATACTTTCAGTAATCATAAAGAAGAATAAGAAAATTACAGAAATATTATAGTTCTTCTTGTGTAATTTTAAATCTCCATTATCTTGTTTAATAGAGTTTCTTCTAATAATAAAAGTATAAGCATTCCATACTACTAAATAGAAAATACTTCTGATTAACCAACCTGGAGTATTTAAATACCATTTTTTACCATCTATGATGGAATCGTAGTTTGGACTCGTTGGATCAGTTACTCCCTCTCCCATCCAAGTAAATAGGTGATTCATGTGCATTGCTGTTACTATTAAGAATACCAACATAGCAAGACTTACATAGTGCAAGTTTGTTGTGATGGCCTCCATAACTCTAAATAACACAACAGACCATCCAGACTGTGCCACTCTTTGAGAAGCATAAAATGCTAGTACTAATAAGGTGATCCCTAAAGAGAATAATAAAGCAACATATAAGGCAGACCAAGGTCTATTTTGCATTTGATGCAAAGCGTGTTCTGCATGAGCAGCTCCATGATCTTCACCGTGAGCAGCTACTTCAGCGTGCGCTTCAGTTGTAGTTTCTGTATGAGCTTTATCCGCTACGTGTACAGCTGAACTATCTTGCGCTTGTGTGTTTTCTGTAGCTTCTTCTGAGTGTTCTTGCTCAGCATTGTGTGCTACTTCTTCAGTATGTGCAGCAGTACTATCTGCAACATGCGCTTCAGTTGTTGTATCTTCTTTGTGATTTTCAACTTCAACATGCTTTTCAACTTTAGCTTCACCTGCATGCTCCTCCTCAGTATGAGTTGTTGCTGCCTCATGACCACCTCCATGGTGTGCATCTTGTTTAGCTAAAATTTCCTTTGCTTCTTCTAATGTTTTAGGTGCTGAAAAGAAACTATAACCTGTTCCTAAAAGTCCTACAGCCATTAAAACAATAGCAAGCATTTTTAATTTTCCTGAAAACTGGTACATATCTTAACTATCTATTATAGACTTATTTTAATTCGCTTCTTAATTTTTCTACGTATTGTACAACTTGCCAACGCTCGTTGTACCTTAACTGTGATGCATGAGATCCCATTAAGTTTTTACCATACATAATTACATGATAAATATTTCCTGGAGTTAACTCTCTATCTGCGTAATTTGGGATACCGTTGAATTTATCTCTTTGAGATAATACTCCGTTACCATCACCTTTTGTTCCGTGACAAGAAGCACAGTAAATTCCGTATAGCTCTTTACCTTTTTCTAAGTTTGCCTCAGTTGTTGGTAGTGGATTTTTTAATTCAGCTTTTGCTTTTTCATACCCTTCATTAGTATCGGGAATGTCATAAGCTACTACACCGTTTCTATTTACAGTACCTGCAACAGGTAACTTGTTAACCATGTTTCCGTTTAAACCATCTGCACCATTTACATCATATGGTACAGAGACATACATATCGGGCATGTATTGTACTTGTGGTTTGCGTTTATCGTTACAAGAACTTAAGCTTGTTGCTACTACAGCTAAAGCGATAATTATTTTAAAACTCTTCATATCTCTTTATTAGTGCGTTTCTACTACGTTAATTTCTACAGCTCCTGTTGTTTCTAACAATGACACTAACTCTTCTTCATTTCCTTCAACAGGAATTTCCATTAAAAAGTGATCATCTGTAGTTCTTGGATCAGGATTTTCAGCTTCTTTAAATGGCCAAATCTTACTTCTCATGTAAAAAGTAATTACCATTAAGTGTGCTGCAAAAAACACTGTTAATTCGAATAAAATCGGAACGAAAGCTGGCATATTAGTAGCCCATGAAAAGTTTGGCTTTCCTCCAATATCTTGAGGCCAATCAGCAATCATAGTATACCATGTTAACCAAACTGCTACTGATAAACCTGTAATACCGTATAAAAAAGCAGTAATTGCTAAACGTGTTGGTGCTAAGCCCATTGCTTTGTCTAACCCATGAACTGGGAAAGGACAAAATACTTCTTCAATATGATGATTTTCTGCTTTTACTTTCTTAACGGCATCCATTAAGATATCATCATCATTATATAATGCGTGAATTACTTTATTAGTGCTCATTGTTCTCTTCTCTTGATTTTTTAAAATTCTCACCTGATGATTTCAAAATAGTCTTAATCTCTGCTGTAGGGATTACTGGGAAAGTTCTTGCATATAATAAGAATAATACAAAGAAGAATCCGATAGTTCCTATAAAGATACCTACGTCTACAAACGTTGGTTCAAAACGCCACCATGTAGACGGTAACTGTCCTTTACTTAATACAATTGCAATGATATCAAAACGCTCAAACCACATACCAATATTAATTACTATCGAGATTATAAAAGACCAGATAAAACTTCTTCTAATCTTTTTGATCCATAATAACTGTGGTGTGAAAATGTTACAAATTAATAACGACCAGAATGCCCATCCATAAGCTCCTGCTTCTGCACCAAACGATAAGTATGTGTAGTTTTCGTAAGGAGAACCTGTATACCATGCAATGAAGAACTCTGTTGCATAAGCTACTGCTACGATACCTCCTGTTAAGATGATAACGATGTTCATATACTCAACGTGTAAACGTGTAATATATGCTTCCATATTTGTAACCTTACGCATAATACCTAATAAGGTTTGTACCATGGCAAATCCTGAGAAAATTGCTCCTGCTACGAAATAAGGAGGGAAAATTGTTGAGTGCCATCCTGGGTTGATAGAAGTTGCGAAGTCCATCGATACAATTGTGTGTACAGAAAGTACTAATGGTGTTGCTAATCCTGCTAATACTAACGACACTTCTTCAAAACGTTGCCAGTCTTTTGCTCTACCTGACCATCCGAAAGATAATAGTGCATAAATTTTCTTTTGGAAAGGTTTAACAGCTCTATCACGAATCGTTGCAAAATCAGGTAATAAACCAGTCCACCAGAAAACTAATGATACCGATAAATAGGTAGAAATTGCGAATACATCCCATAATAACGGAGAGTTAAAGTTAACCCATAATGATCCGAATTGGTTAGGAATTGGTAATACCCAGTATCCGTTCCATGGACGTCCCATGTGGATAATTGGGAATAATCCTGCTTGGAATACCGCAAAGATTGTCATCGCTTCTGCAGAACGGTTAATTGCCATTCTCCATTTTTGACGGAATAGTAATAATACGGCAGAGATAAGTGTACCAGCGTGACCGATACCTACCCACCATACGAAGTTGGTAATATCCCATGCCCAGCCGATGTTTTTACTTAATCCCCAAACACCAATACCTGTTCCTACGGTGTAGAAGATACATCCAAATCCCCATAACATTGCTGCTAAAGAGATATAGAATGCTATATACCAATTTTTGTTTGCTTTCCCTTCAATAGGTCTAGCAATATCTTCAGTAATATCATGGTAACTCTTGTTACCAAGTATTAAAGGTTCTCTATAAGATGATTCGTAATGAGACGACATAAATCTATATACTTATTAATTTTACTATTAAGCTTCGTTTGTATTTCTTACTTTCACTTGATACACTACGTTTGGTTTTGTACCAATATAATCTAACACGTGGAAAGCTCTTTTATCTTCTTTTAACGCTGTAACTGTATCTTCTGAGTTGTTTATATCTCCAAATACCATAGCTCCAGTTGAACAAGCAGATGAACATGCTGTTTCAAACTCATCTTTATTAACAGCTCTACCTTCTTTCTTAGCTTTTAAGATAGTAGCTTGCGTCATTTGGATACACATAGAACATTTTTCCATAACTCCACGAGAACGAACAACTACATCTGGATTTAACACCATTTTTCCGTATTCATTGTTCATATTGAAGTCAAACTCATTGTTTTCAGCATAGTTAAACCAGTTGAAACGACGAACTCTATATGGACAGTTGTTTGCACAGTAACGAGTACCTACACAACGGTTATATGCCATTTGGTTTTGACCTTGACGACCGTGTGATGTTGCTGCTACCGGACATACTGTTTCACATGGTGCGTGATTACAGTGCTGACACATCATAGGTTGGAAAGCAACCTGTGGGTTTTCAGCAGGATTTTCTAAAGCATCAAATAAATCTCCTTTGCTTAACTCTAATACTTTTTCAGTATAACGTCTTTCAACTTCTTGGTTAGCTATGTTTGGATTTTGAGCTTTAAACTCTTCCATCGTCATTTTAGCATCGTGTTGCTTATCTTCTACAGTAGAAGAGTAGTAACGATCAATACGTAACCAAGCCATATCTCTACCAACTCTCATTTCATCTTTACCAACAACTGGAACGTTGTTTTCTGCGTGACATGCAATAACACATGCTCCGCAACCTGTACAAGATGTTAAATCGATAGATAAGTTAAAGTGGTGTCCTAAACTTCTATCATGCTCATCCCATAAGTCGATTTTACTTCCTTCAACTTCTTGATGATCATAAGAAACCATAAATGGTTTATTCCAAGTATGCTTAGGATCTAATTTTTTATCGTTTACTTCTTTTAATGAAGCTTCTCTCAAAATATCGTGACGACCAGCTAGAGTACTTTGTACTTGCATACAAGCAAACTTGTGCCATCCTGAAGCTTTTTCTATAGAAACATTGTATTGTACATTGTTTCCGTTTTGGTAGAAAGGATAGGCATTAATACCTACTTGCATTTCTGACTTTAACCCTTGAGTTCTACCGTAACCTAACGCTAAACCTACTGATCCTTTTGCTTGACCTGGTTGGATGATTACTGGAATTTTGTTTATTGTAACTCCATTAACTGTTACATTCGCATAGTTACCATCAATAGCACCGTTATCTTTTACCGGGTTTTCAAAACCTAATTCTTTCGCATCTGCCATAGAAACGGTTAAGTAGTTATCCCAAGAAGCACGTGTAATTGGATCTGGTAATTCTTGTAACCATGGGTTGTTTGCTTGTTTACCGTCTCCTAAAGCTGTTGATGAATATAAGTTTAATTCGAATCCTGAAGCATTGTTAGCGTTTCTTACTAATTGTACTGCTGCTGCATTTACATCTGCTGTAGATTCAAAAGCCATTTCTTCTTCTACAGTAACATTTTCAGCTTTAAAGAATCCATCATGTAAAGCTTGATTCCATGAAGCTCCTCCTAATACATTAGTACTCCAAAACTCTTTTAAAGTGTCATAGTAGTTTACTGTACTTCCAGACCACTTTAATAACACATCTTGAACCTGACGTGTATTAAATAATGGTTGTATCGTTGGTTGCATTAAACTATAAACACCTTGTTTTGCCATAACATCTCCCCAACTTTCTAAGTTATGAGGTGCTGGCAATGTATATTGTGTAGCATTAGCTGTAGCATCATCTTGAGTAGATAAAGCAACAGATAACTTTAAGTTTTTAATTCCTTCTGCTAAATCAGCTGCATTTGACAATGAGTATAAAGGATTTACATTATAAGTAATTAAACCTTTTACTTTTCCTCCTTTAACGTCTGCTACTAATTGAGCCACTTGAGTATCGTTACCTTGGCGTTTTAAGTTCACTGCCTTCGTATCGATTACTTCACTATTTAACGCGTTGTTAATTGCTAAGGCAATTAATTGAGCATTTTTATCATTTAAACCAGTAACAACAACTCCTTTTGAACCTGCTTTTTTAAGGTCTTTAGCTAATTGCTTTACCTCTGCATCAAAAGCTGTTGCTTTTGAAGGAAGATTACTTCCTGTTACTTCGTTGTATAAGTTTATTAAAGCGAAAACCTGTTCAGAAGGCTTAGCAACTATTCTTTTATCAGCATTTGCTCCTGCTAAAGACATGTTACTTTCTATTTGAACATGGTAAGACATTTTACCAGTTTCTACTCTACGACCATCTGCATACGATTTTTCGTATCCACCTTGCCAATCTCCTAAGAAATCTGCTCCAATAGATGCGATTACTGCTGCCTTGCTAAAATCGTAATCTGGTAATGCTCTTTTACCATACATAGCTTCAAAAGCATCTGCAGCTGCACTTTCAGAAATCGCATCATACACTACATGCTTAACATTTGGATAAGCTGTAATAAAATCTGCAATTACTTTTTCAGTAGAAGGACTCGCTAAAGTTCCTGTTAATAACACTACTGGTTCATTAGCATCTTTTAATTCGTTTAATTTTGCTATAATTTCTTTATCTGCATATTCCCAAGAAATTTGAGTTTCTCCTTCTCTAGGTTCTTTTAAACGTAATTTCTCATCGTATAATGATAAAACTGATGCTTGAGTACGTGCGCTAGTAACTCCTCCTGCCTCTTTATTTGGCATGATTTGAATTGGACGCCCTTCGCGTGTTTTTACTAATACGTTTGCAAAATCAAAACCATCTGCAATTGTAGTTGCGTACCAATCAGCAACACCTACTACGATATCATTAGGTTGCACTACATAAGGAATTGATTTTCTTACTGGACCTTCACAAGCTGCTAAAGAAGCTGCTGCTGTGGTAAATCCAACATATTTCAAGAAATCTCTACGTGAAGTTGATGATGTTTCTAAGGTTTCTTTGTCGCCTAAAAATTCATCTGTAGGAATATCTTGTACAAACTCATTATTACGTAGCGTTTCAACAATAGAACTACCTTTTAGTTCTTCAACACTTTGCCAGTATTTTTTGTTTGAAGCCATTTATATATGTGTTTTTCTACTTTCTAAATTGATTAATAGTGGCACTTACCACACTCTTTTCCTCCTAATTGCGCAATAGTTACTTGCTCAACACCGTACTTTTTAGCTAACTCTTCATGAATTTTAGCATAGTACTCATTACCTTTTAAGTCAACCTTAGTCGCCTTATGACAATCGATACACCAACCCATTGTTAATGGTGAGTATTGATATACTTCCTCCATTTCTTCAACAGGTCCATGACATTTTTGACAAGCTACACCTCCAACTGTTACGTGTTGTGAGTGGTTAAAATATGCAAAATCTGGTAAGTTATGAACTCTAACCCATTTAACTGGCTTAGTATTTCCTGTGTACTCTAATTTATCTGCATCCCAACCTGCTGCTTCATAAATCTTAGCGATTTCTTTATCTAAATCTGCTTTTACTAGTGTATGATCGTCCATTACCACTTTAGTATCATCCGCAACTTCTGAAATATTCTTATGACAGTTCATACAAACATTCACTGAAGGAATTCCAGATGTTTTGCTGTGCTTAGCAGACGAGTGACAGTATTGACAATCAATCTTATTATCTCCTGCGTGAATTTTATGTGAAAAGGCAATTGGTTGAATTGGTTGATAATTTGTATCAACACCAACTTTAAACAAGGTACCAAACAAGAAATAAGCAGCTACTAAAGCTCCGAAAATCACGGTTAACACTTTTAAGAAAGTATTCTGTTTAATTCCTTGCCATAACTCAGCAGTTTGCCCCATTAAACCTGGAGTTTTTGGAGCACCTTTTAACTCACTAATAGTTTTTAATAAACTACCAATAATTAAAAACGCTACAACAATTGCCGCAGCTAATATATAAATCAACCACTTAGGTGCCTGATCTCCCTGAGGCTGACCAGCAACTTCAGCTCCTGCAGCAGCAGCTGTCTTCATTTCACCAACAGTTGTATAATAAAGAATATCATCAATGTTTTGATCTGTTAACTGCGGAAAAGCAGTCATGTTAGAACCGTTATACTCTTCAAAAATAGCAATTGCATCTTTGTCTCCAGATGCTCTAAGCTCAGCATTGTTCTTAATCCATGCCTTTAACCATTCGTTAGTTCTTTTTTCTTCTACTCCAGCTAACGCAGGACCTACAAGTTTTTTATCTAACTTGTGACAAGAAGCACAAAGAGATTTAAATAATTTCTTTCCTTCTTTTTGACGCGCTTCGTCAATATCTTGTGAAAACGCGGAAGAACTTACTAAGAAAACTAAAAAGAAAGCTAAACTCCTTACTAGAGTTTTGGTTAATCTACTGTGATGATTCACACTTTTCATACTATAAAATATAAGTTTTGTATCTATTTTGGTACAATTTTTTCTGTTACACTATTAAAAAACAGCACACAGAAAGTTGCACAAAAGTACTACTTCTGTCTAAATTGTGAAATGTTAAGAGAATCCTAATCTATAATTTATAACAATTCTAAATAAACTACATTAACAATGTATTAACTAACAAGTCGTTACTTTTGTAAAAAGATTCAACAAAATGAAAAAATACAGCATCTTAATCACCTTTTTATTCATTATTACGGGTAGTGTTTTTAACGTAAAAGCGCAGGACAAACTTACTGATAACAAAGACATTATTTCGTTGATAGAAAAAAAACGTACCTATAACAAAAATAACGGAAGTGGATATAGAATCCAACTATATAACGGACTAGAAAAACGGGCTAGAAGCTTGCGTAATAGATTTAAAATTGAGTACCCTGATGTTTTTACTAAACTAACTTACAAAGCTCCAGAGTGGAAAATACAAGTAGGTAATTATAAAACACGCTTACATGCTGACAGAGCTCTGAATGAAATCCGTGAAAAATTCTCTGGTGCCATTGTGGTTCCTATGTAAATCAATAAACAGGTGTAAAAAAAAAAGAGTGATGGTATACCATCACTCTTTTTTTTTACAGAACTTATTAATTATTAATAAGCTCTTTTATCATTTCCTTCATAGAAATTAATAAATGCCTGATTTACTACTCTATGTCCTCCATCAGTTGGGTAATTACCTGTAAAATACCAATCTCCTAAATTATCTGGACACGCTTTGTGCAACCCACTTACTGGCTGGAAAATCACCTCTACGTCAGCTTTTATTTCGGCAGTTTTTAGCATTTGCGCAATCTTTGCAGAAACTTCTTCATCTGTAAATGGCGCATAAATTTCTTTAACGTAGTTTACCACGTCTTTATCCTCACTACCTTCTTGCTGTTTACACTTTTGATACACTTCATCAACAATATGATATTGATTGGTTTCTTGTAACAACTCTAAAGCAGCTTTAAATGCTATGAAATCGTTAATCTTAGCCATGTCAATACCATAACAATCTGGATAGCGTATTTGAGGCGCAGAAGAAACTACTACTATCTTCTTAGGGTTCAATCGATCTAAGATCTTAATAATACTTTTCTTCAAGGTAGTACCTCTTACGATACTATCATCAATAATAACCAAATTATCTGTTGGCTTTACCACCCCGTAAGTTACATCATAAACATGTGCTACTAAATCGTCGCGACTACTATCATCAGTAATAAACGTACGTAGCTTTGCATCTTTAATTGCTATTTTTTCAAAACGTGGTCTTTTAGAAAGAATTTCAATTACTCTTTCTTTTGAAAGCTTTCCTTCACCTGCTAAGATTGCCTCTGTTTTTTGTTGGTTCAATACATCTTCAGCAGCCTCCATCATTCCGAAAAACGATGTTTCCGCAGTATTAGGAATATAAGAAAACACTGAGTTTTCTATATCTTTATTAATAGATTTTAAAACCTCAGGAAACACGTACTTTCCTAGGTTTTTACGCTCTTCGTAAATTGAGGCATCGCTTCCTCTTGAAAAATAAATACGCTCAAAAGAACATGCTTTTTTGGGTCTCTCTTCTAAAACCGGAGCCATAGTTGTTTGACCATCTTTCTTAATAATCAACGCATGACCTCTATCGATTTCTTTAATTGCATCAATCGGCACATTGAATACTGTTTGAATCACTGGTCGTTCTGAAGCAACCACGACTACTTCGTCGTCTTCATAAAAGAATGCTGGACGAATTGCAGAAGGATCACGTAATACAAAAGCATCTCCATGCCCTAATAGTCCCGCCATTGCGTAACCACCATCCCAGTTTTTAGCTGAACGTTGTAAAATTCGTTGAATATCTAGATTTTCTTCTATATAAGGCGAAGCATCTTTTTTATTAAACCCTTCTTCCTTAGCTTTTAAGTACAAATCAGAAACTTCTGATTCTAAAAAATGACCAATTTTTTCCATTACAGTCACCGTATCGGTAAACTCTTTTGGGTGCTGCCCTAAGTCAATTAAATCTTTTAATAATTGCTTGGAATTTGTCATGTTAAAGTTCCCAGCAACAATTAAACTCTGGTGTTTCCAGTTACTTTGACGCAAGAAAGGATGCACACTCTCTATAGAGTTTTTACCAAAAGTTCCATAACGAACATGCCCTAAAAACAAATTACCGATGTACGGTACATTTTCCTCTTGCCATTTTACATCATCAACCTTCTCTGGATGTTCTTCAAAAACTCCGTTAATTCTTTGGTTAATTTTACCGAAGATATCTTGAATTGGCTGTGATTGATTGGAACGAATTCTACTGATATATCTTGTTCCAGGCTCTACATTAAATTTGATACTTGCTAATCCAGCACCATCTTGTCCTCTGTTGTGCTGTTTTTCCATTAGCAAATACATTTTATTCACACCATAAAACGCAGTACCATATTTGTCTTTATAGTATTGTAATGGTTTTTTTAAACGAACCATTGCAATTCCGCATTCATGTTTAATAGCGTCACTCATGTAATTTCAAGTATTTAGTTGTGTTGTGGTTTTGTGTATTGTATAAAAAAATCCGCAGCAAAAAGCGCGGATTGATAGTTTATGATAATGCTATATCAAATTGGGTTAATTCTTTAAAGGCATTTAAACGTGCTTGTACCTCTTCGTTAGTTAACGTTTCCATACGTTGTGTTCCGAATTTCTCAACACAGAACGATGCTAAGTTAGATCCGTAAATAATTGCACTCTTCATATTTTCAAATGAAATATCTGCTGTTTTCGCTAAATATCCACAAAAACCTCCAGCGAAAGTATCTCCTGCTCCTGTAGGATCAAATACTTCTGCTAATGGCAATGCTGGCGCAAAGAACATATTCCCTTCATTGAATAATAAAGCTCCGTGCTCTCCTTTTTTAATGACCACATATTTTGGCCCCATTTCATGAATTTTCTTTGCTGCATTTACCAAAGAGTACTCTCCACTTAATTGGCGAGCTTCTTCATCGTTAATTGTAATAACATCTACACGCTTTAAAACTTCATGTAAATCATTCAGTGCTATATCCATCCAAAAGTTCATAGTATCTAATACTACTAACTTCGGTCTCTCATTCATTTGATCTAAAACCGACGCTTGGGTTAATGGATGTAAATTACCTAACATTACAATTGGCGCATCTTTAAACGATTCTGGAACCACTGGCTGAAAGTGCTCTAATACGTTTAACTCTGTTACTAAAGTATCACGAGAATTCATATCGTTATGGTATTTTCCACTCCAAAAGAATGTTTTTCCTTCTTTTACGATCTCCACTCCGTCGGTATTAATCCCTTTTTCGTTCATCATATCTAAATATGATTGTGGAAAATCTCCACCTACTACAGAAACTACTCCTGTTTCTACTCCAAATTGTGAAGCTGCCAATCCAACAAAAGTTCCTGATCCTCCTAAGATTTTATCAGTTTTTCCAAATGGTGTTTCTATAGCGTCAAATGCTACGGTTCCTACTGCTAATAATTTACTCATAACTCTACTTAATATCTCTTCTACAGAAGAAATGTATTTATTTCATTAAGCCTCTATAAACTACTAAGACTTAAAATTTTACTAATTCTACTCATTAAGGCTTAAACTCTCATGTCAACTGCCTTTTTTATCGTAATTTTGCGTCTTTAATTAAAAACGGTCTTTTTGACTTTGCAAAAATAGTTTTAAAAAATGACTATCAAAGAAATACAAGAAGAAATTATTGACGAGTTTTCGATGTTTGACGACTGGATGGAGCGTTATGAGTACATTATTGAGCTAGGTAAATCGCTACCGTTAATAGACGAAGCATACAAATTAGATGAAAACCTAATTAAAGGATGTCAATCGAAAGTATGGTTGCATTCTGAGTTAAAAGGTGACACAATTGAGTTTACTGCCGATAGTGATGCCATATTAACAAAAGGAATTGTAGCTTTATTATTGAGGGTGTTTTCTGACCAAACACCTAAGGCTATTTTAGACGCCGATACTGACTTTATTGATGAGATTGGTTTAAAAGAACATTTAAGCCCTACGCGTGCTAATGGATTAGTATCGATGGTAAAACAAATAAAAATGTATGCGATTGCGCAACAAAGCAAATTAGCAACTTAAAAGAAGTTTAGAATTATGACTGAAGATAAATTAGAAGAATTAGGAGATAAAATAGTTCGTGTATTAAAAACAATTTTCGACCCTGAAATACCTGTTGATATATATGAGCTAGGTTTAATTTATGATGTTTTTATATCAGAAGAGAATGATGCTAAAATATTAATGACATTAACTTCTCCTAACTGTCCTGTTGCTGAAACATTACCTGTTGAAGTAGAAGAAAAGGTAAAAACTTTGAAAGAAATCAATAACTGTGAGGTTGAGATTACTTTTGATCCTACTTGGACTCAAGATATGATGAGTGAAGAAGCTAAATTAGAATTAGGAATGCTATAAGGCTTTTAATGTAACTATTAAAAACACAAGGCGTACAACTTTAAACTTTTCAACTAAATATGGCAGAAGAAATTATAAATAGAGTTGCTAATAGCAAACTTACTACGATAGATTTAGAAGATTTTTACCCTAAAGGCAAGCGTGTAGTGTTTGATATTAAAAATTGGTTGTTTGAAGAATTGATTCTTCGTGAAAAAGATTTTAGAGAATCTGTAAAAAATCATGACTGGACTCAATACCAAGGCAACTATATTTCCTTAACTTGTTCTTCTGATGCGATTATTCCTTCTTGGGCCTATCTTTTATTGACTACTGAACTTACTCCTTTTGCTAAAAAAGTGGTAGTTGGCGACTTAACATTATTAGAAACTGTAATATATCAAGAGATAATTCACAAGCTAGACACTTCTGAGTATAAAGACAAACCTGTAATAATTAAAGGCTGTGCAAACAAGCCTATACCTCCATCAGCATATACTTTATTAATTGAAAAAATCAACCCTGTAGCAAAAACCATCATGTTTGGTGAAGCTTGTTCAACAGTACCGCTTTATAAGAGAAAAAGATAATTAAACTCATAGAACTCCTCAATTTAATTACCAATGAAAAAACTGTTCTTAATCTTATTTTCTTGTTGCTCTTTTTCTATAGTTTCTCAAGAAACTAAAAAAGATAGTATATCTACTCTAGGTTTAACTAATTCACCATTAGATACCGGTTTTGCTTCTTTTGTAGTAAACTATCGGGTGTTTGCTGAACCTTTAGTAAAGAAAAACCCACCAAAAAAATGGACTGTTGTTGGAAAGTATACTTTTCTTTTCAATCAATCGTCTTTTTCTAATTGGGCTGCAGGGGGAAATAACACCGTTGCTGGAAACATGACACTTGGTTATGATTTTAACTACAAGAGAAAAAAATGGAACTGGGATAATAAAGTTATTTCTGCTTATGGTTTAAGCTATGTAGATGGTCAAGGAGTCAGAAAAACAGAAGATCAGTTTGAATACAACTCTTTATTAGGATTAAGGACTTCTAAACTTTGGTTTTTTTCTTTTTTTAGTAACTTTAAAACACAATACACCAAAGGTTATGACTACAAACAAGAGCCCAAAGTAGCGGTTTCAGACTTCTTTTCTCCAGCATACTGGAGTTTTGGTCCTGGTATGCTATGGAAGCGGAATGATGATGCTCGAATAAACATTGCACCTGCAACAGCTCGTTACACATTTGTTTCCAATCAATTTTCTGGTAAATACGGTGTAGATGAAGGCAAGAATACCAATTTCAGTTTAGGTTTCAATTTATCTGCTTATTTTAAAAGTAAAATAATGGAAGATGTAACTATGGAGAGTATCGTAGCGGTGTATTCAGATTATTTGAACAAACCTCAAAATATTGATATTGATTATCAGTTAAACATCTTTGTTAAAATTAATAAAAACCTATCTACTAATCTTGGTTTGCATGCCATTATAGACGACGATGCTTCTAGTAGAATCCAATTTAAAGAAGTGTTTGGTCTTGGTTTAAATTATATTTTTCATAAGACGTGACTTTTGGCGTAATGTTATTGTCTAACCCCTAGGTTAAGCGTACATTCGCGCCCTCAAAAATTAATTTAAAACTATTAAAATGAAAAAATTATTAGCTATTGCTGTTTTGTTTGGAGCACTAACAGTTAACGCTCAAGAAGAAAAAAAAGAAGAACCTAAAGAGGGATGGAAAAGAAGCGGTAACATCTCTTTTCTATTCAATCAATCCGCTTTTAATAATTGGTTAGCTGGAGGTACTAATAACATTTCTGGTACTATTGGGTTAAACTATGATTTTAACTATACTAAAGGTGATTGGACTTGGGATAATAAACTCATTGCTTCTTACGGTTTAACAAAATTAAAAGGGGAAGCAATGCAAAAAACGGATGACCGTTTAGAATTAAGCTCTTTAGCGGGTAAAAAAGCTAGTGGATACTGGTATTACTCTGCTTTTTTCAATTTTAAAACTCAGATGTCTTCTACTTATGTTTCTGGTGAGCAAACATCTCATTTCTTTTCACCAGCTTATTTCCAATTCGGACCAGGTATGTTATGGAAAAAGGATGACAATTTAAAAGTAAACATTGCTCCTGCAACTTCTAAGTTAATTTATGTACATAAGCACTTGACTGACTTGGGACCTGCTTTTGGAGTAGCTCAAAACGAAACAACCCGTTATGAACTAGGTGCTGCGGTTAACGCTTATTACAAATTAGAGGTTATGAAAAATGTATCTGTTGAAAACATCTTAAACTTATACAGTAACTACCTTGAAGATTTTCAAAATGTGGACATTGACTATACCGTTAACGTGGTAATGAAAGTTAACAAATATTTATCTGCGAATCTTTCTATGCAAGCAATTTATGACGACAATGCCTTTACAGGTTTTCAAACTAGGGAGGTATTTGGTTTAGGAGTAAATTACGGTTTCTAGAAAAAAAATTAAACATAATAGTTAAACCTCAGGAACATGTTCTTGAGGTTTTCTTTTTTACGTATTTTAGCCCCAAAAACCTAACAAATGACTTTATTAATTGTTTATGCCACTTTATCTATATTTTTCTCTTTCTTATGCTCTATATTAGAAGCTGTTCTACTAAGTGTTACCCCTACTTTTGTAAATGTTAAAAAGAAAGAAGAAAAAGCTTACGCAAATGATCTTGAAGCCTTAAAAAAAGATGTAGACAAACCTCTTATTGCCATCTTAACGGTAAATACAATTGCTCATACCGTGGGAGCTATCTTAGTTGGTGCTCAAGCAAAGAAAATATTTAGTGATGAAGGAAACGGCGTTTTTATAGTTTCTGCTATAATGACTATTTTGATTTTAGTCGCATCTGAAATTATTCCTAAAACTATTGGTGCAACTTACTGGAAATCTTTGGCTGGCTTTACAACTAAAGCCTTAAATATATTGATTTTCTTTTGTAAATACACCGGTATTATATGGGTACTACAACTATTTACAAAGCTATTTGGCAAAGGAGCTCATGGAGAAAGTGTTTTAAGTAGAGAAGACTTTTCTGCTATGACAGATATTGCTGAGCAAGAAGGTGTTTTTCATGAAAGTGAAGGTAAGGTAATTAGAAACATGCTAAACTTTAAAGAAGTTCAGGCGAAACACATTATGACCCCTCGTACGGTACTGACTACTGCTGATGAAAACCAAAGCATTGAATCTTTTTTTAATGAAAACAGGCCTTTGCGTTTTTCTAGAATACCTGTATATGCTGAAAACCCAGATAATATAACTGGATATGTTTTAAAGGATCAACTATTACTTTCTTTGGTTGATAACAAAGGAAACGAACCTTTAAAAACAATTAAACGTGAAATTATAATAGCCAGTAGAGAATTATCTATTCCTAATTTATTTGAAAAACTAATTGAACAACGAGAACACTTAGCTTTAGTTGTAGATGAATACGGAGCTGTTAGTGGTTTAGTTACTCAAGAAGATGTTATAGAAACGCTTTTAGGCTATGAAATAATGGACGAAAGTGATAATGTAGCAAATCTACAGAGCCTAGCTAGAAAAAGCTGGGAACAACGTGCAAAACGATTAGGAATCATTAACGATTCTGAAAATGAATAGCAAATCTTACGAACTTGTAAAATAAAAAAGCGAGGTGAAAATAATTCACCTCGCTTTTTTATTTTACTGTAAGCTGTGTTTCTAGTCATTAATTGTCCAAGAAACATAGTACATAGAACCAATTAATCCTGATCCAGGTGCTACCATATATTCATTCCCTGTTAGGTTAGTTCCTCCTACTTTAAATCTTGATTTAATAGCAGGTACTCTATAGTTTATTTGCGCATCTAATACCGTTCTTGCATCTACTGTATCATCTAAGAAGCTTGACTGCCAATAAAACTCATCTTGCCATCTTAAGTTCACGTTAAATCCGAAGTTTTTAAATAAGTTAGGATTTCCAAACATTACTTTTACTTGATGCTCTGGAGTATTAAATCCTGCTTTAAAAGTTGGATCTTCACTTTGGTCAAAAATTAATTTTGAATATGTGTAGTTAGCTCCTAAGTTAAACGTCTTGAATACCTTTGTATTCAATCCTACACCTACACCATACGAGTCTACATTCGCAGCTGTATTTGTATTAAGAACAAACGATGTATAATCCCCATTATTAATTGCTGCATCTGCTTGTGCATCTGGTGTTCCATCAGCTTCTAAAGCTCCATAATTCGCTACAATAGCATCTTTGAACGCTACAAAATCATTATACTGGTTGTAGTAACCATTGATGTCTAATTCTAATATATTTCTACTATTTAAGTCGATGATACTTCTATATCCAACTTCGTAAGAAGTAACCTTTTCTGGTTTTATAGGATTCACATCTAATTTTACTCTATTAT
The DNA here is from genome assembly GCF_048269885.1 of Tenacibaculum sp. Lineage (NCBI taxonomy): Bacteria > Pseudomonadati > Bacteroidota > Flavobacteriia > Flavobacteriales > Flavobacteriaceae > Tenacibaculum > Tenacibaculum sp. The sequence continues at coordinate 105,290 of NZ_JBLWTZ010000012.1, read as the reverse complement.
CTCTTCCAACTAAAGCATTTCCAAAAGCTTGTCTACCAGTAATTACACTAGTAGAACCATCTTGATTAACTACTGTAGTAGAGAAACGATCTAAGTTTTCTTGTGAGGTTCCTAAAATATACTTGCTAGGTCCTGAACGCAACCCGAAGTATTGTTCTAAAGTACTAGGGTTTCTAAATCCTGTTTGATAAGATGCTCTTAAAATATGGTTTTTTGATTCTCCTAAAGAATAGTTTAACGCTACCCTTGGTGAGAAGTTCCCTTCAAAGTTTTTAGATTTATCATAACGAACAGATCCTGTAAATTTTAATCTATCATCTAAAAACTTCTTTTGAATTTGAGAATAAACCCCTACCATGTCGAATTCAATACTGCTATTTTCATCAGTAAATAAGGTTCCGTTTGAATTGATATCAAATTTACGATAAGAACCTCCTATCTGAATCTCTCCCCAACGAATGATATCTTTAAAGTTATAATTAGCATCAAAATGATAAAAAGAAGTTTCGTCTTTTATACCCGCTCCTCCTTTGTTTATTGGAGTATCAATCACCTCTTCTAAGGCTGTTTTAAATTCAGCCGATCCTGGTGTGTATCTGTTTCTATTGGCAAATCTTCTTGCATCTGCATCGTTAAGAGGTGTGAACCCAGGAACTGTTAAGGCTCCACTATATATGCCTGCATATTCTTGATACCAATTTTGAGTTGGATTATACTTTTCATTCAATGCAATGGCTGCAAATCGTAAATCGTGACTTTTTCCAGAATCATTACCAGTATAATAACCTCTTACAAAGAAGTTTTTCCCTATAAGTTCTAGTTTATACTGCTCAATAAAGTATCCTTTTTGAGAGAATCTATTGGTTCCTTGATAGGTATTATCTCCACGAGAAAAACGAGAATTTAATACAATTTCTAATGCGTCATTGGCCCATGGTCTGATATGTATAGATCCATCAAATTTTAGGTTATATCCATTATAATCTGTTAAGTCTGATTCATTATACCCTGTTCTACTAACATCTAAAGAAGGCAATGCTGGATTTAAATCATTTAGGTTAAAACTAAAATCATCTCCATATACATTTACACCATCATAGTCTGTATTGGTATTTCGATCTCCATCAGTTGCAGTTCCACCAATACCTGTCGTATTTCTAGTATCATCGGCATGCCATTCTTCAGCAGAGAAATAAGTAAAATTAGCTTTAGCAGCTACATAATCATTAAACTTATATGCCATACGAACCCCTACGTCATAAAAAGGATTGTTACCTGCTGCTTTTTGAGACATGCTTCCTGTTTTTATATAGGTACTAATACCGGCATCGTCAAAAGGATTTCTACTTCTCATTAACAAAATACCGTTAAAGGCATTTGCTCCATATAAGGCAGAAGAAGCTCCTGGAAGAATTTCAACATTTTTCACATCTAAATCGGAAAGCCCCATAATATTCCCTGCTGAGAAGTTTAGTGCAGGAATTGATGTTTCTACTCCATCTACTAATTGTACAAATCGAGTATTGTCGAAAGTAGAAAAACCACGAGAGTTTACAGATTTAAATCCGTAATTTGCTTCACGTGATTCGATTCCTTTTAAGTTGACTAATCCGTCATAAAACGAAACAGAAGTATTTCTTTTTATATCAACAATCCCCATTCTTTCAATAGTTACAGGAGATTCAATAACTCGTTCAGGTGATCTAGATGCTGAAATTACAACTTCGTCTAATGCTACACTTTCTTTTAAGATCACATTCACTTCTTGGTCTTGTGAAATAAGCTCTAGTACTTCTGTCTTGTATCCAAAAGCAGAAACTTGTATTGTTATGGGGTAAGTTGACGTAACTTGTAGTGTAAATTTCCCTTCAAAGTCGGAAACTGCTCTGGCCTCTCCTGAAAGAATTACTGCGTTTGGAAAGGGTTCCAAGTATTCGTCGTAAATTTTTCCATTTACTGTAGTTTGCGCATACATAGCCATACTACACACTACCAAAACTAGGAATAGTAGTTTTTTAAACATAATGTTTATTTTAATTGATTTGTATTAAGTTATTTTGAATTATTTACTCATCAAGAGCAAACATAATAGGGAATCCGTATTTTACAGAGGTTTCATCTCCTGACTTTTTTGCAGGTATAAACTGAGGTAACTGAGAAACTACTCGAACGGCTTCGTTGTTTAGCAATTCTCCGTTTTTAGGACCTAAAGTTTTGATATTCTTAACTTGGCCGTTTTTGTCTATGATAAAACGCACCCAAACTTCTCCTTGAATAGATTCTTTGACAGCCTGACTTGGATATCGGAAATGTTTTTGTATATGTTTTACCATTTCTACGTTAAAACAATCTAACCGCTCGTTTTTCTTTGCTTTTTTACATGCGGCAAACAAAGGAATCTTATCAACTGTAGTAAACTTCTCAGCTTTTCTTACTTCTTCTGCTGATAATTTACTTGTGATATTTTCAAGATTGTTTTTAAAAGTTAACGACTCGTTTAATGCTGTTTGAGGAGTGGTATTTTCTATTGCCGCAGTTCCTGCTCCTGATAGACCAGCAGCACTAGAAACAGCTTTCTTTTTTGAAATTTCTCTCTTTTTTAAATACCTTCTGTTAGCCGATACTTTTACAGAGATTTGTCGTGTCCCTTTATTTTTCTTGTCTTTTGGAGCAATTGTACATTTTGTTATACTATTTAAATCTACTAAAGACGCTTCAGGGGTTTCACATACTTCACGTTGTGACACAACATTAGTAGCATAAAAACAAACTAATGTAATAACTAAAATAATTTTTCTCATACCTAAGGGGTTTAACATTTTTCCAATCAACTAATTATCGTTTATTATTTGTGAAAAACATGGCGCGCAAAGGTATTCTTTTTTTTACAGAAAATAAATTATTTTAACACTCTAATATTCAGAGCTATTCAAACTAAAGTTCATAGGAAAACTATACGTTACACTTGTATTTTTCCCTTGTTGTTTTCCTGGGCTAAAATTAGGTAATAGTAATACGATTCTTTTTGCTTCCTTTTTTAAAATCTCATGTACATTTTGCCCTGCTGTTTTGATATCTGTTACTTTACCTGTTTCATCGATTACAAAGTTCACCAACACTTCTCCTTCTATACCCTTATCTAAGGCTTCATCAGGATATACCAGTGTATTTACTATATGTTTTTGCATTTCGTAATTAAAGCAGTCTACGCTATCCTTTGACGGATTATTACATGATAAAAACATAGGAATCTCATCGACAACATCAAAAGAAATTGCTTTTTTCTTCATCCTTTTTGTCAGTGGACTAATATCATACAAACGACATGTAGCTAAGTCATTTGTTATTGTCAGCTTTTCTTTTCTTGCTTCTATTCCTGTAGCCAAACTAATAACTTTTTCAAAGTAAATTCGTTTTCTTAAATGTCTTCTAGCAGAAATTGTAGTTATTGCAGCTGGTGTTTCTTCTATAAGCTTTTTTTCTTTTTTTTCTACTAAACACTTATCTACTACGTTTACATCTACTGAATGAAGATTTTCAGATGTACACTTCTCTTGTGCTACGGCAAATTGCAAGCCACAACACAGTAGTATGAGGGGAATTATATTTTTCATCATGATCTATTCAGATTAACACATGGTAACTCAAAAAAGAGCGGACATTTCATCTGGTCTTAAATTTTACACTTAAAACTTTGTGAATACTTGGTAAGTTAGCTGGTTAAATAAGGTTACACTATCGTTGTTTGACTTAAGCTTTCTTATAAACTGACTGATCTGGATAAAATCGTTTAAATTTTGTTGGTGAAGTTTTATTATTTTTCATTTTCAGGGGGATAAAATGGTTAAAAATATTAATTTACAATGCTTTATAAAACATAGCAAAAACTATGTTAGCGATTATAAATATAACAAAAAAGAACTTAGCGTTGCAATTCTTTAAGTTCTTTTTTAGTTACGATTGTGTTTTGTTAGTGTAAAAAACTAATACTCTTGATACAAGAAATCGTTGTACGGAAAACGTTGAATGTGTATTTTTTTTACTTCTTCATACACCTTGTCTTTAAAATTTTCTAGGTTGTCTTTATTCAATGCAGAAATAAAAATGCTCTCTGTTTCTAGATCATTCATCCAGGTTCTTTTCCAATCCTCTAATGTATAATGCTCTTTCGTTTTTTCTGTTACTAAATCGTCTTCATTAATAGTTTCATGCGTATACGCATCTATTTTGTTAAACACCATAACCGTGGGTTTATCTTTACTATCTATTTCATCTAAAATTTTATTTACAGAAGCTATATGATCTTCAAAATTTGGATGTGAAATATCTACGACATGTAATAACAAATCTGCTTCACGAACTTCATCTAAAGTAGATTTAAAAGACTCTACTAATTGAGTTGGTAATTTTCTAATAAACCCAACAGTATCTGTCATTAAAAAAGGAATATTTTTTATAACTACTTTTCTAACTGTAGTATCTAGTGTTGCAAATAATTTATTTTCAGCAAATACCTCACTTTTACTAACTACATTCATTAGCGTAGATTTCCCAACATTGGTGTATCCAACTAAGGCAACACGTACCATTTTTCCACGATTTTTTCGCTGTATGGACATTTGCTTGTCAATAGTTAGCAGTTTCTTTTTTAGCAGTGAAATTTTATCTCGAATAATACGACGGTCGGTTTCTATTTCTGTTTCACCAGGACCACGCATCCCAATTCCTCCTTTTTGCTTATCGAGGTGGGTCCACATTCTGGTTAATCGAGGTAATAAATATTGGTATTGTGCTAGTTCAACTTGTGCTTTTGCTGAGCTTGTTTGCGCTCTACTTGCAAAAATATCAAGTATTAAATTGGTTCTATCTAAAATTTTACACTCTAAAAAACGTTCAACATTTCTAAGTTGCGCTGGCGATAGCTCGTCATCAAAAATGGCTGTTCCTATATCATTGGAATCTATATAGGCTTTTACATCTTCCAATTTACCTGTTCCAATAAACGTTTTTGGATGTGGTTTATCCAACTTTTGAACAAATCGTTTAACAGCAACTCCTCCTGCTGTAAGCGTTAAAAACTCTAATTCATCAAGGTATTCTTCTGATTTCTTTTCGTCTTGATTTTGGGTTATAATACCTATTAAAACCGCTTTTTCTGATATGGCTTCTCTTGTTTCAATCATACATTACAAAAGTACAAATTTATCGATGTAAACTAGTTAACTTATTTAGTTGAGAATCTATTATTTTAAGGGATTAAATATCGTTTAATATTCATTGTTATCGATGCTATTTTACCTACCGAAAAACAGCACCCAAACAGGTAACAAGTTACCTTAAGACTTATAATAGTTTTTTTACAGTCGTTTTTAATTGTGGCAACACCTCTTTTTCAAACCACGGATTTTTCGTTAACCAAAATCGATTTCTTGGTGATGGGTGTGGTAATACAAAATACTTAGGCAAATACACTTCAAAAGCATTTACAGTTTCGGTAAGTGTTCGTTTTGCTTTCTTTTTTAAATAATAGTTTTGAGCGTACATTCCTATTAAAATAATCAGTTTAACTTCTGAAATTTCTTTTAACAAAGGTTGATGCCATTGCGGAGCACACTCTTTTCTTGGTGGCAAATCTCCTGTTTTTCCTTTTCCTGGATAACAAAACCCCATAGGAATTATTCCAAAATTGTTTGTGTTGTAAAATTGCTCATCGGTAACACCCAACCATTTCCTAAGTTGTTTTCCACTAGCATCATTCCATGGAATTCCAGACTGGTGGACTTTGGTTCCGGGGGCTTGACCTACAATAATAATTTTTGACTTGCTATTAGCTAAAACTACGGGGTTAGGCTCTATATGTTTCTCACATATTTTACATTCTTTTATTTTCCTTAGAAGACTCTCCACCCAGTAAAGTTAATATTTATATATAAAAAAACACTCGATTACATTGTAAAACGAGTGTTTGTTAGTCTTAATTATATAGCTCTTAATTGTTAATTGCATAGCTAGCGCCATTGCCTAAGTCAGATAAGATTGCCATAATTGTTTTCATTAGTTTTTTCACTTTTTTGGTTAGTAGTTGTCTTTTCATTTTTTTAGATATTTTATTAATTTCCCTGTGGTAAAATTAACATGCAACTACTTGATATTTAATAGGGTTTTTGCCCTTTTCAATCTATTAAAACCCTCTTTTTCAATGAGTGAAAAAGGGTAATTATCTAAAAATTAGTGTTTTGATTTTTATGAGATTCTTACAAAATCATCAAAAGCAACATAATAGGGTTCGTTTTTAAAAACAGGTAAATCTACACTTTCTGCATTTGCTATTCCTATACCTGCATACCAAACTTTGGCATTTTGTTTTTCTGCGTGTCTTTTAAAAGTTTCCATCCACAATACATCATACTCTTGGGGCGATTGGAGATTGTTCGTGGTTTTTACCAATACAAAAATTGTTGGTTCTCCTTTTTTATACAATACGAACTGAGGGTGTCTTTTTAATTCACTATTTACAGCAATAAATTCATAGCCCATTTCTTGTAGTTTTTTTCCTACAATATTCATTCCTAAATTATGAAGTTCTTGTTCTGTAAGTGCTTGCATTACTTTCGTTTCTTATTGCGTTTGTTATAGTTTTTATCTCCTCTTGTTTTTGGTTTTTTATATTTCTTAGCAATTTCTCTTCGATAAGAACCTCCTTGATTTGTTTTCTTATTTTTCTCTTTTTTCTCGTGAAAGGCAGGTCCAGGAATGTATTCTTGAGAAGTTCTGTTCTTATTTATTTCTCGTTCTTCTTTTGGGCGCTCTTCTTCTGTTAGCTCTTTTGAGATTTCAACTTGTGCTGGAATTTCTAACTCTGGAATCTTATAATCCATCAACTCCTCAATTCTTTCTTTAGCTTCCTGTTCCTTTTCTGTAGCAAATAAAATTGCTTTTCCTTCATGCTCTGCACGACCTGTACGACCTATTCTGTGCATGTAATTTTCAGGGAAATGTGGTGTATTAAAATTAATTACATGTGTAATCTCTTCTAAGTCCAATCCACGTGCAATTACATCCGTAGCAATTAAAATTCGTTTTTCTCCTTTATTGAATTGTTCTATGGAGCGCAAACGATAGTTCTGGGTTTTATTTGAATGAATTACACAGGCTTGCGACGGGTATTCTTCTGCAACACAATCGAACAATCGGTCTGCATTTCGTTTATTAGGGGCAAATACCAACACTTTACTAAATTCTGATTTATCAAATAACAAATGGTTTAGTAAATTGACTTTGGTATAAAAATTTGGAACCTTATAGCTTGTTTGCTGAATGTTGTCTAACGGCGTTCCACTAACTGCAATTGCTATTTTATGTGGAGCAATGAAAAAATCGTCAATTAAAGCTTCTACGTCTTCTGTCATCGTTGCAGAAAACATAATATTTTGACGTCGCTGAGGTAGCAAATCAAAAATGTTTAACAACTGAAAACGGAAGCCTAGGTCAAGCATTACATCTACTTCATCAATGACTAGTTTCTGAATAGATTTTAACTTCAGTACATTACTTAAAGCTAAATCGTACAAACGTCCGGGAGTAGCAACTATAATATCAGCCCCTTGCATTACTGCTTCTTTATGACGGTTTAAATTAACCCCACCATATACTCCTACAGTTCGTATTGTAATGTATTTGGTTAGTTTTTCTATTTCTTCTACCACCTGGACTACTAATTCTCTTGTAGGCACTAATATCATTACTCTTGGGTGCTGTTGCTTTGAGAATTTTAAATCGCGGAGTATTGGCAATAAATACCCAAAGGTTTTCCCTGTACCGGTTTGTGCAATTCCCACTACATCTTTTCCTGAGCGAATTACAGGAAAGGCTTGTTCTTGAATGGGTGTTGGGTTTACAAAACCTAATTCTTCAATAGAATTTCTTAGTGGGTTTGATAAGTCTAAATCTTGAAAAGTAGTCATTAACAATAATTTGCTGCAAAGGTACAACCAATATTTTGTATATTTAAGGGGAGTAAATCCTTTTTAATTATGGAAATACCGAAACGATTAGAACAAGCACTTATAAAGCTTTACAATGCTTTTCACAACGATGAATTGAATCCTGAATGTTGTTCAGCATGTGCCGTTGGAAACATCTTAGACAATCAGGATAGCTGGAAATATCTAACAAACGGTCACGGTTCATTGCAACTTAGCTATATAGGTAGGGTTCATCAAAATTTAGGCAGAAAATTTAACGGTTATAGTCCGCTTGAGTTATTACAAATAGAAAACGTATTTTTAAAAGCGTGTGGCTTTACAGTTCCTTTATGTCATTACAATCCAAAACCTCACCACCCTAATGATAAAGAAAATTTGTTTAATGGTTTGTATGCAGTAGTTGCGCATTTATGTAAACTAGAAAGTATAGCCAACGTTATGGATTATGCTAAAGTTTTTGAATACGAAAAAGACACCCCTGTTTATAAGTTTGATGTAATTTATGAATAAAGCTATTTAGCCAAAAACACTGTTTTACATTCATAACACTTAAACTTTCTCTTATTAAAGAATACTATCTTTTGAAATAAGCTTCTTCTTTTTCTTTTAACAAAGTTAGATTTACAATTTGGACAATTCATAGGTTAGTTTGGTTTTATACTATGTTGTAAATAGTAGCATTACAAAGTAAGCCTATTAAGTTTAACTAAAAGTTAAAAGTTTATAAACAGCTAAAAATTAATTATGGATGGTGATATTTTAAGTATAAAAAAAACCGATACAAGTTTGTATCGGTTTTTATATATGTAAAAAATACAATATGTCTATCCTCCAAAGTCATCAAAACGAATGTTTTCATCTGGAATACCAAAGTCTTCACCCATTTTTTGTACTGCCTTGTTCATTAGTGGTGGTCCACAGAAGTATAACTCAATATCTTCAGGTGCATCGTGCTTACTTAAGTAATTATCGATAACACAATTGTGAACAAACCCTACGAAACCATCTCCTTCAGCATCAATACTATCTTTCACTTTCCAGTTATCTTCTGGTAAAGGCTCAGATAAAGCAATATGGAACTTAAAGTTAGGAAACTCTTTTTCTAATGCCCAGAAATGCTCTAAGTAGAACAACTCACGTTTAGAACGACCTCCGTACCAGTAAGAAACTTTTCTTCCTGTTTTTAAGGTTTTAAATAAATGGTATAAATGAGAACGCATTGGTGCCATTCCTGCTCCACCTCCTACATATAACATTTCTGCATCAGACTCATTGATAAAGAATTCACCATAAGGTCCAGAAATCGTTACTTTATCTCCTACTTTTCTTGAGAATACGTATGAAGATGCAATACCTGGATTTACATCCATCCACCCACCTTTAGCTCTATCAAATGGTGGAGTAGCAATACGAACGTTTAGCATAACTTCACGTCCTTCTGCAGGGTAAGAAGCCATAGAGTATGCTCTTTCTACAGTTTCTTCATTCTTCATTACTAATGGCCATAACTTAAACTTATCCCATTCCATTTGGAACTTGTCTGGAGTTTCGTGCTCCTCTGGGTGTGCGGTAATGTCCATATCAGAAAACTTAACTTCACATGGTGGTATTTCAATTTGAATATATCCTCCTGCTTTATAGTTCATATCTTCTGGAATCTCAACTACAAATTCTTTAATAAAAGATGCTACGTTGTAGTTACGTACAACTACTGCTTCCCATTTCTTTATTCCGAAGATTTCTTCTGGAATAGAAATGTCCATGTCTTGTTTTACTTTTACCTGACATGCTAAACGAATACCATGTTGTAGTTCTTTACGTGTAAAGTGAGGTGTTTCTGTTGGCAAAGCTTCCCCCCCACCAGAGTTAACGTGACACTCACATTGTACACAAGAACCACCACCACCACAAGCTGATGGTAAGAAGATTTTTTCATTACCTAAGGTAGATAACAACGTTCCTCCTGATGGTACTTCTATTGTTTTTTCACCATTGATTGTAATTTTTACAGGTCCAGATGGTGCTAATTTTTGTTTTACAAATAATAATAAGGCTACTAAAACTAAGATTACCGCTAAAAACGCTAATACTGTAATAGCAACTGTTCCTCCTGTGCTTACTTCTAAAAATACCATTATTCTGTAATTTCTTTAGTGTTATTAGCTAATTCTTCTGCCTTCTCTTCAGTCTTTTCTACTACCTTTTCTTCAACTTCTTTCTTTTCAACCTTAACTTCAGCAGTTTCTTCCTTTTTACCTGCATCATCACCTCCAGTTAACATTCCACCGAAACTCATAAATCCGATAGCCATTAATCCGGTAATAATGAATGTAATTCCTAATCCTCTTAATGCTGGTGGCACAGAAGAGTATCTGATTTTTTCACGAATAGCAGCAATTGCTAAAATTGCTAAAAACCATCCGATTCCTGAACCAATACCGTAGGTAAATGACAAGCCTAATGTTGGGATTTCACGAGATTGCATGAATAACGACCCTCCTAAAATTGCACAGTTTACGGCAATTAATGGTAAGAAAATACCTAAAGAGTTATAGAGGGCTGGCGCAAATTTTTCAACAATAATTTCTACCAATTGTACCATGGTTGCAATGGTTGCAATAAACATGATAAACGATAAGAAACTTAAGTCATAATCTACATACTCTTCTCCTAACCATTTTAAAGCTCCAGGTTGTAATAAGTATTGATCTAACAACCAGTTTACTGGTACTGTTACCGCTAATACAAAGATTACGGCAGCTCCTAAACCTACGGCTGTTGATACTTTTTTAGATACTGCTAAGTATGAACACATTCCTAAGAAGGTAGCAAATACCATGTTATCTATAAATATCGATTTGAAAAATAATTCTATATGTTCCATATTTTTATAGTATTTAGTATTGAGTAGTTAGTATTGAGTTTATTGATAGCATCTCAATTCTCATATCTAACGTCTCATTACTATTTTAATCTTCTACTAATGCTTTATTTCTTGTACGTTGTACCCAAATAATAATACCTACAACAATTAATGCCATTGGTGATAATAACATAAATCCGTTGTTTTCGTATCCTAAAGCATACAATCCTGTTTTCTCGATAGGATCCCCTAATACTTTAAATCCTAATAAAGTACCTGAACCAAATAACTCTCTAAAGAAACCTACAATAATTAAGATTACTGCATATCCTAAAGCATTTCCTATTCCGTCTAAAAACGACCTCCATGGTCCGTTACCTAACGCAAATGCTTCAAAACGTCCCATGATAATACAGTTGGTAATAATTAACCCAATAAATACCGATAGGGTTTTACTTAAATCGTACGCAAATGCTTTTAATACTTGGTCTACAATAATTACCAATGTAGCTACGACGATTAACTGTACAATAATTCTAATTTTTGATGGAATAATATTTCTCATTAACGAGATTACTACGTTCCCTACTCCTAATACAAATAATACTGATATAGACATTACAATAGAAGCTTTTAACTCTGCTGTAATTGCTAATGCAGAACAAATACCTAATACCTGAATTGTAATTGGGTTATTATCTGCTAATGGATCAGTAATTAATGCTGCGTCTTTTTTTGATAAAAGTCCCATAATTATTTTAATGTTTTAAAGTAAGGCACGTATAATGCTAATTCTGATTTAAGCATTGCAGCTACCCCGTCGCCAGTAATAGTTGCTCCTGCAATTGCATCTACCTCGTTATCATTTTTATCTTCATTTTTTGGATCATTGTTAGATTTAGAAACTGCAATTCCTTTAAAAGAACCGTTGTTCATTAAATCTTCTCCAATAAAATCGTCCATAAAGTAACGTTGCTTAATGTTAGCTCCTAAACCTGGTGTTTCTCCTTTGTGATCGAAGAAAACTCCTTGAACTACCATATTTTTATCCATTGCAACATACCCCCAAATAGCATCCCAAAGACCTTTACCTCTAATAGGGGCGATATAGAACGTTTTGCCATCCTTTTCACCTACAAATAAGGGTAACTTTCTTGTTTTACCTTCTTTAGCTGCTGTTTGTTGTTTTTTTACATCAATTAAATATGCTTTAGCATCTTCAGAAACGTTATCTCCTTCAATTACTAATTGTTTTTTAATGTATTTAGCAAACTCTTCTGCTACTTTATCTTTTGAAACAAACGCTACACTTGTTTCATCATTTTCGTTAACACCCATGGCATACAAAATGTTTTGCTGCTTCTCGATACGTTTATTAGCATCGATTGTTGGGCGAAGTGATGACGCTGTAAAAGCTAACAACGCACCTACTACTAACACCATTCCTATGGCGAAAAGTACCGTATATAAATTACTATCTGTCTTCTTACTCATAATTAGGCAGTTTTAGCTTTTAAACGTTTTAATCTTCTCTTAACATTACCTTGAACTACGTAATGGTCAATTGTTGGAGCAAACACGTTCATTAATAAAATTGCTAACATTACTCCTTCTGGATATGCTGGGTTGAATACACGAATCATAATTGAAATAAACCCAATTAAGAATCCATAAATCCATTTTCCTTTGTTTGTTTGCGATGCTGTTACTGGGTCAGTTGCCATATATACCGCACCAAATGCAAAACCTCCAATTAGTAAATGCTTCCAGAAATCTAAGCTCATTAATCCGTAAAACTTGCTTGTTTCACCAATCCATCCCATATCAACTACTTGGTTGAAGATGAATCCCATTGCTAAAGCTCCGATAACTGCAGATAACATAATTCTCCAGCTTCCAATCTTTGTAAAGATTAAAAACAACGCTCCTAATAAAATTAACAATGTTGACGTTTCTCCTACCGAACCAGGAATAAACCCGAAGAACATATCAGAAACTGAATAGTTTAATGGTTGTGACTGTGCTAAACTTCCTAAGATTGTTTCTCCTGAAATAGCATCAGCTGTTCCTGCAGCTTCTACAGCTCCTTGAACCCATACTTTATCTCCAGACATCCATGTTGGATATGCGAAGAATAAGAATGCACGAATGGTTAAAGCTGGGTTTAAGATATTCATTCCAGTTCCTCCAAACACTTCTTTACCAATTACAACACCAAATGCTACCGCTACTGCTAACATCCATAATGGTAAATCTACAGGTACGATTAACGGAACTAACATTCCTGTTACTAAGTACCCTTCTTCTATCTCATGTCCTTTGATGATGCAAAAAATAAATTCTATTGCCAAACCAACAACATACGATACAATTACTAATGGTAATATTTTAACTAAACCGATTAGTAAGTTATCCATATTCCAAAATTCTCCAGAAAAGAAACCAGTTGCGTTTGAAACGGCTTCTATTTGAAGATTATGCTGATATCCTGCATTAAACATACCGAATATTAAACATGGAACTAATGCCATGATTACGGTATTCATCGTACGTTTAAGGTCATCTGCCGACTTAATGTGAGTTCCTCCATGAGTCGTCTCATTCGGCATATATAAGAATGTATGAAAACCATTAAATAGCGGAGCTATTTTAGTTCCTTCATACTTCTTTTTTAAATTATGTAAGTTTTGTTTTAAGCCCATATCTTATCCTAATTCTTCTCTCATTAAATCTAATCCTTCACGAATTATTTTTTGGTGAGGTTGTTTCGACACACAAATAAATTCTGTTAACGCAAAATCTTCTGGTGCAATTTCGTAAGCTCCTAATCCTTCCATTTCGTCAAGATCTTTATACATACAAGCTTTTAATAATTGCATCGGATAGATATCTAACGGGAAAATTTCTTCATAAGAACCTGTTACTACAAATGCTCTATGTTCTCCGTTAGTATTCGTATCTAAATCATATTTTTTCTTTGGATTTAACCAAGAAAAAGTTAATGCTCTAGAAGTAGATATTTTATTAAAAACTGGCTTATTCCACCCAAATAACTCATAGTCATCTCCTTCTGGGATAGCGGTAATTAAGTTATCGTAGTAGCCTAGGAAACCATCTTCTTTAACTTCCAAACCACTTAAAACATTACCACTAATTATACGAGCATTATTGGCATCTAAATTTCCTTTAACAACATCAGCTATTTGCGCTCCTGCCTTCGCAGTTACGTACTGTGGTTTGTTAAATTTAGAACCTGCTAACGCAACCGTACGAGTTATATTAAACTTTCCTGTTAATAATAATTCTCCTATTACTACTAAATCTTGAGGAGTAACTACCCACACTACTTCTCCTTTGTTAATAGGGTCAATTTGTGCTATTTGAGTACTTACATTACCTACTGGGTGCGGTCCTGAAACTTTATGTAGCTCAACTCCTTTCACCTCTTTAAACGGTGATAGTGTTGAGTTTTTAGCAATAGAAACATGTACTTTACCAGCTGTTAATTTTGTTAACGCTGTTAACGCTGCTTGTAATGCTGCTTCCTTACCTTTTAACGCATAATCATAATCAGCTGCCAAAGGTGCACTTGCGTAGGCTGATACAAAAATTGCTTTTGGTGCTTGATTAGGGTTTGCAACCACGTCGTATGGACGTTGTTTTACAAACGGCCAACAACCTGAAGCAAACAAGTGGTTTTTCACCTCTTCTCCAGACATTGCGTCTACATCTTTTTTACCAAAATCTTTGTATTCCTGCTGTGCATCAGCAGTGATTTTAATTGCTAAAACTTTTCTTCGTGCTCCACGAACGATTTCTGTAACTTTACCACTAACAGGGCTAGGAAATAAAATACGCTCATCACTTTTTGAATAAAAAAGTGCTTCACCTGCTTTTACTTCTGTACCTTCTTTTGCTAAAATTTTAGGAATAACGCCGTGAAAATCATCTGGCTTTACTGCAAACACACTACCTAATTGAAGTTCGGTAGTTACCTGTTCTGCCTCGCCAACTAGCTTGATATCCAAGCCTTTCTTAATACGGATGTCTTTTGACATAGGAACTGATTAATTTGATTTTCTTAAAAAACACGCAAATTTAAAAATTTTGAATCCCTTTGCAGAACAAAACCATTTTTATCTTTACGAAACCTTATTATTTATACTTATTCTAAATAAAAACCTTGTCTTTGGCTTATATTTTGATACTTTTGTTACATCATGATGAAAAAAGAACTATCCTTAATTGCCTTTTTACTAGTTGTTTCGAGCTTTGCTCAAAACATAAAAACTGTACAGTTACGACCTAAAAACAACCCTAATTTTTATGCTCCTATTGTTCGTTTAGGAGCTGTTTTAAAGTTGTCTTTTGACGATTTGGATGCTGATAGCAAACAGTACCAATATAAAATTGAACACATGACCCATGATTGGAAACCTAGCTCCATGACAAGCAATCAGTATATAGAAGGTTTCGAACAAAACGAAATTATCAATTTCACCAATTCTTTTAACACACTTCAACCTTATACACATTATACTGTAGAAATTCCCAATCAAAATACAATCATCAC
Source organism: Tenacibaculum sp. (assembly GCF_048269885.1). NCBI lineage: Bacteria > Pseudomonadati > Bacteroidota > Flavobacteriia > Flavobacteriales > Flavobacteriaceae > Tenacibaculum > Tenacibaculum sp. Next base: position 89,869 of record NZ_JBLWTZ010000012.1, on the reverse strand, counting down.
CAAAAGCGGTAATTATTTAATTTCTGTTATCGACGAAAACTACGAAGTTGTTTTTACCAGACGCTGTGTGTTTTACGAAGATATTACTACTGTTGGCGTTGCCGCTTTTAGAAGTAGAAACGCAGCAACAACCAACCAACAACAAACCGTTCAATTTTCAGTTAATCATCCGGGTTTACAAATCAATACGCCGTCACAAGAAATTAATGTTGTATTATTTCAAAATCACAATTGGAATACCGCGATTACCAATCTCCAACCCATATTTATCAAACCTCAGCAATTATTATACAATCACACTATAAAAACTAATTTTTGGGGAGGAAACGAGTTTTTAAACTTTGACACAAAATTCATACGAAACTCTAGTTTGAATGTTGCTAGAGTAGAACGTAAAAACCTATATCACAGCTATCTTTACACAGACGAGCCACGTACTGATAAAATATACACTTACAACCCCGATATCAATGGACAGTTTGTGGTTAGAACCACAGAACGAGATGTTGTTGATGATAGAGATAATACCGAAGCTGATTATTCTGTAGTTCATTTTTCTTTAGAAGCTTTTGAACCTTACGAAAACAAAGATGTTTATGTTTATGGCGCATTTAACAATTACGAATTATCTGAAGAAAACAAAATGATTTACGATTCCTCTCAGAGAATTTACAAAGCTACACTTCCTTTTAAGCAAGGCTTTTACAACTACAGCTATGTTACGTTGAGCAACAACAAAAATATTGATTTACATGAAGTTGACGGTTCTTTTTATCAAACCGAAAATGAGTATACTGTGATTATTTACTACAAACCTTTTGGTGAAATTTACGACAGTGTAATTGGTGTTGGATACGGATTTTTCAACCAAAATAGGTAAGGTATGCATAGAAACATTGACTAAAGACTGAAAAAGAACTATCTTTATCATATGTTTCAACAAATAACTAAAGGCATCAAGATCTCTGTAAAAACATCTTTTAGGGGCTCTGTTTACAGAGGGCATCGACAGTACTATGCGTTTAGTTATTACATCTCTATAGAAAACAAGTCAAAAGATACGGTAAAACTACTAGAACGCTTTTGGGTTATTTTTGACGCTCTTAACAACACTGAATATGTGGAAGGCGAAGGGGTTGTTGGAGAAACTCCAACCTTAAAACCAAACGAGATTTACAATTACAGGTCTAATTCTTTTTTACTTTCTACTACCGGTGCTATGGGAGGCAATTACAAAATGATAAACGTAGAAACTCTTGAAGAATTTTTAGTAATCATTCCAACTTTTCAACTAACCACTACTACTATTTTAAACTAATGATTAAAAAAAATAAAGTTCCAGTTATAAGAGATGCTAACTGCTTAAACTGTGGACACCCTTTTACTAATAATGAAAAATTTTGTCCAGAATGCGGACAAAAAAACAGAGGTAAAAAAATTACATTAAGTATTTTTCTCCGTGAACTTTTTGCGGGTTTTTTCTCTTTAGACACCAAGTTTTGGCGAACACTTATTCCATTATTAATAAGCCCTGGTAAAGTTTCAAAAGATTATATTGAAGGAAAAAGAACCACGTACACCAATCCGTTTCGGTTTTATCTTGCTACTTCAATAATCTTTTTTTTAATTATAAGCTTAACGGATAGCTATAAAAAATTTGAAGAATTAAGAATTGGTAAATCCTCAGGCAACAATTCTCAGGTTAAATTAAACAACAACACTAGTGAGACGATAGAAGTAGATTTAGATTCCATACAAGAGGTGGTTTTCAAACAACTTGAGCAACAAGATTCTACGGAAGCAAAGAAAACACAACCTAAATCTGACTCCACATCAGTTTCATATAATTCTGAACTAAAACTAGCCAAAGCTGACCCTAATGACTCTTTCAGAATCATTAAATTCATGAAATTTCAAAAAACCAACCCTAAAGTACCAATAGAGGTTGCTTTGGACAGCTTGAAAGTAGAAAAAAACTTTAGCAATCGTTTTTGGTATTCACGTGCAAAAGTTTTTAACTCCGTATTTTTAGATAAAGATGAAGCTAAGAAGTTTTTCCGTCAAATACTATCGTATGCTTCTATCGCATTATTTATACTCCTGCCTATATTCACTTTATTTTTAAAGTTTATTTACCTTAGAAGAAGGTATACATATGTAGAACATCTTGTTTTTGTATTTCATGTACAAACCGTACTCTTTCTGCTGTTTTCTATTTTTTATATAATAGATTTTTTCAAGCATTCAGACAGTTTTTTACTTGTTTTCTTACTACTCTTCATGATTTATTTATTTATAGCCATGAAAAGATTTTACAATCAAGGGTATTTTAAAACATTTATGAAATACATACTAGCCAATACTATGTTTTTTGTATTAGCTATGTTTGGCTCTATCGCTATATCGTTTGCTGCTTTTGCCTTTTATTAATCTAGCATTTGCAAGAAGACGTTTTTAGAAGTGTTTTGTAACTCTACAGTTGCATCTAATTGATTGTTATTAGTTACTGACAACTGTATTGTTTTCACCTTATCTAGGTATTTATTTTTAAAAGAGTAAATACCTCTGTCTTTTTCTTGATAATTGACGACATTAAACAAGAAGTAAAACTTCTTGTTGCCGTCGATATCTTTAGTTAGCTTTTGATTTTTTTTAGCTGTAAACTTTAAGCCATCTCCTTTACAAAAACTGTAAGTAGTGAACAAAGGCATCAATGTTAATAGCTCTTCATTCTTAACGCTCTTAATCACTTCTTTTTCTTTCAAGTAATTACAAAGCTGACTTCCTTGCAACTCTAAAGTTACCTCAGGGATGATTGTATTCTGAATTTCCTTTTTTTCTATCTTATTAAAATCATCATCATATCCATAAGTTACGATGGTATCTGATTTTTCTACAAAAGAAGTAAGGTTCCCCTCTACGACTCCATTCCACTTATTAGTAACGGAGTCCAATGACAATGTTGTGAGTTTTTTAAACTTCTCCTTTAGGTTTTCACTTAATCCATCAGCTATTAGTTCAGTATTTAACTTTCCTGACACACTCAATATTGAACCAGCTACTGATGTTGCTTTAAATGGTTTAAACAAGTTGTTTTCTTCTCTCAACTCACCTTGGATTCTTAAACTACCTTTATCTACAACAAACTCGAAAAAGTCTCCTTTCAAAGTACTTATAACCACTGGCTGTTTACTGTTTTTTATTTGTTTGAAAATTAAATCGTTTTCAGAAAAGTAGTTTTCTTGATTTAATTTAGATAATAACTCGGGTGATATTTGTGCCTTCTTATGTTTTTTGAATAACACTTGTAACAAGTTATCTTTTACTACGCAACTTATCATTCCTTTACTATACACTGTAGTTTTACTAACATTATGCGCAATAAACTTCTCTTCTTTTAAAGCGTTTATAAAATTTTTCTTTACGATTATTGGGCTGCTGACAAAAAAGTCTTTAAACACTCGTGTGTTGGTATATAAAAACAAATTAGTAGGCACTTCTACCTCATCTAACAACGTTATTTTCTTTTTCTCTTTTGTGTTTGAAGATTTTTTAAAGTCTAACTGAGAAAACGGGTGCTTTAAAAAACTAAGGAGTATGTTGTACTCTATTTCTCGAAGATTGACATAGACTACCGTTTCAGCTGAAGCTGGAACTTTTTTTGCATAAATTACGGTTGGATTGTATCTAAAAAATCCAACCGTAACTATAATACAGCATACTATTATAAGTATATATGCTATTCTTTTTATCATTTAGTTTACTTGGCTACTGCATTGATAAACTCTAACAATAATTTTAAGGTGTTCTCTTCTGTTCCTTGTGTGGAGATTTTTAATTCAGAAGAAATGGTGCTTCCTTTTACTCTCGATACTCTAAACACTCCGTCATTTAAGTGATTTGTTGAAAAACGCATGGCTTCTTTTTCAGTTTTACTCATCCACTTATTAGGAATCTTATTTAAAACCGCATTAACATTAACAAAAAACACTGTTGAATTATCTCTAACTAATTTACTATGCTTTTTAGTATTGAAGTTGTTATTCCCTCTAGCAATACGTAACGCATTAGCTTCAGACGTTGTTAAGTACAATACATCGTTTTTAACTACTGAATATAGGTTAAATGGGATATCAGACTTTTTAGTTTTAAACTTTACCACGTTATTTTCAATTTCTACGGCTTTGTGCTTTTCTCCTAACTTGAAAAATTTATTTAATAAATCTTCTTCTTTTGAACCAATCATTAGCGTAAAATCGGGAACAAATTCTTCTTTCGTTTTTGTTACTTCTTTACGTTTGTAGTCTTTGTCGTACTCATATGTAGTGTATTCAACTTCTTCTTTAGAAAAATCGTTTAACACCAAAAGAGCATCTCCGGTAACCAATCTTCCAACAGCCTCTTCGTCTATAATTAAAGAAAATAAATCTCCTACAATGTCCATTTCCTCTTTAAATTTAGGTAAAATACCTCCGTACATCTTATGCACTAATTCTGGATATTGTTTTAATGTTTCTTCTGTGTTTATAGAAATACTCCAAAAAGCTAATGCTTTATCATGATCAAAGCTGTTTACTAGATCGCGACTCATTCTTTTATTATAAATCTTTTTAAAAGATTTCTTCATATCAGGACTAACCGACATATCTAATAAAATTCTCGCATCGCTTTTTTCAAAAAATAAATTAGCTGTTACTTCTTCTACTCCGTAAATGTTTTGATCTCCACCTTCAGCATACATGGGATAAAGATATCCACCAAAAGACTTAAACAAATCTGTCATTAACATTCCATAGTTACGAACCCATAATGTTGCTGAAGCGTTTTTCTTTTTACTTTTTTGAAATTTTTTATTGGAAGCAATAGAGTTGACAACATTCTTATTAAATAAATCTAACACATACTTTTTTGTCCAACCTTTGCCTATCCTTTTTTTGAAATTGTAATTAAACTCTCCTTTTTCTTTAAGTTTATCTAAACGTTCTTTATGAGTTGAAAAATATCCTCTAGATGCATCTCCATTTACCAACAAAAGATAGTCATCATTCCAAATTCTAATATCGCTACGTCCTTCAATAATACTGTAACCTTCCATTCTTCTTATCTTCTTTTTATTTCGTTTACTTAGCATCGACTCAAACAACGCTCTATCTTTCAACTCCACATAAAAGTTATGATATGAAATACTATCGGTTTTACTAAAGAAATAATAAGCATTTGATTTAATATCTATACCTGCATTCGCAACAGAAGACACTTTTTTTCTTTCTTCTATTTCTTTTGAGTCTTCTTTCTTTTCATCTGACTCTGACTCAACTACAGATTCTACTCTGTAAGTTTTATTACTTCTATTTAAGTCTTTTAAAATCTCTTTTCCAATAGCACTTTTATCTATATCTGATACTTTTATCAACTTAAATAAATTTTCCGCATTTGCAGAAACTAATACATCTACATTGTTAGGTATTTTAGACTCTAATCGTTGAGCCTGTGTAGCTGTATATGCATTTAATAACAGTAGTGTAGCAATAATTTTTTTCATCCTAAATTTAATTCTCTAATTGTATTTTATTTTTAATTGTTTGCTTGTTTGCTATGATGTCTTGTGCTTGTAAATGCAACATAATAGCTTTTTTACTTTGTGATATTCTCGCTTGATTATTCTCACTTGATTTTATCGGTGCTTCAAACCTATAAACACTTGTATAAGTTGCTGTTTCAAACACTTTACGATCTTGATTTTTTGTTTTCTTAAATTCTTTTCCCAAATCAAAATGATGGCTACGTGTGAATGTCTTACTCTTTTCGTTAAAGGTAAAATGCTTGTTCTTTTTAATAGCTTCTATGTGTTTTTTTGAACTAAAATTAGCTATGACCTCGTTTAACGCTTCCACATTATCAAAATTACAAGAAACCGTCACGATAAACTCATTAAAATCTAAGGTGTTTTTTACATTGTGAACTCCTTTTGTCGCTTTAATTTTAGCAACTATTTCTTCTACTTTCTTTCTAATAGTTGTTTTTGAAGGTACTTTGTAGCCATTTATACTATCGAGTAACATTATAGAGGCTAACTTTGTTTTACTTTTACTAAGGTTAATTGTAAGCTCAGCACTTCCAGAGCCATCTTTATTAAAAGTTACCTCTTCTACAAACTCGAAACAACTCGTGAATAAAAAAATAGTAATTGTAGAGAATATTAATAGCAGTCTTTTATTCATATTTTTTTTTGCAAAGATATTAAATAGGTTTTACTGCAAGCGAATGATTTGTTCCTCTATTTTGTTAATATTTGAATATAAATCACAGTAGCTCATACTAAGTTCTTTTTCGTTTTTTATAACAGACGTTACACTAACTGTTTCTACATTATGACGTTTCATCTTTAGAGATGTTTCTTTAGTTCCTCTTGTTTCATCAAGATGAAAGTTAACAATACCCGATTGATGAAATTCTTTATTGTTTGACAACCAGTCAGCAAACCACTCTTTTCTTAGCTGTTTCATTTCATCAGTATACAGTGTAGATGATGACCAAATTTTAGGAGTACCATCTAGCTTTTGAAAATGTTTTTCAGCTCCATCCCAAACCAATTCATACGCTTGCAGTTCATTATTCCAATCAACCAACACAATTGTAAAAGGCTCAATTCCTTCAAAATCAAAATGATTAATTATTTCAACAGGGTCTTCAACTTTTAATAGTTGTTTTACAATCACTCCTCTACTCATTCGGTATGATTCTGCTCTTTGATGCTTTGTAAAGCCTCCATTTAACAAGCAAATTAATCTGTTTTTTTCACTTAACCCAATCCATGTACCTCCGGCCAATTCATCTTTCGGATAGGTTAACTTTACTCCATCTTCTACATATGTTTTTGGTGCAATCGTTTTTCGTTTTGGGTCTTCATCTCTATTTGAAGTTAATATAAAATTTTTATTCCCTAAGGGTAAATAAGTTACCGTACACATGTTGTTTTCCTTTTATATAATTCCAGCCTTATGTCCATTTAAATATTCCTAAAATAACCGTAACTTTGTCATTTAAGAAAGTTCATTATCGGGCTTTTTCAATAACAAAGAAAGAAATTTAATTCAACAAACAACATACAAATGGGAAAAGGATTTTTTCACGTACCAACTGCCATTAACGAACCGGTAAAAGGATACGCTCCTGGATCTTCAGAGCGTGAAGCCGTTTCAAAACAATACAAAGAATATTTTAACGGATCTGTAGATGTACCAATGTACATCGGTAACGAAGAAGTTAGAACTGGAAATACTCGTAATATGACTCCTCCGCACGATCACCAACACGTGGTAGGACACTACCATATTGGAGATAGATCTCATGCTGAAAAAGCGATTGCTAATGCTTTAGAAGCGCGTACTGAGTGGGCACAAATGCCATGGGAACAAAGAGCTGCTATCTTTTTACGTGCTGCTGAGTTAATTGCGGGTCCTTACCGTGCAAAGATTAACGCTGCAACTATGATTGCGCAATCTAAAACCGTTCACCAAGCTGAGATTGATGCTGCTTGTGAGTTAATTGACTTTTTACGTTTTAACGTAGAATACATGTCTGAAATTTACAACGAGCAACCAAACTCTGACGACGGAATTTGGAACCGTGTTGAGTACCGTCCGTTAGAAGGATTTGTATACGCAATTACTCCTTTTAACTTTACTGCAATTGCTGCAAACTTACCTGCATCGGCTGCAATGATGGGGAACGTTGTAGTATGGAAACCATCTGACAGCCAAATTTTCTCTGCAAAAGTAATTGTAGATGTATTTAAAGAAGCTGGTGTACCAGACGGTGTTATCAACGTAATTTATGGTGATCCTGTTGAAATTACTGATGTAGTTTTATCTTCTCCTGATTTTGCTGGAATCCACTTTACAGGTTCTACTTATGTATTTAAGGAGTTATGGAAAAAGATTGGTGAAAACATTCACACATACAAAACATACCCAAGAATTGTAGGAGAAACTGGTGGTAAAGATTTTATCATTGCACACCCTTCTGCTAATCCAAAACAAGTAGCAACAGGTATTTCTCGTGGTGCTTTTGAATTCCAAGGTCAAAAATGTTCTGCGGCTTCAAGAGTATATTTACCAAAATCGTTAGCTGAAGAAACCTTAAACTATGTAAAAGAAGATATCGCTTCTTTTAAAATGGGGTCTCCAGAAGATATGAGTAACTTTATTACTGCGGTAATTCACGAAGGTTCATTTGATAAATTAGCTAAATATATTGACCAAGCGAAAGCAGATGCGGATGCTGAAATTATTGCTGGTGGTAACTACGACAAATCGAAAGGATACTTTATTGAGCCAACTGTTATCTTAACTACCAACCCTAAATATACGACTATGGAAACTGAATTATTCGGTCCTGTAGTTACTATTTATGTGTATGAAGATGCTGATTGGGCTGATACGTTACAATTAGTTGACGGAACTTCTGAATACGCTTTAACTGGTGCTGTATTCTCTACAGATCGTTATGCGGTTGCTGAAGCTACGAAAGCGTTAGAAAACTGTGCTGGTAACTTCTATGTAAACGATAAGCCAACAGGTGCTGTTGTAGGGCAACAACCATTTGGTGGAGCTAGAGCTTCAGGAACAAACGATAAAGCAGGATCTGCTCAAAACTTATTACGTTGGGTATCTCCTCGTTTAATCAAAGAAACTTTTGTTTCTCCTGTAGATTATCGTTACCCATTCTTAGGATAAGAAAAGAAATTCCAAACAAGGAATCTTACTATAAATTAAAAGCAACCCCTTTGGTTACTGAGCGTAGCCGAAGTAAGGTTGCTTTTTTTATTATCCTTCAAGAAGAAAAGTTTTTACTCGGCTTTTTTAGCCCACAACTCTCCTTCTCCTTGGTATCCATCTTGAAGCCACATTTTATCAAAAGCATGACTAAGCGTTTTACCTGTTTCTTTTCCTAAACAATCAAAAGATACATTTCCTTTTCCATGATCTTTCATTATCCATTCTTCTCCTTCTCCTTGAATTCCATCTTGCAACCATAATTTACCAAAGGCATGACTAAGATACTTTCCTTTTTCAGCTCCTTTACACGCTAAGGCTACACGATTATCTTTTAATTTTTTAAGTTCAAAAACTTCTCCTTTTCCTTGCACTCCGTTTTGAAGCCACACCTCATCATTGGCATGACTAAGGTATTTACCTACTTCTGCTCCAAGAGCTTCTAATGCTATACTTGACATAATATAAAAATTTGGTTAGTTAATTTCCTACTCTATTTATAATAGGCTTTTCGGATTCCACCTTTAAAATTCATAGTGCCACTAAACCTTTTTCATTTTATATCTCTATAATCACTATATAGATTTCTTGCTTTAATAGCACTTCATTTCGACAATGCTAAGTTCAAAAATAAATAAACTCGACCTACAAAAAACACCATAAAACACTGATAATCAATCATGAATACATTTTAAAACAGTATAAATGAAGTAGTTACTTTCTTTTTTGTTTTCAAACAGAATTCAACTAATTTCGTTTAACACATATTTAGTGTTTAAAAACAATGAATTACAAAGAAATACTTGAAACGGTATATCAGAAAATAGCTCCTATTGAAAATGTTGGGGAGTTAGCTACCTATATTCCTGAATTAGCTACCATAGATGCTGATAAATTTGGCGTACATATTTCAACAGTTGCTAATACTAATTTTGGATTAGGAAACTTTCAGGAAAAGTTCTCCATACAAAGTATTGCCAAAGTATTATCTCTTTGTTTGGCGTATAAGCATCTTGGTGAATCTATTTGGGACAGATTAGGTGTAGAACCTTCAGGCAATAGTTTTAACTCATTGATACAACTGGAAACGGATAATGGTATCCCTAGAAATCCATTTATCAACGCAGGTGCTATTGTAATTGCTGATATTTTAATTAGCAGCTTAGTGAGTCCGAAGGAAGATTTATTGAATTTCATCAAGAGCCTTTCTACAAATAAAGACATTGACTACTCTGCAAAAATTGCGGCTTCTGAAAAATCGGTAGGCTACAGAAATGTTGCCTTGTGTAATTTTATCAAGTCCTACGGAAACATTTATAATGATCCTGAAGTGGTGCTTGATTTCTATTTCGACTTATGTTCGTTGGAATTGACTTGCGAACAACTTTCGGAATTATTTTTCTTCTTAGCCAATAACGGACAAACCAGACAGAGCGAACAAATATTGACTAAAAGTCAATCGAAAAGAATCAATGCATTGATGCAAACCTGTGGTTTTTACGACGAATCGGGTGAGTTTGCTTTTAAAGTTGGGCTAGCTGGCAAAAGTGGTGTTGGTGGAGGAATTATTGCCATACACCCTAACCAATATGCGATTGCTGTATGGAGTCCTAAATTGAACAAAAAAGGAAATTCCTACAGAGGCATGCGCTTTTTAGAAGAGTTTACCACCCTTTCTGAACAGTCTATTTTTTAGGTTTTATTTTAATTAATTTGGTAATGTTTACCGTAAAATATTAAAACGGATTATTATTTCAAAAAATTAATAATAATAAAAAATTGCGTAATTAGTTCATATATGTTAAATTTGAATTCATTTTTAACATATATAAACAATGAAGTTTGAAAACCCTCCAAAAATGCAAATGTCAAGTGAGTTAATAGATGATTATTTCGACAAAAAATATTCAGACTTCTTAAAAACGTCAGACGACAGGTACTTTTATTGGGACGAACTCAAACATAGAAAAAATCTACCATACAACGATCCAATAAAAGCTTGGAGTCTTGTAAAACTTCATAGAAGAAGTAATTATAAAAGATTGAAATTTGGAAGAGAAGAATTTAATTATTGTTTAACTGAAAATATTCAAGAAAGTCTTCATGAATTCGATTTAAAACTAATTGTCGGCTTATATAAAAACCCAATTACACCATTTCACAAAGCAGAATATTTAAAAAACTCAATTCTTGAAGAAGCTATAGCAAGTTCGCAAGTAGAAGGGGCAGCTACAACGACAAAAGTTGCTTTTGAAATGCTTAAATCTGGAAGAAACCCCAGAAATGAATCGGAACAAATGATTTTCAATAACCTCAGAAGCATTAAACTCATAACCGAAGAGATAGACAAATCTCTTGATTTCACTCTTATAATAGAACTACATAAAACAATGACTGCCAGCACAAGTGCTGAATATTGTGCAGGCAACTTTAGAAATAACCAAATTTATGTTCAAGATCATGTCGATGGCGAAATAGCACATACACCACCTGAATCAAAGTATGTAAAAAAGTATATGGATGATTTATGTGATTTTGCTAATTCTGACAAGCCATTCATTCACCCAATAATTAAAGCCTCTATAATTCATTTTATGATTGGATATATACATCCATTTATGGATGGAAACGGAAGAACTGCAAGAGCTTTATTCTATTGGTTTTTAGTAAAGAAAGATTATTCATTAATTAAAAATATTTCTATTTCTAGAGCAATTCTAAACTCAAGAATCCAATATGATAAAGCATTCTTAAAAACTGAAAATGACGCCAATGATATCACTTATTTTATTAATTACTCGATTAAAAGCTTAAGAGTTGCTTTTGAAAGCTTGATAAAATACAGAGATAAGAAAAAGAAAGATATAGAACAAGCCAATCTAATTTCTTATAAAATGATGGACAAAGGCCTTAATAAAAGACAAGCAGATTTAATCGGTCATTTGTACACAAAAGAAAATAGTAAGGTTAATATTTCATCCTATTCGAAAAAACACGAAGTAGTAAGACAAACAGCAAGAAAAGATCTAAATGAATTAATAAATGCAGGTATAATACAAGAAGATAAAGATGGAAGAAATGTTGTGTTTAAAATTACATCAAAGGAAAAAGTTAATAATTTTTTAGAACAATAAAGGACTAACTCTAACTCAAGACCCCATATATAAGCAACTATTCAATCTAAATTTAAAATTAGTCACTTTTCATAAATCACCATTAACAAAAAAAGCCCAAAATAGTCGTACTATTTTGGGCTTTTTTACTTCTTTTAACTCAACTCAATTTTCATATTTAAATACAACCATTTAGTTGGTACATCAGAAGATTGTCCGTTTACTAGCTTATCATAATCAATACCCCAATCCAATAAATTTACTTGTCCTTGTAACACTAATTCACTCGACATACTTTCTTTAATATTTCTAATACCAGTAGCAAAAAAATTCACTTCACGTTCAACACCTTTAATAGACATTTTCCCATTAATTTGATACCAGTCTAACCCCATCACATACACATTCGTAGTTTTAAACCTTATTTTTTCGTTGTTATCGCTAATAAATACTCCTTTGGTTTTAACTCTTTTGGTTAAATCAGCCACATCACCTCTACATGCTTTAAATGAATTAGGATCTACTTCAAAAGAAATACGCATATTTTCTAACGGATTTCCAGCATCCATTCGTACAGGAATTTCCACTTTTAAATCGTCTACAATACCTCCAAACGGCGTACTGCAATGTCCGTGGGTTACAAACATATTGATTGTTTGATTTTTTACAGTTTCTGTCACCTTCTTTTTTTCCTTTGGTGTAACTGTTGAAGTACTTTTAGCAAATCCGCTTACCAAAACTATGGTTAGCAATGCCCCAACTAACAAAATTCTATTTTTAATGGTTTTCATACTATTCGTTTTTTAAAGTTTTCATCAAAACTATCGCAAGCTTCCGTTAAAAGTGTAAATCAATTGTCAAAAAAGTGTAAAAAGTACCTTTAACAAGGCTTTTATACTTAGTTTGCCCTCTGAAATACTATAAAATAAATTTTTCATTCTCTGTTTTGACCTACCTTTGCAAAAAAATATTTGAATGCAGTTTACAGACTTACAACTCAATACATCTATCTTAAAAGCGCTTACGGAAGAAAGGCATCACAAACCAACTTTAGTACAACAAAAAGTAATTCCGTTAGTACTCAATAAAAAAGATGTGATTGTAGCTGCTCAAACAGGTACTGGTAAAACTGCTGCTTTTGCCTTACCTATTATTCAAGAGCTTTCTAAGGAAGCTGATGTTGAAAAAAGAGCAAAAAAAATCAAAGCATTGGTTATAAGCCCTACTCGAGAACTAGCTATTCAAATTGAAGAAAATTTTAAAGCATATAGTAAGTACACCAACTTAAGAAGTACTGTTATATATGGGGGTATGTCTACACAACCTCAAAAAGAGGTACTGGCAAAAGGTGTCGATATTTTAATCGCTACCCCGGGTCGTTTTATCGACTTGCATAAACAAGGCAGTATTGATGTTCGTCAACTAAAAACTTTGGTATTAGATGAAGCTGATTTAATGTTAGATATGGGCTTTATCGACGATGTAAGAAAGATTGAAGAATTATGTCCGCGTAAAAAACAAACCTTACTGTTTTCTGCAACAATGCCTGACAAAGTAAGTGACTTGGCTCAATCAATGTTGTACAAGCCTGAAAAGGTAGATATTTCTCCTGCAGAAACCACTTCAACTAACATTGGTCAGTTACTGTATTACACGCCTAAAAAGCATAAGGTTGATTTGTGTTTGCACCTATTACGCAACACCATAAAAGGGCGCATTATTATATTTCGTCGTACCAAATTTGGAGTTGACAAATTGGAAAAAACACTTCAAAAAAACGGATACAAAGCAACTAGCGTCCATGGTGACAAGTCGCAAAACTTACGAAACCAAGCCATTGAAGATTTCAAAAACAATAAAGCCAATATTTTAATTGCTACCGATGTTGCTGCTCGTGGAATTGACGTTAGCAAAGTAGATGCGGTTATTAATGTTGACTTACCTAACATTCCTGAAACCTACGTACACCGAATTGGTAGAACTGGCAGAGCTGGTAAATCCGGAATCGCCTTTTCGTTATGTAGTGCCGATGAAACTTCGTACATCAAAGCTATTCAAGAGTTTATGGATAGAACTATAAAAATTGTAGAAGACCATCCATTCCCTTTAGCTAAACCAAAGAAGAAAAAACAACCCAACACTGTTAGTAAACACAAAAAAGGTAGAAAATCAGAAGCTTCTAAAAAGAAGAAAAAACGCTGGTATTAAACTTTTTATAAAAAATAACACTAAAAATAGTTGGTGTTTTATTTATTAATCGTAATATTGCAATATAAAAATAAAATACCTCAGGAAAAGCCAAGAGGTATTTAAAGAAAGCTAAACTTAACATTTTGGAGCGAGCCTTCGGGAGTTTTAACCCTGGCTATTGCCCAGCAATTAATTAATGGGATTAACCAAATCAGAAATATTTACTGAAGAGCAAAATCAATTGGCTACCATCGCAAAAGTGTTGGGACATCCTGCCCGTATTGCTATCATACAACACTTATTCAAATTGAATTCTTGTGTGTGTGGTGATTTGGTAAATGAAATCGGTTTGGCGCAACCCACAATATCACAGCATTTAAAAGAATTAAAGAAGATTGGTATTATTAAAGGAACGATTGAAGGAACTAGTGTCTGTTATTGCATCAATCCATCAACATGGAAAGAGACTAAAACCTTACTTTCTTCTTTTTTAAACCTTGATATGAATAACCAAAACTGTTGCTAAAAAAATTTGAATCTATTAATCGTAATATTACAATAAACGTTAAAGACCATGAAACTCTCAGAAATTAAACAACATTTAAGCAGCTTAAAAACGATTGCTTTTCAATTACCTGACGGAAGCTTAGTACCCAATCATTTTCACGTAACAGAGGTAGGAAAAATTACCAAAAACTTTATCGATTGTGGTGGAGTAGTTAGAAATGAAGAAGTTGTAAACTTTCAATTATGGAATGCGAATGATTATGATCACAGATTACATCCAGAAAAGTTAATTCACATTATTGAGTTATCAGAAAAAGTATTAAATATTCCTGATTTAGAAATTGAAGTGGAATACCAAGGAAATACCATAGGAAAATACGGATTGGATTTTGACGGGACTAACTTCTTACTAACTACAAAACAAACGGATTGTTTAGCGAAAGATAACTGCGGAATTCCACAAGAAAAACCAAGAGTAAAATTAGCTGATTTACAAAAACAAACTGCATGTGAACCTAACTCAGGATGCTGCTAATATGAATACACAAACTTCATCCCTATTTACTGAAATACAACAAACTCTTTTAAGTTTACCAACTGTTTCAGAAGAGCGAAAACAAGTTTTACAACCGCTTATAAATTACATTCAGGAAAAACTGGATAATAAAGAAGTTATAAACCTAAATTTTATTTGTACTCATAATTCAAGAAGAAGTCATTTGTCACAAGTATGGGCACAAACAATGGCTTTTTATTATCAAATACCAAATGTCAATACCTATTCTGGTGGTACAGAAGCTACTGCTATGAATGCAACAGTGGTAGATACTTTAGTAGGTAACGGATTTCAAATTCAGCAATTATCTGATGGAACAAATCCAATTTACGCAGTAAAGTATGCTGATAACACACCACCTATTATAGGTTTTTCTAAAAAGTATGACGATGACTTTAATCCAACTTCAGCATTTGGTGCTATCATGACCTGTTCACAAGCTGACGAAGGATGTCCTTTTATTGCGGGTGCTGATAAAAGAGTACCTGTTACTTATGAAGACCCTAAATTATACGACGGTACATCTTCTGAAAAAGAGAAATACTTGGAACGTAGTTTACAAATTGCAGCTGAAATGCACTATGTGTTTTCTACTGTAAAAGCTTAGCCTTTGAATTTCATAGGTAAATGCACTACTTTTTTGGTTTCGAAGAAATCTTCTTCAAAAAAGTCGGGCAAATCATAAATGGTGGCTTTAGGGAAGTTCGCCAATTCTTCCGTAAGGTCACCACCTTTTAAATATAAAATTCCATTTTTAAGTGTGTGATTTTGTTTTTTATGCACTTTATTTTTCACCCAACGGTGAAACGTTTCCATTTGTGCTACTGCTCTACTTACAATAAAATCGTAGGTATCGTTTACTTCTTCAACACGTCCATGTGTCGTTTTCACATTCTGTAAACCTAATCCTTCAGTAACTTCATTCACTACTTTTATCTTTTTCCCAATAGAATCTACCAAATGAAATTGAGTTTCTGGGAATAAAATAGCTAACGGAATTCCTGGAAAACCGCCACCAGTACCTACATCCATTACTTTGGCTCCTGCTTTAAACTCCATTACCTTCGCAATTCCTAACGAATGCAATACGTGACGTAAATACAACTCATCAATATCTTTACGAGAAACTACATTAATTTTTAAGTTCCAGTCTTGATACAATTCTTGCAACTTAGAAAATTGCTCTAATTGTGTTTCCGATAAATTGTCAAAATATTTTTTTACAAGTTTCAAACCAATGTGTATTTAAATTAAGCACTTACTTTTTTAGGTAACCTATTAAGACATATTAATCAGTACAAAATACTACCTACTGTAAAATTTCTTCTCTTTGGGTATTACAACAGACTCTGTCTATTTAATAATTCCTCTATAGAGGATTCCATGAAGTGATTTTTTCCGTTGCAAAAATAAAAAACTAATTGGTATTGTTAATTTTTCTGCAAAAGATATTAATCTAGTTAAAAAGTTAAGTTTTAGCAATAACCGTGAACCAAAAACGTTTATTTTTGCGGTACAAACAAACAACAAATGAAGACAGTAAACTTCTCAAGAATAGACAATGCTAAATTTTTTAGAACTCTAAATAAAAGAGTAAACACCTACTTTAAAGAGAACAATATTAAACGTACAGGAAACTGGAAACTATATGCAAAAGCAATCATTATGTTATCCATGTTTATTGTTCCTTTTATCTTGATTTTAACTATTGACATGTCGCAATGGATAAAATTAGCCCTAGCTATTGTAATGGGTATTGGAATGGCAGGAGTGGGAATGAATGTAATGCACGATGCCAACCACGAATCATTTTCTAGTAAAAAATGGGTAAATAAACTTTTTGGTAGCAGTATTTATATTTTAGCAGGTAATGTATACAACTGGAAAGTACAGCACAATGTATTACACCATACCTATACAAATATTCAAGACCATGATGAAGATATGGATGCAGGTAGAATTATTCGCTTTTCTGAACACTCACAGTGGTTATGGATTCATAAGTTCCAAAAATATTACTCAATCTTTTTATACGGATTGTTAACGATTAACTGGGCTATTACTACCGATTTTAAACAAATGCACAGTTATTTAAAACGTAAATTATCGTATGGTGAGTTTCCAAATCCAGCTAAAGAATGGACCAAATTAGTCGTTTCTAAAGTTATTTATTATTCCCTTTGGATTGTATTACCAATTGCAGTAATGAATGTTGCTTGGTGGAAAGTATTAATCGGATTTTTTGTGATGCACTATACCGCAGGAATCATTTTAAGTGTGGTTTTCCAATTAGCACACATTGTTCCTAAAACAGAAACTCCATTACCGGATGAAGATGGAAACATGAAAAACACTTGGGCCATCCACCAATTGTATACTACCGCAAATTTTGCGCCTAAAAATTGGTTTATCAACTTTTACACAGGTGGATTAAACCACCAAGTGGAGCATCATATTTTCCCAAATATTTCTCATATTCACTATAAGAAGTTAGCTCAAATTGTAAAAGAAACTGCTAAGGAATTTAACCTTCCTTATCATGAATACCAAACTACACGTAGAGCAGTTATTGAGCATTTTAGGCACTTAGCTGAATTAGGAAAAAAACCGCAATTAGCATAAATCAACATACAACATAACAACACAATGTCAAACGCATTATCAAACAGAATTCAAAGTTTACCAGTATCGCAAACTTTAGCAATGGCTGCTAAAGCAAGAGAATTAAAAGCTGAAGGTAAAGACATCATTAGTTTAAGTTTAGGGGAACCAGATTTTAATACTCCTGATTTTATTAAAGATGCTGCTATTGAAGCTATTAATCAAGATTATAACTCATATACTCCAGTTGATGGATATGTAGAGTTAAAAGAAGCTATTTGCGAGAAGTTTAAGCGTGATAATAACTTAACATATGCTCCAAACCAAGTAGTGGTTTCTACAGGAGCAAAACAATCTATTGCTAACGTAGCTCAGGTATTATTAAACCCTGGTGACGAAGTATTATTACCAGCTCCTTATTGGGTAAGTTATTCTGCAATTGCAACTTTGTGTGAGGCAACCTATACAGAAATTCCTTCTTCTATTGATACTGATTTTAAAATTACTCCAGAGCAATTAGAAGCAGCTATTTCGCCAAAAACAAAGATGATTTTCTTTAACTCACCAACAAACCCTAGTGGTTCTATTTATAGTGAAGAAGAATACAGAGCGTTGGCTAAAGTACTAGAAAAATACCCAGATATTTATATTTTATCTGACGAAATATATGAGCATATTAACTACGGAACAAAACCGTTTAGTTTTGCCGCGATTGAAAGCATGTACGATCGTACCATTACTGTGAATGGTTTAGCGAAAGCTTTTGCTATGACAGGATGGAGAATTGGTTATATCGGAGCTCCTGAATGGATTGCAAAAGCCTGTACAAAAATGCAAGGTCAAATTACTTCAGGAACTAACTGTATTGCTCAACGTGCTGCAATTACAGCTGTAAAAGCATCGCCAGAAAAAGTACAATACATGGTAGATGAGTTTAAAAACCGTAGAGATTTAGTTTTACAGTTATTAGGAGAAATTGACGGGTTTAAATTAAACGTACCAGAAGGTGCTTTTTATGTATTCCCAGACATTTCTGATTTCTTTGGAAAAACAATCCAAGGAAAAGAAATTAAAGATGCGAATGATTTTTCTATGTTATTATTAGAAGAAGCAAATGTAGCTACAGTAACTGGTGAAGCTTTTGGCGCACCAAACTGTGTTCGTTTATCATATGCTGCTTCTGAATTACAATTAAGAGAAGCTATCAAGAGAATTAAAGAAGTTTTAAGTTAATTAACTTAAACAAGTAAGCATAAAAAAAATCCGTAAGAAACATCTTACGGATTTTTTTATTTGAATTTTTAATTAGATTCTTCGTTTTTATTTTTTTTTAAGAAAGTAACAATATATAAAACAATAATTGACAAAGGCAAAAATGTTGTTTTTAATCTCCGATAAGTAAAAAACTCGTCATACTGCTTATTATAGATCAGGGAAGAAAGCTCCCACACATAAATAAGCAAACCAAATATTACCCAAACTAAAACAAAATAGTTAAAAAACAATTTATTTCTTTTCATAATTTTACTCTTGATAAAGATAAAAAAGTGATATTGAAGTAAATTCTTCTATGGAATTTTTGTCAATTTCAGAACCTAAAATCAGGTTTTTATATTTAAGCTTCGTCAAACAAGGTGTTCCTTCTGGAATACCTTCTCCCACTTCTATAGGAGCGTACCCAAATTGAACGTCATATACATTATATTTTTTTCAAGAGGTAGATTAATTTTAATTTCAGCCACACTATCATACCCTATATCCTTTTTTGAAATTAAATATTTTGTCTTATTTTTAGGCACATACACTTCAATAAGGTCAGGACAACTAGTTTTATTACCATTATCCGTAGATGCTTCTTTTACAGACATACAATATGTAAATTCAGCCGCCATTAGCACCAACCCTATTCCTCCAACAAGTTTAGAGCCTAATTTTTTTATCACTTTTTTAAAAGCCTTTTTTACAGCCTTACCCCCCGCTTCTCCAGAAAGAGCTCCTACAAGAGCTATTCCTGCCGCTATTCCTGTTGCATCAAGAAAACACTTTTTAAACTTATCATAACCTCCTTTTCTTTGTAAATTATAACTTGACGTTAAAAGTTTGTTAGTTTCTAAGGCATATAACAAAATCCCAGCCCTGCTATTTCTTTTTGAATTTGATTAACATCTAACGTTCCGAACATTTCATAATAATCATCATTAGTGAATCCGTAATCTTTTAAGAAATTAATACTAGGTACAATCAATTCATCTAACAACTCTGTAGACTGATCATAATTTAAGATTTCAGTCCCTTTAAGATGTGCCTTATTTTCTTCAATTTTATTCTTTGCGTTTATAATAAACTTTTCAAACGTTCTTAGAGCTCTTTCTTCTGAAGAAATTTGCACTTGTTTTAAATCTTTATCCAGATTTTCTAACTCTTTCATGTTGCTCTCACAAGAAACAAGGAACACAAAACACATTAACAAAATTGATTTTACTTTTTTCATTTTCATAGATTTATATATTAAAAAATAATCTTTATAGTTTTTATTACATCGATTAATCCAATAATAAACAAATGAAAAAAATTATAATTAATCATTAAAATTTTCTTAACTCCTTTTTCGACTAAACAGTGAAAAAATAAAAAGAAGTATTACAAAAAATCAAAAAAGAAAAGAATAAAATTAGGGTGGTCTCAATATGAAATTGGAGTAAAATTACATATCAGCCAAAATGCTTACTATAAATTAGAAACAGGAAAAACCAAGTTAGATTTACAACGTTTTATAGAAATAACGAATTTATTAGAGATAAAACCCGAAAAACTTTTACAATAATTAATAATGCTAAAACGGAACTTTTTTCTTTTTAAGCTTCTTTAAATACAATGCTTTCTTGTTATAATCAATAAAGGCTTTTCCAGTTTCTAAAATATCTGCGCCTATAATTCCATCTACCTCATCTGCATCGTGTTGTTTTAAAGCTGTATTTACATGCGTTAAGTCAAACAATACTAAATCACACTCATTCGCTTTCCACTTTCCTATTTTAAGAGAATTATTTTCTGACTTGTGTGTTTCCATATCCGTCGCTCCTGCTCCAGCAGCTTTTACTTCACTTTCTTCAGAAATAAGCTTGAAACGTTCTATTAAATCTAATCCAACACACGAATTGGAAGCGCCTGTATCTAAAATAAACCTTCCTTTAACACCATTTATCTCCGCATCCAACTCTAAATGATTTGTTACCATTTTTTTAAGTTTTATTTTAATGTATTTCTTTTTTCGTAATACTTTTTTCAAACTTGCCATTTCTTGTACTTTTGTCTCGTAAAGATACGGCAATAAATGATTACAGATACACACACCCACTTATATTCAAGTCAGTTTGACGAAGACAGAAATGAAATGATACGACGAGCCAAAGAAGCTGGTGTTTCTCGTTTTTTTATTCCTGCTATTGACAGCTCTTATACTGAACGTATGTTCGATTTAGAAAAAAACTATCCGAATGACGTGTTTTTAATGATGGGCTTACACCCTACCTCAGTAAAAGAAAACTACCAAGAAGAATTAGTACATGTAAAAGAGTGGTTAGACAAACGTGATTTTTATGCGATTGGTGAAATAGGCATTGATTTGTATTGGGACAAAACTTTTTTACCACAACAACAAGAAGCTTTTCGTACACAAATTCAGTGGGCAAAAGAAAAAAAACTACCGATTGTTATTCACTGTCGTGATGCCTTTGATGAAATTTTTGAAGTTTTAGAAACTGAAAAAGGAGAGGATTTATTCGGAATTTTTCACTGCTTTACAGGAACACTTGAACAAGCTGAAAAAGCAATTTCTTATAACATGAAATTAGGAATTGGTGGTGTTGCAACCTTTAAAAACGGAAAGATAGATAAGTTCCTACATCAAATTGACATCAAACACATTGTCTTAGAAACCGATTCTCCTTACCTAGCTCCTACTCCGTACCGAGGAAAACGCAATGAAAGTAGTTACATTACTAATGTTGTGGATAAGTTAGTAGATATTTATGGATTGACTTTCGATGAAATTTCGGAAATTACCACACAGAACTCTAAAGACGTTTTTGGTGTCTAACCTACAAACCACATATTATAAAACTCCTATCGGGATTGCCAAAATTGAAGGTGATGAAAGTGGAATCCAATCGATTTCTGTATTGGATGAAAATGCTTCAAATCTACCTAACTCTCTAAATAACATTCCTGCTTGTTTACAAGAATGTGTTACCCAACTAGATGAGTATTTTACTGGTACCAGAAAAGAATTTGACCTGAAGTTAACCCCACAAGGAACAAGCTTTCAACAATCGGTTTGGGATGAGCTACTAAACATTCCTTTTGGTAGCACCAGAACCTATTTAGAACAAACCAAACAATTGGGGGATGTAAAAGCAATTCGTGCTGTAGCTTCTGCCAATGGTAAAAATCCTATTTGGATAGTGATTCCCTGCCACAGAGTTGTAGGTTCTGACGGTTCACTAACAGGGTATGCTGGCGGTGTTTGGCGTAAAAAATGGTTATTGGAGCACGAAAGCGGAGCCAAGCAACAAACATTGTTTTAATTTTCGTCAAGCTGAACTCGTTTCAGTTTATCATCCTAAAAAGATTCCTGCCTACGCAGGAATGACAACTTAATTCAAATTGCGTTTTTCAATAAAAAACTTCTTTAACAAAAAGCCGCATTCTTCTTCTAAAACCCCTGGTATTACTTTTGTTTTTGGATGTAATTTTGTTTTCAATACACTAAAGCCAAGTTTGGGTTCACTTGCTCCGTATACTATTTTACCTATTTGCGTCCAGTAACTCGCTCCTGCACACATTTGGCAAGGTTCTAACGTAACATACAAGGTACAGTCTTTTAAGTATTTTCCTCCTAAAAAATCTGATGCTGCCGTAAACGCTTGCATTTCAGCATGTGCTGTAACATCGTTTAACAACTCCGTTAAATTATGCGCTCTGGCAATAATTTGATTGTTAAAAACAATTACTGCTCCTACTGGAACCTCTCCTTTATCAAAAGCGATTTCAGCTTCCTGTAAGGCTTTTTTCATAAAGTAGGCATCATCAAACGGATTCATATACGTAGATTCATATAAGTTCTTAAACAAATGTAGCCAAAATTTGTTAGTGCTAACTCTGAGTAAAATACTTATTTTTACCAAAATTTACGATTTGATTTCAATCAACACTTCTGAAAATAAAAAAGTTTATTTTGCTTCCGATCAACATTTAGGAGCTCCAACTTCTGAGGTTAGCTTTCCTCGTGAACAAAAGTTTGTTGCCTGGTTAAACGAAGTTAAAAAAGATGCTGAGGCTATTTTTATTTTAGGTGATTTATTCGATTTTTGGTTCGAGTATAAAACTGTAGTTCCTAAAGGCTTTGTGCGCGTTTTAGGAAAGCTTGCAGAAATAAAGGACAGTGGTATTCCTATTTACTTTTTTGTTGGAAATCACGATTTATGGATGTGTGATTATTTTGAAAAGGAATTAAATATTCCTGTATATCATTCTCCGCAAGAGTTTACAATTAATAATAAATTGTTTTTAATTGGACATGGTGATGGATTGGGACCTGATGACAAAGGATATAAACGCATGAAAAAAGTGTTTACATTCCCGCTATTTCAATGGATGTTTCGTTGGTTACATCCAGATTTAGGTGTTCGGTTAGGACAATATATGTCTGTAAAAAACAAATTGATTTCGGGTGATGAGGATGCTAAATTTTTAGGTGAAGATAATGAGTGGTTAGTACAGTATTGTAAGCGCAAACTAGAAACCAAACACTACGATTATTTTATATTTGGACACAGACACCTGCCTTTAGAAATTCAGCTTAAAGAAAATAGTGTTTACCTTAACACTGGTGATTGGATCCAGTATTACACCTATGCTGTTTTTGAAAATGATACATTAGTTTTAAAAGAATATAATTCATAAAAAAAGCACCTTTTTTAAGGTGCTTTTTCATTATCAAATATCACAATTAAAAACAAACTTTGTTATTAATTAGCATTTTCACTAAACGGTGTTGGGAATGCATCAATAATATTATCTCCTGCTCTATCTAACGGAACATAAGTAGAATTTAACCTACCTAAACGCCTTAAGTCGATCCAACGATGCCCTTCTCCTAATAAAGAATATCTTCTTTGATTTAAAACTTCCTCTACTAACTCATTATCTAAAGTTCCTCCAGAATAATCAAGTAAACCTGCTTCGTTTCTTATAATGTTTATAGCGTTTACTGCCTCTGCGTTATTTGTTCCTATGTTTGCTTCTGCATACATTAAAATAAGCTCTTCATTTCTAATCAAATACACAGGTGCTGTATTGCTCTTATAAATTGCTATTTGATGCGTTGCTGACAATCCATCAAACGTTGCTGGGGCTGTTAGTAAGAATGATTTATCTGCTACCCTACTATCTCCTGCCTCTGCATCATTAATCCAAGAATTATGAATTACAAATTCTTGCCCTGATTGCCCTAATACATGAAACTGGTTATTTAAAATATCATTTCCTGTAGCTCCGAATACATGAGCTGGTCCAGTCATCAAGTTACCATTTAAGTTAAAAAAAGAATCATTTAAGAAACTAAGTACTCCTGCTTTATCTCCTTCATACAATGCTACTCTTGCCACTAGCGCTCTATTAAACTCTGAAAACGAGCTCGGTGTATCAAAATTCATAAACCCTGAACTTAAAGAAAAATCGAACGTTGTTGGAGAGTTAGCTAGATTAGTATTTGCTTCATTCAATAAATTTTTAACCTCTGTCAAAGCTTGAGCATAATCAACAAAAGGTCCTAAATTATCAGCATCTTCAACATCTATTCTAATTCCATTTGTATACTGCCTGTTTGCGACCATTAAAAGTGCATATGCTTTGAGTGTTTTAGCGTATCCATAATACGAATTTTTCACATCATCGGAGAAACCTGCTGAGGAGTTTTCTACCGCAGTAATTAAAACATTTGCTGATTTTACAACTCTATACCAAGCAGCATATGACCTTGTTGTTAAGAAACCATTATTATCTAACGGGCCTTTTAAAATTTCTCCTGTATAACGAGGATCCGTACCTGACAAATCATAGTACTCTCTTGCTAAAAGGCTTACAGTATTGTAATGAAATTCTAAATCGTTTCTCATAACAGCTTCAAGACCGACAGCTAATAACTGAACATCGGCTTGACTCGCTCCATCAGAAAAGCTCTCCTCGGTAGGTGCATTAGGGTTCGGTATATCTTCTAATTCACAATTAGAGAATAAAATAACAGAACATAATAAAATAGTTTTTAAAATTATATTTTTCATAATATCCTATGTTTTAAAAGTTAATATTTAAGTGGAAGTTTATAAATTTTGAAGCTGGATAGGGGGTTACTTCCACGTTATTAGCTAAAACATTATTTCCAAAATTTGAAGCTTCTGGATCATAACTATTATAGTCAAATATATTTATAAGGTTTCTACCCGAAACACCTACTTTAACTTTTTCAAACCCTTTAAAAACACCTTCATTAAAGGTATAATACAACCCTACCTCACGTAATCTTAAATATCCTGCATCCTCAATAAGAGGCTCTGGATTAACAAATGCTTGACTTGCCCTATAATCTCCATTAGATAATGTTCCAGAAGGATCTAAACCAGTATCGTCATAATCCCAAGTTGTTCCTGCTAAATCATACAATAAGGTTGTTAGGTTTATTCCATCTCCTCCTTTTTTCCAGTGCCACAAAAAAGACAAATCAAAATTCTTATATCTGAATTGATTTTGCCAAGACAATTGAAAATCGGGTTCTGCGTTACCATATACAAAAAAGCCATCTCCTTCAGGATCTCTTCTAGCAATTTCTTCAGCTGTAAAGTCAGCAGGGTTATAAGTTCCTACAATTTGTGTTGCACTAAAACCTTCCTGAATATAGAAAGTTCCTAATGAAGAAGCAAACCCTCCTTCTGTAAATGCAGGAACATTTAATTTCGTTATTTCCGATTTATTTTTCCACCACTTTAAATTGGTACTCCAAGAAAAGTCTTCCTGTTCAATAATACTTGCATTCAATCCTATTTCAATTCCTTTATTTTCAAGCTCTCCTGCGTTTTGAACTTCAGTTACATATCCTGAAGAAGTTGGTTTATTAGTTTCAATTAGTAAATCTTCAACCTTTTTATTATAAAAGGTAACTTCAAAGTTAATTCTGCTATCTAACAACCCAAAATCAACTCCATATTCTAACTCCTTTTGACGCTCAGGTCCTACATTTGGGTTCCCTTTAAAGTTCCCAGGTGCTAAACCTGAGTTACCATCAATTAACTGTCCTGTCATAGTAGTAAACCTATCTCTAAAATTCGAAAACCTTCCTGCTTCACCATAGGCTATTCTAGGTTTAAAGGAACTAATCTCTTTAATCTTCCAGAAATCAAACTTATGTAAGTTAATTGCTAAATTACCTTTAGGATAGTAATACATTTTATCAGCATCACCATTATTTGTTGACTTATCTCCACGAATACCTACTGTTCCTATAATTTTATCATCATAATTAATTTCTTCTTGAACAAAGAACCCTTTATCTTTTTGTAACCTTATATTTTGTTGTGTAGATACACTTTCAGATTGCCCCAAATTTGTTTGAGATCCATTTAAACCAGTAGCAATAGTTATCACCGTATTTCTGTCAAAATTTTGAAAAAAGCTTCCTGCTTGAGTTGTGAAATTCAATCCGTTTTCTAAGTTCAAATTATGAACTAAAAAGGCAGATAAATTGTAGTTAGTATTTACTGTTGTTCCTGAAATGGAAGCTCCTCTTAGTGACGAAGGATCTCTAAAATAAGATAGTGATCTTGGAAAAATACTTGTTGTTCTTAAAGTATACTGATCAAAACCTCCTTGCAATACCAATTTCAACCTATTTCTTTCATTGTCTAAAATTTTAACATTAGAAGTAACACTTCCTATAAAACGATTAACATTCTCTCGATTGGTAGTTAAATCTACTGTTTCTAAAACATTAGAGCCAGCCCCTCCTGATGGATACACTCCATCAACCGCTGATAAATTTTCCCATGGATACGTAAAAGCCAATGCATAACCTACTGTTCTATTAGCATTCCCGTTATTAAAGAAACCTCTGTCTGCTTGTGAATTGATATAGTTTGAGGTTATATACATATCAATCCAATCTGTAAACTTTTGACCAATATTCAGACGTACAGCTGTTTTTTCATACCCCGTATTCTCAACCAAACCTGGTTCTTCTTTATAAGTTACTCCAAAAAAGTAATCGCTTCTTTCTGAACCTCCAGAAGTTGTAAAACGTGTAGTGGTAGAAATTCTAGTATGGTCGAATAATTCAGCTTCGTAATCTCTTAACTTAGCATTAGCAGGACCACCAAAGGCTACAATTTCTGCCTCATCCCAATCTCTTAACCCTAAGAGTCTAGTAGGGCTTCTTAAACCTACTGTTTGAGAAAAAGAAATTCTCGGTTTCCCTTCTTTTCCTCTTTTCGTTGTAATAATCACAACTCCTCCTGCTGCCCTTGACCCATACAGTGCTGCTGCAGAAGCCCCTTTTAATATTTCTACGGTTTCTATATCTTCAGGATCAATGTCTGCAATTCTGTTAGAAGCATCATCTTGATTTGTAGAAGGATTCCCCCCTCCTGCTGCTTCACTTACAACATTGTTTCCAGAAGAAATAGATGAATTATCAACATATACTCCATCTACCACAAATAAAGGTTGTTGATCTCCAAAAATAGAAGTAACCCCTCTAAGCCTCATTGAGATTCCCCCTCCTGGCGCT
Organism: Tenacibaculum sp.; assembly: GCF_048269885.1. Classification (NCBI taxonomy): domain Bacteria; kingdom Pseudomonadati; phylum Bacteroidota; class Flavobacteriia; order Flavobacteriales; family Flavobacteriaceae; genus Tenacibaculum; species Tenacibaculum sp. The sequence goes on along the minus strand of NZ_JBLWTZ010000012.1, from coordinate 62,287 downwards.
CCTGAATTTGCTTTTATCTCAGCTCCCGTAAATTTCCCTGACAGAGCACTATCAAATCCTGATTGTGATGTAACTTGTGTTAATTCAGCCGCTGAAATTGTAGACACAGTATTCGCTAAATTAGACCTTTTTGTTGTGGTAGCTAAACCTGAAATTACCACCTCTTCTAAAACATCTGAATCTTCTCGTAATGTTACTTGTAAGAAAGTATCTGTATTGACTACATTTTTTTCTACAGTAACAAAACCTAAAGAAGATATGGTAACTACCGTCGGAATTTTTTTTACATTTAAACTAAATTCACCATTCTCATTAGAAGTGGTGCCATTTGTCGTGCCTTTTTCTATTATGTTAGCAAAAGGAATACTTTCTCCATTTACATCCACTATTTTCCCTTTTATTGTTTGTCCGTAAACAAAACTAGAAAACAGGAAAATAAGTGCGTTAATTAGCAGCGTTTTGCTAAAATACATTTTCTTCATAAAATTTAAGTTTAAGGTTAGTAGAAGCTAAATTTCATTTTTTTTATTTACAAAAACAAATTATAAATAACTTATTTTCAGTCAAATAAATACCTACACCCAAAACTAAACTTTAAAAAGAACCACCTTGCCACTTGTTAATACAAGGTTTAACCAACTTTTAACAACTAAAAAAACACTATTATTGTAGCTTTGTTTCATAAAATTTCTAATTTATTTCAATTACTATGGATATAGATGTAAGAGCTATCAATGAAAAGATAGAAAGAGAAAGTGCTTTTGTAGACTTATTAACTACAGAAATGAACAAAGTAATTGTAGGTCAAAAACACATGATTGAGCGATTACTCATTGGGCTTTTAGGAAACGGACATATTTTATTAGAGGGGGTACCTGGGCTAGCAAAAACCTTAGCTATTAATACTCTTTCAAAAGCTGTTGACGGAAGCTTTAGTCGTATTCAATTTACTCCAGACTTATTACCTGCTGATGTTGTGGGTACTATGATATACAATGTAAAGGAAAATGATTTCTCTATAAAAAAGGGACCTATTTTTGCCAATTTTGTATTAGCTGATGAGATTAACCGTGCTCCTGCTAAAGTGCAGTCTGCTTTACTAGAAGCTATGCAAGAACGTCAAATTACTATTGGTGACGAAACCTTTAAATTAGATGAACCTTTCTTGGTAATGGCAACTCAAAACCCAGTTGAACAAGAAGGAACCTATCCTCTTCCTGAAGCACAGGTAGATCGTTTTATGTTAAAAACTGTGATTGACTACCCAAAATTACAAGACGAGCAACTGATTATGCGTCAAAACTTAAACGGAAGTTTTCAAAAGATAAATTCTGTTATTTCAATAGATCAAATTATCAAAGCTCGTAACGTCGTTAACGAAGTTTACATGGATGAAAAAATTGAAAAATATATTTTAGACATTGTTTTCGCAACTCGTTATCCTGAGAAATACAATTTAGAAAAATTACAACCACTTATTAGTTTTGGATCTTCTCCTCGTGGAAGCATTGCCTTGGCTAAAGCAGCTAAATGTTATGCTTTTATTAAACGTAGAGGATATGTAATTCCTGAAGATGTTAGAGCTGTGGTTAACGATGTATTACGTCATAGAATTGGTATTACCTATGAAGCCGAGGCTGAAAACATTACATCGATAGACATAATTAACTCGATAATAAATGAAGTACAGGTACCTTAAAAATAAAGAAAGTACACCTACTCATTTATAGCTTCCACCTTATTAATATGAATCCCCTTAAATTAGCTATTAATGACTTTTAAATTAACAACGTACAAAACATTAAAAGGAACTAAAAAAATTTTAGAATTAAAAAAGAAAAAAAATACTGAGGCTATTATTTATAAAGACAACAAGCCCAGTTATTATGTAAACTGTTTTGATTTACAAACTGAGTCGAACATAATTATGAATAGTTTTGTTTTAGGCCAACAAAAGAGTATACAAGAAATAGTAAAAGAGATTAGTAAAAAAAACAATGTGAATTTATCAATACAAGAAGCGCGTTTTTTAGCTTTTGAAAAAAGCGTAGAATACACAGAAGTGGAACTACCTCCACTACCTGAATCTTGGTTAAATTAATGGATACAAAAGAGTTACTAAAAAAAGTTCGAAAAATAGAAATAAAGACACGTAGGTTGTCTAATCATATTTTTGGAGGAGAATACCACTCAACCTTTAAGGGTAGAGGTATGACTTTTTCTGAAGTACGTCAATATCAGTATGGAGATGATATTAGAGCAATTGATTGGAACGTTACAGCTCGCTACAACGAACCCTATATAAAAGTTTTTGAAGAAGAACGTGAACTTACCATGATGTTGGTAGTTGATATTTCTGGCTCTGAATTTTTTGGTACTTCTGAACAATTTAAAAAAGATACTGTAACAGAAATCGCCGCAACATTGGCTTTTTCAGCCATTCAAAATAACGACAAAGTTGGTTTGATGTTGTTTTCTGATCAGGTTGAACTATACATTCCTCCTAAAAAAGGTAAAAGTCACGTATTACGAATTATTCGTGAGCTTATTGAGTTTCAACCAAAAAGTAGACAAACCAATATTAGTGAAGCCCTCAAGTTTTTATCCAACATCATGAAAAAGAAAGCTATAGTTTTTATGCTTTCTGATTTTATGGATGAAGGTTATGAACGTACGCTAAAAATTGTTGGAAACAAACACGATGTAACTGGTATTCGTGTATATGACAAGCACGATGAGGAAATTCCTAATTTAGGAATGGTTCCTATACTAGATGCTGAAACGGGAAAAACTCAATTAGTTAATACCAGTTCCAAATCTGTTAGAACCCATTACAAGGCTAACGCCCTACGCTTAACTGATTATTTTGAAAATGCATTTACCAAAAGTGGCGCAGGTACTATTAGCACTAGAGTTGATGAAAGTTATGTACGAAAATTGTTAGGCTATTTTAAACGAAAAGGATAAGAACAAACAATGAAATACAAATTACTTTACATATGCTTGTTTTTAACTTCTTTTGCCTTTGCACAGCAACCTCAGGTAAAAGCAGAAATTGACACAACAAACATTAGAATTGGTGAACAGTTTCAATATAAAATAACTGTTGATGAAACTGAAAACGTTATCATTCCTAAACTAAACAACCTTAAAGGCTTAGAGGTTATTGACACCCTTAAAGTAGACACTATTGAAAACAAACTCATCCGAAAATACATTTTAACAGGGTTTGATAGTGGTGCTTTTTACATTCCTCAACAACAAATTTTTATTAGAAACCAAGCTTATTTAACCGATAGCTTACTAGTTAATGTAGCCACAGTTCCTATAGACACTACCAAGATTAAAAAATTTCCAATTAAAGGGATTAAAGGAGAACCCTATCAATTTGACGATTTCAAACAATACATTTGGTGGGTTGTAATAGCCATTATTGTTATCGCATTACTCCTCTATTTCTTTGTTTTCAAGAAGAAAAAAGAACAAGAGGAAACTATCGTTGTTCCTTTATTGGCTCCTTATGAAGAAGCCATGCAAAAACTGGAAGAACTGGACAAAAAACTATTGTGGCAAAATAATCAAGTTAAAAAATATTACAGCGAATTAACAGATATAATTAGAGGATATATTGAACGAGAGTTGCACGTTCCTGCCTTAGAAAGCACTACTGATGAATTAATTGATGTTTTAAGAGATTTTAACGATACTAATTCAATAGAAACTTCTAGGGAAATTATTGATAAATTAAAGAACTTATTACAAGAATCTGACTTAGTAAAATTTGCAAAATCGAAACCTTTGTCTCATGAGATAGAAGAAGACCGAAAAGAAGCAAAGCTTATTATAGATAATTTAAAACCTAAAAAACAAGAAGAAGATGATGAAGTGGAATAATTTCGAGTTTCATAGTCCAGAGTTTTTATGGTTGCTACTATTAATTCCTTTATTAGCTTTTTGGAGTTTTTATACTCGAAAAAAAGACAGTGCTCAACTAAGAATGCCAAACATCAAAGGTTTTAAAGTACAAGGTTCTATTTTACCCAAACTAAAGCCCATACTGCCGCTCTTAAGACTACTGGCCTTAACCTGCTTAATAGTTGCTTTAGCACGTCCCAGAAATGTTGCCGTTAGTAAAAAAACGAAAACAAACCGAGGAATTGACATTGTAATGGCTGTTGATGTTTCTGCTAGTATGTTAGCAAAAGACCTTAAACCTAACCGACTAGAAGCCTTAAAAAGAGTAGCTACCGATTTTATAAACCGACGTCCAAATGACCGTATTGGTATTGTAGTATACGCAGGAGAAAGTTTTACACAAACTCCAATTACCAGTGATAAATCTATCGTAAAAAGAACCATTTCAGAAATTAAATGGGGACAACTAGAAGGAGGAACAGCAATTGGAATGGGCTTAGGTTCTGCGGTAAACAGACTCAAGGATAGCAAAGCCAAAAGTAAAGTGATTATCTTATTGACGGACGGTGTAAATAATGCTGGTTTTGTTGATCCTAAGACTGCTACCGATTTAGCAAAAGGAAACGGAATTAAGGTTTATACTATTGGTATTGGCACTAATGGAATGGCTCCTTTTCCTTGGGCCAAGGATCCAAGAACTGGTAAAATTTCTTTTAAAAACCAACCTGTTGAAATTGATGAAAATTTACTAAAACATATTGCTAGCGAAACCAGCGGTAAATATTTTAGAGCCACTAATAACACTAAGTTAAAAGAAATTTACGACGAGATTGACAAGTTAGAAAAAACTAAAATAGAGGAATTTAAATATTATAATTACTCTGAAAAATATCGCTTGTTAGTTTTCCTAGCAGGAATCTTTTTACTCTTAGAGTTCACGTTAAAAAACACGTTATTTAAAAGTTTTATATAAAATTGTGTAATTGTTAAACTGTTTAAAAGTTAAAAAATGTATATTTTCTCTTTTGAAAAATTAGAAGTTTGGAAAGAAGCTGTTAAGCTTTCTAAAAAAACATATTCTGTTACAGAAAATTTTGGTTTAACAATAGAAATTCTAAGTCAATTAATTGTTTCAAGAGATTTAAACTTTTTAAATGAAGAAGACTATTTAAAATTAAGAAATACCATATACAAAATTTCTAACATGTTGAATTCTTTACGAAAATCACAGTTAAACGATTAAACGCATCAATAATTAAACTATCCGAAGGATGTACAAACTAGAAGAACCAATATATTTTTATCTTTTTGCAATTATTCCTGTAATAATTGTGGTTTTCCTATTCGTTTTATGGTGGAAAAAACGAACTCAAAAAAAGTTTGCTAATCCGTTGCTTTTATCTAAAATAGCACCAAACACATCAACCTTCAAATCAGTATTAAAACTTGTTTTCTTTTTAGTAGGATTATCGTTTTTAATTCTGTCGTTAGTTAACCCTAAAATGGGAACAAAACTTAAAACGGTAAAAAGAGAAGGTGTTGATGTAGTATTTGCCTTAGACGTCTCTAAAAGTATGTTAGCAGAAGATATTGCTCCTAACAGATTAGAAAAAGCGAAACAAATAATTTCTAAAACTATTGATAAATTAGGAAGTGATAGAGTTGGTATTATCATCTATGCGGGGAATGCTTATCCTTTACTACCTATTACCACCGATCACGCTGCTGCAAAAATGTTTTTGCAAAACGCAAATCCAGACATGGTTTCGAGTCAAGGTACAGCCATTAATGAAGCGTTGAATTTAGCGAACACTTATTATGATAACGATGAGCAAACTAATCGTTTTTTAATCATTATTTCAGATGGTGAAGATCATCAAGAAGAAACAAAACAAGTTGCTCAAAACATCGCCAACGAAGGTGTTAAAGTATATACCGTAGGTGTAGGAACCGAAAAAGGAGGTCCAATTCCTATCAAATTAAATGGCGCGCTTATTGGTTATAAAAAAGATAGAATGGGAGAAACCGTCATTACTCAAAGAAAACCGGATGTTTTACAGGGAGTGGCAGATGCTTCTGACGGACAATATTTTGATGGTAATAAAACTGAAAATCCAGTAGAAGCTATAGAGAAGATTATTGGAAATGCCCAAAAAAATGAGTTTGAAACAAAACAATTTTCTGATTACAAAGACCAATTTCAATGGTTTGTAGGTATTGGACTGTTATTTTTAATTTTAGATATGTTTTTGTTTGATAAGAAAACCAAATGGTTGAAGAAAGTAGATTTGTTTAACGAAGAATCTTAACATGTAGTATGAAAAGTTTACAAAATTTAATATTCATTATAGTCCTTGCTGTTTCTGCGACAACCAATGCACAGCAAGATACACTTAAACTACAACGTGAAGCTCGTGGTTTGTTACGAGAAGGAAACAAGCTATACAATAAACAAAAGTTTAGTGATGCTGCTATTGCTTATCGAAAAGCTTTAGGTAAAAATAGTAAGTATGAAAAAGCAAGCTATAATTTTGGCAATACTTTATACCAAGAAAAGAAGTACAAAGAAGCAGTAGAACAGTTCAAAGTAACTACTGAGACTTCAAAAGACAAAATGGCTCAGGCTGAAGCTTATCACAACATAGGTAATGCCATGATGGAACAAAAGCAATATGAACAAGCTGTTGAAGCTTTTAAAAATTCCTTACGTAGAAACCCGAATGATGATGAAACACGTTATAATTTAGCCGTTGCTCAAAAAGAAGCTAAAAAACAACAACAAAATCAGAAGGATAACAAGGATAAAAATAAAGACCAAAAAAACAAAGATCAGAAAGATCAACAGAAAAAAGACGACAAAGACAAACAAAACGATAAAAACAAGGATCAGAAAGGAGACGATAAGGATAAAAAAGATGATAAACAAGATCAGAAAAATGACGATCAAAAAAATCAACAAAAACCTAATCAAGACCAAAAAGACAAGCAAAATCAAAAACCGAAACCTCAACAAGGTAAAATGACTCCTGAACAAATGAAACAACTGTTAGAGAGTTTAAATAATGAGGAAAACAAGACGCAGAAAAAAATGAATGCGAAAAAATCAAAAGGAAGGAAAGTGAAACAAGAAAAAGACTGGTAATTTTTCAGTTTTTAAAATCTTAGTTATTTTTAGACATTTTTGAAATTTAACATGAAGTTTAAAGTATACATATCGTTATTCGTTAGTTTTATAACATTTGCCATTCATGCACAAGACGCTGTGTTAACGGCTTCGGTTAGTAAAAACAAATTGGGTGTAAACCAACGATTACGTATTGAGTTTTCAATCAACAAACAAGGAGCCGATAATTTTAAAGCGCCAAGTTTTACTAATTTTAAAATAGTTGGAGGCCCTAGCCAGTCGGTAAGTCAATCTTGGATTAATGGTAAAATTTCTTTTAATCAATCCTATACCTTTATACTACAACCTAAAAGGAAAGGAGAATTTAATATTCCTCCAGCCAGTATTGAAATTGAAGGTAAAACACTCACTTCAAATCCTGTAAAAGTTATTGTTTTAGATGCTGTTGACATTCCTAAAAACCCAAATGACCCTAGTTATATTGCTGAGCAAAATATTCATTTAGTTGCCGAAATTTCTAAATCTAAACCTTATGTTGGCGAGGGAATTTATGTAGAATATCGCTTATATTTTAGCGATAATGTTGGTATTTATGATAATGCCATAACAGAAGCTCCACAATACAATGGTTTCTGGAATCAGGAAATTAAACGTAACGGAATGCCTGTTAAAACAGGTACTTACAACGGTGAAACTTATCGTTATGCTGTTTTACATAAAGCCCTATTAATTCCAACAACCTCTGGTAAACTGACAATCGATCCTATGAAAATGGATATAATTGTGGCAGTTCCTACCGGACGAGCTGACTTTTTTGGAAACGTAATTACACGTCAAGTTCGTAAAGAATTTTCTTCTGCTAAGAAAATTGTTAACGCTCAGTCCTTACCTCTTAAAAACAAACCGGAAGACTTTACTGGTGCCGTTGGTGAATTTTCATTCGATGTTTCTTTAAGTAAAAATACCTTAAAAGCTAATGAATCATCACAAATTAAAGTTTCCGTAAATGGTAAAGGAAATTTAAAACTTTTTGAGCTACCAAAAGTTGAAACTCCTAAAGAACTAGAAGTTTATCAACCTGAAAGAAAAGAAAATGTTCGTATTACTGGAACTGGATTATCTGGATCTGTTACTGATAACTACACTGTTGTTCCTGAGTTTAAAGGAAAATATAGAATTCCAAAAACTAGCTTTTCTTACTTTAACCCAAAAGAAAAAGTATACCAAACCATCACTACTGATGATTTATACGTTGATGTTTTAGAAGGAAAAGAAATTCCAACAAACTCTGATGCTAATACAGTATCCAAACAAGAGGTAAAAGTTACAGGTAGTGATTTTAGATATATTCAAACAACTACCAATTTACAGCCTATTAAAACTGATGATTTCTTTAAGTCAACCCTGTTTTATATTCTTTTGTTACTTCCTATTTTAGCAATTCCCGTTGGAATTGTTATTCAAAAAAAGAAGGAAGAACGTGATAGTGATGTATTGGGTAATAAGTTGCGAAAAGCAGACAAACTTGCCAAGAAATACTTATCAGAGGCTCAAAAACGATTAGGCAATAAAGAAGCCTTTTATGAAGCTTTAGAAAGAGCTTTACACAATTACTTAAAAGCAAAACTAGGTGTAGAAACCTCTGATATAAGTCGTGAAAAAATTACAGATTTACTAGCTGATAAAAACGTTCGTAAAGAAACTATTAACAGCTTTATTGAAGTATTTAACAATTGTGATTTTGCTAGATACACTCCAATTACCAATGTACAGATGAAAGAGGAGTATGAAAAAGCAAAACAAGTAATAATGCAATTAGATAGACAGTTATAATGAGAAAGTTAGTTATATATTTATTCTTATTGGTGTCAATTAGTACGTTTGCACAAAATGCCAATGATATTTTTTTAAGTGCTAATTCTCTATACAAAGAAGGAAAGTACGAAGAAGCTATTAAGTTATATGAGCAAATAGAAGATGAAAACCTAGCTTCATCCGAAGTGTATTACAACTTGGCAAACTGTTACTATAAGCTTCATAAGATAGCTCCTACTATTTACAATTACGAAAAAGCATTGCAGTTAAACCCTTTAAATGAAGATGCTAAAAACAACTTAATTATCGCAAAACGTTTAACTCTTGATAGAATTGAAGCGTTGCCCAAATCAGTAGTTCAAAAATTCAATGAAAATTATTTACAAAAGTTTACTTATAATACCTGGGCTGTAATTACCATTGTATTTTCTTTTATAGCTTCTATTTTATTTTTACTATTTTATTTTGCCTATACCCCAAGTAAAAAAAGAACTTACTTTACAACCAGTATTATCTCATTTTTACTTTTACTAACTTGTTTGATTATAACGTACACACAATACAACCAATCTAAAAACAATATTGAGGCCATTATTTACACTGAAGAAGTTTCTGTTACTAATGAACCTACCGAAAACTCTAATGAAATTTTCATATTACACGAAGGAACCAAGGTTAAAATACTAGATTCTGTAGATAATTGGAAAAAAATAAAACTCGTTGATGGAAAAGTTGGATGGATAAAAACCAAAACTTTACAAGAACTATAACATTTTAGCTATAAAAAATTAGTTACTTTTACCTCTAAATAAATAAAAATCATCTTGAAATCTAAAATCGCCATTTTTTTTATTGTTCTATTCACAGGCATTATTGTTACGCCTTCGATTATTACATTGGTTGATAAAGATCAAGACATTACTATTTTCTTAAATCTTAGTGAGGAAGAAGAAAACACAAAACACGTTAAATTTGCTGAGTTAAAAGCGCACCCTAACGAAAACGATACTTCTTTTTTATACAAGAAAATCCAAAAGAGAAAAAACGTTCGTTTTCAATCTAAAGACTACGTTTCACAATACCCTAAAATTCTCACTCCTCCTCCCGAGTTCTTCACTACTTAAGCATCTAAGTAAGTTATCTCCTAACGAGGTCTTAAACAGAAAATCTAAAAAATATTTCAACGCATAGCAAAAACGGTATTGCTTCTTTGAAACATTTTAAGTTTCTCTTAGTCAAAAAATCAATCATTTAAATTAAATATACGCTCTGAATTTTTTATTTGGAGTCTAAATAAACGCATCTATTATGTTTAAAACTATTAAAAGCGACTTACCCGCAAGTATTGTCGTATTCTTTGTTGCTTTACCTTTGTGTTTAGGTATTGCTTTAGCGAGTGGAGCTCCTCTTTTTTCAGGTGTAATTGCAGGAATTGTAGGAGGTATTGTTGTTGGAGCCATTAGTGGCTCAAAAATTGGAGTTAGTGGTCCGGCAGCTGGTTTAGCTGCTATAGTATTAACCGCTATTGGTTCTTTAGGTGGTTATGAAAACTTTTTAGTAGCTGTTGTCTTAGGAGGAATTATTCAAATACTTTTTGGTGTTCTTAAAGCAGGAGTTATTGGTTATTATTTTCCATCATCTGTAATTAAAGGAATGCTTACTGGTATTGGTATCATAATTATTTTAAAGCAAATTCCTCATTTCTTTGGATATGATGCAGAGCCAGAAGGAGCTGATAGTTTTATTGAACCTTCTGGAGAAAACACTTTTTCTGCTCTTTTAAGTATTACTGATAATATTACTATGGGGTCAATGGTTATTGGTTTTATTGGATTAGCTATTCTAATTCTTTGGGACAGAGTTTTAAGTAAAAAAGGAAAAATATTCCAATTAATTCAAGGACCATTAGTAGCCGTGGTAATGGGAATAGTCTTTTTTACCTTAACACAAGGAAATGAAACATTTGCAATACAAGCATCTCATTTGGTAAGTGTTCCTATTCCTGAAAGTTTTGATTCTTTCTTAGGTCAATTTACCTTCCCTAACTTTAGTGCTATTACCAACTACGAAGTTTGGGTAACTGCTTTTACAATTGCATTAGTAGCTAGTTTAGAAACCTTACTTTGTGTTGAAGCTACAGATAAATTAGATCCAGATAAAAACGTAACTCCAACAAATAGAGAATTATTAGCTCAAGGAACTGGAAATATCTTATCTGGTTTAATTGGAGGGTTACCAATTACTCAAGTAATTGTAAGAAGTTCTGCCAACATTCAGTCTGGAGGTAAATCTAAAATGTCAGCAATTATTCACGGGTTATTTTTACTATTATCTGTTATTTTAATTCCTACTCTGTTAAATAAAATACCGTTATCTGTTTTAGCTGCAATTTTATTAGTTGTTGGTTATAAACTAGCTAAACCAAGCTTATTTAAACAAATGTTTGCCTTAGGATGGAAACAATTTGTTCCTTTTATCGTAACCGTATTAGGTATTGTTTTTACCGATTTACTTACCGGAATTTCATTAGGATTAGCTGTTGGAGTTTGTGTTATTTTGATAAAAAGTTATCAAAATTCTCACTTCTTACACATCGAAGATAAAAGCAACGGAATACACAAAATAAAAATGACACTTGCAGAAGAAGTAACTTTCTTTAACAAAGGAGCCATTTTAAAAGAATTAGATAGCTTACCTGAAGACACTCATTTAGAGTTAGACGTAAGAAAAACTAGGTACTTAGATAATGATATTATTGAAATTCTAGAAGATTTTGCTTTTAAAGCAAAAGAAAGAAATATCAATATTAAACTTATTTCAGAACGCGGTGTTGTAGAAAACCCAGAAAGCTTTATTAAGTTTTTTAAACTTAGACCAAAAGCTGCCTAAACGTTTTAAATTCGTAAATAAAAAAACGACATCAATAATTTTATAAAAATATATAATGAAAGCACATACTAAAGAAACGCAAGCTACAATGACTCCTGAAAAGTCATTACAATACTTAAAAGAAGGAAACTTAAGATTTCAAAACAACCTAAAAGCAAATCGTAACTTATTAGAACAAGTTAACGATACGAGAGAAGGACAATTTCCTTTTGCTACTATTTTAAGCTGTATCGATTCAAGAGTTTCTGCCGAATTAGTTTTCGACCAAGGCTTAGGAGATATTTTTAGTGCCAGAATTGCTGGTAACTTTGTAAACGAAGATATTTTAGGTAGTATGGAGTTTGCTTGTAAATTAGCGGGTACTAAATTAATCATTGTTTTAGGACACACTAGTTGTGGAGCTATTAAGGGGGCTTGTGACAATGCTGAGTTGGGTAATTTAACCAATATGTTAGGTAAAATAAAACCTGCTGTACAAGCCGTAACTGAACCTAAGGACGAAAGTTTGAGAAACTCGTCTAATTTAGAGTTTGTAAATAAAGTTGCCGAAAAAAATGTACATTTAACTATCGACCGAATTTTAAACGAAAGTGAAGTACTTGCCGAAATGCATAACAACGGTGAAATCATGATTGTTGGAGCGATGTATGATATTACTGACGGAGCGGTTACTTTTTTTGAATAAACAATACTTCCATAATTAATATAATAATATAAAGAGAATTTAAACGTGGTTTTAGATTCTCTTTTTTATTAACTTCGACAACTGGTGTGCTTCACTTATAAAACAAGCATCAAAGATTTTTCTAATAAACTTTTTTACTAATGAATCTATCTAAAATTTTTGAAAACAATAAAGAGTGGGTAAAAAACAAATTGTCTACCAATAACGATTATTTTAAAAAATTAAACGAAGGGCAAAGTCCTGAGTTATTGTACATCGGTTGTTCTGATAGTAGAGTTTCTGCCGAAGATTTAATGGGACTAAGTCCTGGTGATGTTTTTGTACACAGAAACATTGCCAATATGGTTCCTGCAATTGACTTAAATTCTGCTTCCGTTATTGAATATGCTGTTGAGCATTTAAAAGTAAACCATATTGTGGTTTGTGGCCACTATTCATGTGGTGGGGTTAAAGCAGCTATGCAATCTTCCGATCTAGGGTTGTTAAATCCATGGCTACGCTATATTAGAGATGTATACCGCCTACACAAAGAGGAACTGAATACTATAGAAGATGAAGATGCTCGCTACGATCGTTTGGTTGATTTAAACGTACAAGAGCAATGTGTTAACCTTATTAAAACTACTGCCGTTCAAAAAGCATACAGGGATAGAGGTTTAAAAGTGCACGGTTGGGTTTTTGATATCAAAACAGGAAACCTTATCGATTTAAATATCGATTTTGAACACATCTTAGAAGGTATTATGGAAATTTATCATTTAGATTAAATACTACAAAAACGGATACTATTTTTATCCGTTTTTATATTGTTATTTCTAGTTCTTTATTATTCTCATTTTCTTCTCCTTCCTCATCTTTTATGATTGACGGAAAAATTGTTGGAGCAATCTTTTTTACTGGTTTAAATAAAATAGATTCTTCTAAACTCTCCTCCTTTACAAACGGAATAGTATCATTCATTTTTCCGAAGAAAATAAAAATTACGCTTAAAATTAATCCAATTTTTAAAGCTCCGAAAACACCTCCTAGAATTTTATTTAAAATTCCTAAGGCTGCAAAATCAGCTATTTTGGTTAAAATTTTCCCTAATAGTGCTATCGCTACAATTATTACCACAAAAGTTCCTGCAAAAGCCGCCAAAGAAATGTACTTTTCATCCCAAGTAACACTGTCTTTTAACCAATCTCCAATAAAGTATGAAAAGTGGATAGCTCCATACACTCCTGCAACCAAAGCAACCAAAGAAGCAACCTCTACAAACAATCCTTTCATTAAACCTCTTACAAAGCCAAAAAGTAGTAATGCAGCAATAATAATATCAAAAGTATTCATAAATATAAAAGCGTTCTACTGTAAAAATCTATGCTCAAATATACATAACTCATTTGTATCTTTGCTTTCTCAAAAAACACAAATGACAAAAGAAGCCAACTTAAAAGAAAAATGGGATTTTGTAATAACTCAATTATCTCAACAATTTGCTGATGGAGATGATCTCAATATTGATGGAGTTATTTATTTAATTGGTGTTCAAGAATTAGGACAAGGACATCGTAAGTTTAAAAAAGATGAAAAAGTAAACCTTATGCATATCGCTATTTGTAAATTATTAGAACCTTACGGATACTATGAATTCGATTTTTTTGATAACGATGGATGGCCTCACTATAAAACTGTAACCGAATTGCCCAACTTAAAACCAGGTGAACAATCGGTTTTAATGAAAGAAGCCATTATTAATTATTTTGAGTTGATTCATTTTTTTGATTAAGTAACGCTTAACTTCCGAATCATTTTTGATAATAACTTAGGAAAAAAACGCTTTGCATATACCCCTAACTTTTCCTTCGCACCTGCTATATATACTTCTTCCTTTTTAATTTTTATAGCTTTTATCATCATCTCAGCAAACCTCGTTGGTTGTATACCATTTGCTGTAGCTGAGTCCATCGTATTTTGTGGAGTTCCGTTTCCTGTTAATGCATTTTTCGACACATTGGTAGCTACAAACCCCGGACAAACTAACGTAACAGCTATATTATCTTTATAATGTTCTGCTCTCAAACTATCAAAAAAACCATGCAATGCGTGTTTAGTAGCTGCATACGTAGAACGCAGTGGAGTTCCTATTTTCCCAACAATACTTGTAGTTACAACAAAATGCCCTGATTTATTGTTTATAAAATGAGGCAATAAGCCTTTTGTCAATGCCACAGTTCCTAAGTAGTTAATGGCCATTAAGCGTTTATCAACTTTTATTGAAGTATCTTTTACGAGCGATCGTTGACTTATGCCTCCGTTATTTACTAAGACATCTACTCTTCCAAAAAAAGAAATGGCTTTGGTAACCTTCTCAGGAAGGTTTTCATAATCTTCTAAATCTAAAGGTAAAATCTTAACCTTTTCAGGAAATTTACAACGTTTTTGCACTTCTCTTAAAAGACTTTCATTTCTTGAAGATATAATTAACTTTGCTCCGTAATTAGATAACTCAACTACTAGAGATTTACCAATTCCAGAAGAAGCACCAGTTACCCAAAATATTTGTTCTTTAAAGTTCATGTTTTCAAATAATTAAAAAAACGTTTCTAAAATACATAAGAAAAAATAAAAGTGGTACACTTCTTGGATAGAAGTTCGTAAATGACTAGTTTTAAAACCTTATTAATAACCCTTTAAAATATTATGATGAAAAAATTACTGGCTCTATTAATATTCACCACATCACTTGTAAATGCACAGTACACTGTTAAAGGTACCATGACCCCTCCAGACAAAGGAGATTGGGTTATTTTATATAAAATTGAGGGAGCAAAACAAAAGTTCCTTTCAAATACCACTATTAAATTTGACACAGTTGCTATAAGTGGTGAACAACAAGTTTTAGGAAAGTTTAGCTTTGAACTACCTAACACAGCAACTCCTGGAGCCTACAGAGCTACTTATAGAAATTCTGGTGCTGGTTTTGTTGATTTTTTCTTCAATAAAGAAAATGTTGAGTTTGTTTTCAACCCAAGATATCCTGATCAATCAGTTCTTTTCACGAGTTCTAGAGAAAATAAACTATACAGTGAATACCTACAAGCATACAATGCTGTACAAAAAAAGATAGATTCGTTACAGGCTTCTTATATCGAAACAAATTCAAAAGATGCAAAAAAAGCATATAAAAAAGAACTTAAAGAATTAGAAGATGTACAGGAAACTTATGAAAACAAGTCTGAAGGAATGTTGGTCAATAGCTTTATAAGAGCTTCTCGTCGATATAATTCATCTAACCCGCATGATAACATACAAGATTACTTATCTGCTACCAATGAAAACTTTTTTGAATATGTTGATTTTAAGAGTGATGAATTATACAACTCTTCTTTTTTAATTGATAGAATTAACGACTATGTTTTTTACTTAAACTATTCTGAAGATAAAAATGTTCAACAAAAATTAATTAAGGAATCTATTACCAATGTTATGAAGAAAATTTCTTCTAACAAGTTAGAAAAAGCAGTAATCGATTATTTAATTAGTGCACTTACTGACAAGCGTAACGGACCAGTTGTAGATTGGATGTTTGCGGAATATTATGATAAACTTCCTGCTGAAGATCAAGATGCCGATTTTAAAAAGGAAAAGCTAGATGTGTTACTAGCAACAGTAGGTAGAGTAGCTCCTGACTTTTCTTGGAAAGAAGGTGATGAAGAATACAAACTATCTACATTAAATGATGGTAACAAGTATTTATTAGTATTCTGGAGTACTGGTTGTCCACACTGTGTAAAAGAAATTCCTGAACTTTATAAGTTTATGCAAACTCATAAAGAAGTATCGGTAGTTTCTTTTGGTATTGAAAATGAAGAAAACGAATGGGATGAGTTTGTTAAAAACCTACCAGGATGGCACAATGCTATAGGAACACATCCTGAATATAAATTTGACAACGAAACCGTAAAAAAATATAACCTACTTGGTACTCCATCTTATTTCGTATTAGATAAAGACAAGAACATTATTGCCATGCCTGATCATGAAGAAGATGTAGAAAAGTACTTTAATAGTAATAACGAATAGTTAAACACTAATAAAACAGCATAAAAAAAGCTCAACAAATTTGTTGAGCTTTTTCTTTTTTAAAAATATAAAAATGCATCTTCAATATGTGTTATTACAAACTCATTTCGTTGTTTAATAATAGCAATGATATCAAACCGTATTTCTACATCTAAATCACGCTTTATAACGTAATCGTCTATAGCTGTAACTAATAGTTTTATTTTCTTTGGATTCACAAAGTCTTGTGGATTTCCAAAATAAGTTGTCGATCGCGTTTTAACTTCAACAACGGCTAATACATCTTTATTTTGGGCAATGATATCAACCTCCGCTTTTTGAAATCGGTAATTTTTTTCAACAATAGTATATCCATTTTTAACAAGATAATCTATTGCTAATTGCTCTCCTTTCTTACCAAGTTCATTGTGTTGTGCCATTTAAAAACTTATATTTGAGTAACCTTAAATCTTTTTATCATGAAAAAAAACATGGGAAACACCGATAAAGCCATTAGAACTTTAATCGCTTTAATAATAGCTGCGCTATCTTACTTTGAATTTATTTCAGGAATTTTTGGTAATATCTTACTCGTACTGGCCATAATCCTTTTAGTTACAAGCTTGATAAATTTTTGCCCACTATACAAGTTATTAGGAATAAACACCTGTAAAACAAAAAACAGTTAATTAAACTCTACCAAACACTGCTTATTCTTACGTATCAATAATTTAACTTCGCTACCCATTATCAATGCTCTATTATCTGGTTCGTGACCTGCGGGGAAATTAAATAGCACAGGAATATCTTCAGGAACAACCTCTAAAATTAATTGTTCTATGGAGCTTCCCCACGGTGTTGTGTTTCTTTTAATTTTAGTCATATCACCAACAACAACAGCCTTTACTTTTGTAAAGTACCCTGCACGCTTTAAGCTTTGCAACATCCTATCTATCGAATATTTATACTCCCCTATTTCCTCTATAAACAAAACTTTTCCATCTGTAGAAAGTTGACTTTCTGACCCTAGCATAGAAGCCAAAATAGCAATATTACCGCCTATTAACTCTCCTGAAACCTCACCTACTCTATTCTCTTGTGAAGCAGGAATTTCATAGCGTAATTTTTCTCCAAATAATGCTTTCTTAAAAGTAGCGATTGTTTGTACAAGATCTTCTGGGTCTTCTTCCATACTTGTACCCATCATCGCATGTAATGTTTCAATTCCTAAGTTATGAACGTGATTATGAAATGCTGTAATATCAGAATAGCCTATAATCCATTTTGGATGTTTTTTAAACTTCGTAAAATCCAATTTATCTAAAATCCTCACAGAACCATATCCTCCACGTGCACTCCAAATTGCCTTAATACTAGGATTGTCTAACGCATCTTGAAAATCTTGACAACGCTCTTCATCGGTACCTGCAAAATGATCATTCTGAGCAAATAGATGTTTTCCATACACCACTTTTAAGCCCCAACTTTCTGCTAATTCTTTTGCTTTATCAATGGTTTGTTTACGATTTTTTAAAATTCCTGCAGGAGCAACAATTGCAATAGTATCTCCTTTCTTTAAATACGGTGGTGTGGTCAACTTCATAGTTTCATTTTGCGCGTAGACTGATGTAATTATCAGTAAAAAAAATAAGATGAAAATTCTTTTTTCCATAAACAAGTCTCTTTTCTTGATCTTAAAGGTTTAAAATCTATCAAATGTACCTAATTTATAACAGTATAAAAAATTGCTTTTTCGTACTTTTGCGCTTTAATTTTAGTAGAAAAACATGAGTACACCAAAAAGATATACAATTACAGCAGCATTACCTTACACCAATGGACCAATCCACATTGGACATTTAGCAGGCGTATATGTTCCTGGAGATATTTATGCACGTTACCTGCGTCAAAAAGGAAAAGACGTAGCTTATATTTGTGGTTCAGATGAACACGGAGTTGCAATACCCATGCGTGCTAAAAAAGAAGGTGTTACTCCACAAGATATTATTGATAAGTACAACGGAATCATCAAAAAATCATTTGAAGATTTCGGTATTTCTTTTGATAACTATTCTCGTACTTCAGCTGAAATTCATCACAAAACAGCTTCTGATTTCTTCACAAAGTTGTACAACGATGGTGAATTTATTGAAGAAGTTACTCAACAATTATATGACGAAGAGGCAAATCAATTTTTAGCAGATCGTTTTGTCATTGGTACATGCCCTAAATGCGGAAACGAAGAAAGTTATGGTGATCAGTGTGAAAAATGTGGTACCAGTCATAACGCTACCGATTTAATCAATCCTAAATCGGCTATTACTGGAAATGTTCCTACCTTAAAAGAAACTAAACACTGGTTTTTACCATTAGATAAGCACGAAGATTTTTTACGTGAATGGATTTTAGAAGGACATAAAAACGATTGGAAACCAAATGTATTAGGACAATGTAAATCTTGGATTGATGACGGTTTACGCCCTCGTGCCGTAACTCGCGATTTAGATTGGGGAATACCTGTTCCTGTGGAAGGGGCTGACGGAAAAGTATTATATGTTTGGTTTGATGCTCCTATTGGTTACATCTCTTCTACTAAAGAATGGGCAGAACGAGAAGGTAAAAATTGGGAAGATTATTGGAAAAAAGACGATACTAAATTAGTCCACTTTATTGGTAAAGATAATATTGTATTCCACTGTATTATTTTCCCTGCCATGTTAAAGGCACATGGTGATTTTATTTTACCAGAAAATGTACCAGCTAACGAGTTTTTAAATTTAGAAGGAAATAAACTATCAACTTCTAAAAACTGGGCGGTTTGGTTACATGAGTATTTAGAAGAGTTTCCTAACCAACAAGATGTGTTGCGCTATACCTTAACAGCCAATGCTCCTGAAAATAAAGACAACGATTTTACTTGGAAAGATTTTCAAGCTAAAAACAACAACGAGTTAGTTGCTATTTTTGGAAACTTTATTAACCGTGTGGTAGTATTAACAAACAAATACTACAACGGACAGGTACCACCTGCGGGGGAATTCTCAGAAATTGACAAAGATACTTTAGAGCAATTACAGCAATTCCCAGATATTATTGCAAAATCTATCGAACGTTATCGTTTTAGAGAAGCGTCTCAAGAAATGATGAATTTAGCTCGTTTAGGTAATAAGTATTTAGCTGACGAAGAACCTTGGAAGGTGATTAAGGTTGACGAAGAGCGCACCAAAACTATTATGAATGTTGCCTTGCAAATCGCAGCAGGTTTGGCGATAGTATCAGAACCTTTTTTACCGTTTACCTCAAGTAAATTAAAGTCAATTTTAAATATTGATACTATGCTTGCTTGGAATGATGTAGCTGAAAAAGATATTCTATTACCAGCTGATCATCAAATTAATAAAGCTGAATTATTGTTTTCTAAAATTGAAGACACTGCAATTCAAGCACAGTTAGACAAACTAGAAGCTACTAAAAAAGCGAATGAAGCTGCTAACAAAGTGGTTGAGCCTCAAAAAGAGACTATTGAATTTGATGATTTCACCAAAATGGACATTCGAATAGGAACTATTGTTGCGGCTGAAAAAGTAGCTAAAACAAAAAAGCTACTGAAACTTACCGTAGATGTTGGCATTGACACACGTACGATTGTTTCTGGAATTGCTGAAAGCTTTAAACCAGAAGATATCGTTGGGCAACAAGTATCTGTACTGTGTAATTTAGCTCCAAGAAAATTACGTGGTGTAGAAAGCCAAGGAATGATTTTAATGACCGATACTCCTGATGGTAAATTAGCCTTTGTACAACCTTCAGAAAAGGTGAATAATGGTGAATTTATCGCTTAAACAAAAAACTGTATTTACTATATTTGAAACCTCGCATTTTATGCGAGGTTTTTTTATACCTCTTAATAACTAAAAATGAAAAAAAATTGTATCAATATCCTATTTTTAATAGGATGTATGTATAGCTCTATAATTGCGCAAACTGAAATTGCTAGCTTTAAAAATCTTCTAAAAGAAAACTCAACAGATATTAAAGATGTAATTCCTGTTGTAAACACAAAAAATAATGATTTAGCTATTTTAATTGCTGACGCTAAAAATGTGTATGCATATAAATTTAATGACGAATTTAAATTAACTGGTCAACTTTCATCTGAAACTAAAAAAAGGAAGTATAAAATACTTTTAGGAAGTAGTATTTATGGTGATGATTATAAAATATTCTTAACTAATAAAAGTAATACACAATTTGCTGCTGTAAGTTTTTCTTTTAATGATAAAAAAAATGCAGTAAAAGAATTTTTGCTTCCTTCTGGGCAAACTTTTATCCAAACAGTCTCTTTAAAAAACAAGTTTTATATTATCTCTGGAAATAAAATAGATGGTAGTATATTTCTAAACTATCTTAATGAAGAAGGTAACTTACAATACATTCCATTAGACATTGCTGAATTAAAACTTCTCAACAAAAAGAATAAAAAAATAAGAGTTGTAGATTTGTTGTTACCTTTTAATTACTCACCTATCAAAAAGTTTGAAGAAGGTACTCCAAATTCAATTGAGTCAGTTTCTGAAACTACAAAAATGTATTTAAAAGACAATGACCTTATAATTTCTTTTGATCATAACGAAAAAACAACTCAATTATTAACTATAAACTTAACGAGTTATCACGCTTCTATAACTACTTTTAATAAACCTCTGTCTAACATTAAATCAGGAAGAAAAAAAACCAATTCTTTTGTTTTTGATGATAAAATAGCATTAGTGGCTGCTACAAAAGACGTTTTATCAATGTATATTTTAGACTATTCAACTGGTAATTTCATAAAAGAATATGCCGTGAATCAAGATGAAGAAATACTCTTTAAAAACACTTCCATTATTCAAAAAGGAGGGTTTTATAATGGCTATAGGGAGCTAGAAAAAACCAAAAAGTTTTTACGTAAAATAACAGCTGGTAAAATTGGTGTTTCAGTCATAAAAAACAAAAACACTTATTTAGTTACTTTGGGAGGTTATGTTGAACAAAGAACTGCTGCTCCAATGATGATGGGTGGTTTTGGAGGAATTGGTGGAGCAATAGCTAGCGTAGGAAGTGTTAATGTGAATCTTTTCTTTAACCCTACCATGTTTGCATATACTTCCTTTACCAATACTAAATCTACTCAAATTGAATGTTTATTTGACATGAATTTTGAACACATTAAAGACGCTGAAATACCTAAAAATATTTTTGATAACATAAAAAGCACCCCTAAAAAAAGTGATATAGGTTATACTATTTTTAAGTATAAAGATTTTTATATTAGAAGTGATTATACTCCTAGCGATAAAACATATCACTTAAGAAAATTCACAAGATAAATTAACCTTTTACTATATTTGAAACCTCGCTATCTATGCGAGGTTTTTTATTCTAAAATACTTTTAAATGCAACTTATCTCCTATATAACCTCTCGTACACAAATCTCAAAACAATCAATTCAAAACACGATTGAACTGTTAAATGAAGATTGTACTATTCCTTTTATATCCCGTTACCGAAAAGAAAAAACAGGAAATTTAGACGAAGTTGAAATTGGTCAAATTGTACAGTTCAAAGAACAATTTGAAGCCTTAGAAAAACGGAAAGCAGCAATTTTAAAAGCCATTGAAGAACAAGATGCTTTAACTGATGAGTTAAAAGCAAAAATTGAAAAGACAGATGATGTAACTACCCTAGAAGATATTTACCTACCTTATAAGAAGAAACGTAAAACCAAGGCTGAAACCGCTCGTAAAAATGGCTTAGAACCTTTGGCGAAGATGATTATGAGTCAGCGAGTAAACGATTTGGACTACACCGCTTCAAAGTATGTAAACAATGACGTTGAATCTGAAGAAAAAGCGTTAGAAGGCGCTCGCCATATTATTGCTGAATGGATTAATGAACGTACGGATATTCGAAATAACATTCGTTATCAATTAGAGCGTTTTGCTACCATTGCAACCAAGGTTGTCAAAACTAAAAAAGAGGACGAAGCTGCTCAAAAATTTAAAGATTATTTTGATTGGGAAGAAAATCTAAGTCGAATTCCTTCTCACCGATTGTTAGCTATTTTACGTGCAGAAAAAGAAGGATTTATTCGTATAAAAATTAGTATAGACGACGAACGAGCATTGCAAAAAATGGAAGACAGAGTTATTCGTTCACATAACGAATGTGCTGAACAAATTGAATTAGCCATTACTGACGCTTACAAACGTTTGTTATTCCCTGCGCTGTCAAACGAAGCTTTAACAATTGCTAAGGAAAAAGCAGACGAAAACGCCATCAACGTATTTGCTAAAAACCTACAACAATTACTGTTAGGTTCCCCATTGGGTGAAAAACGAATTTTAGCTATTGATCCTGGATTCAGAACAGGGTGTAAAGTGGTTTGTTTAAACGAACAAGGAGACTTATTACATAACGAAACTATTTTTCCGCATGCACCTCAACATCAATCTAAAGAAGCAATGAACAAGCTTTGTTCTTTGGCAGATGCTTATAAAATAGAAGCGATTGCTATAGGTAACGGAACCGCTTCAAGAGAAACAGAACAATTAGTAAAACGTGTATATTTTAAAAATTCAGTAGAAGTCTTTGTAGTAAGCGAGGCTGGTGCATCCATTTATTCAGCTTCTAAAATTGCACGAGATGAGTTTCCTAATTATGATGTAACTGTTCGTGGGGCTGTTTCAATCGGGCGTCGATTAGCTGACCCTTTAGCTGAACTGGTAAAGATAGAAGCAAAATCAATTGGAGTTGGGCAATATCAACACGATGTAGACCAAACACAATTAAAAAAATCATTAGATACGGTAGTAGAACACTGCGTAAATAAAGTTGGTGTAAATATTAACACTGCCAGCGCTTCCTTATTAAGTTATGTTTCTGGTATCGGTCCTAAATTGGCTGAAAACATTGTGAACTATCGAAATGAAAATGGGGCTTTTCCCAATAGAATAACGATAAAAAAAGTCCCTCGTTTAGGCGGAAAAGCATTTGAGCAATCCGCTGGATTCCTACGAATTAAAAACGGTGATAATCCACTAGATGATTCTGCTGTACATCCAGAGCGCTATGCTTTAGTAAAACAAATAGCCAAAGATGTTGGCAAAAAAGTAGATGACTTGATTGGAAATTCTTCTGTTTTAAAACAAATTAAACTCCAGCAGTACGTAACTGAATCTTTCGGGTTGCCAACACTACAAGATATTGTGAAAGAGTTGGAAAAACCTGGCTTAGATCCTCGTGAAAAAGCCAAAGCTTTTAGCTTTAATGAACATATTAAAACGATAAATGATGTACGAATAGGTATGGTACTACCCGGAATTGTAAATAACATTACTAACTTTGGTTGCTTTGTTGATATAGGTATTAAAGAAAGTGGCTTAGTACATGTATCCAATCTTGCTGATACATTCGTACAAGATGTTAACGAGCATGTAAGTTTACACCAACATGTTCAAGTTAAGGTACTAGAAGTAGATACTGCCAGAAAACGGATTCAATTAAAACTCGAAAAATAAAAAACCAGCTACTCTAGCTGGTTTTTCCCAATCAAAATCAATAAAAGGA
Organism: Tenacibaculum sp.; assembly: GCF_048269885.1. Lineage (NCBI taxonomy): Bacteria > Pseudomonadati > Bacteroidota > Flavobacteriia > Flavobacteriales > Flavobacteriaceae > Tenacibaculum > Tenacibaculum sp. Next base: position 38,203 of record NZ_JBLWTZ010000012.1, on the reverse strand, counting down.
ATATAAATTTGGCACTTCCTTTAGTTGATACGTTTTATAACTAACCTTTTATCATTCGCTTCTAAAACTACTTCTGTTTCAGACATTACAGCAACTTCCCACTCTTTATTAAATGCATTTACAGGTTCGTCTGAAAAGTTTAAAGCCAGCATACTCCCATCATTTAACGACTCCCAAACACCTTCTATTACAGCTCCGTCCTTTTTTGCTTTAACTACATTCTCTGAATAAAAATAAATTTGATAATCGGCAAAAACTGCTGTTTCATCTTCTCCGGTATTTTTATAGCTTTCAACAGCCCAAATGCTCCCTTCTGCTAATAGAATAGCATTCAATCCATCTTTTACAGTAGAGCATTGACTTTTAAAGCGAAGGTGGTTTCCTTCAAGTAATAAATGCACACTTACTTCCCCTGAATCTTCTTTAACTTCGTGTAAATACCACGTTCCGTTAAAAGCTGGATAATCCAGTATATTGATTGAAAAACTCATCTCATTCCCTTCTCCTGTTATTTCCCATATTCCTTCTGAAATATCTCCGTTATTATCTATTTTTATTGACCCGTTTTCTCTAAATGAAAATGTAAACATTTTAAACTCTTCCGTAAGATACTCTTCATTTAAGTATAATTTTTCTACACTCCATTCATTACAATTTGCAAATATTTTTTTAATTCCTTCTGTACTACATTTATCACAATCATCATCGTTATAGTCATTATCATCATCTTCATCACAACTATTTTTTGCTTCTTCTAGCGCTTCTTCTAACTCTTGCATATTATTAATATACACATAGGTATCTCCATTTAATATTACTTTAAAAGGAAACTCTATTGTTACTGCTGAGTAGTCTTCTAAGTCTTCAATCAGCTTATGCATTTGTTCATCATCTTCAATGGTAATGGTGAGTATTAACTCTAAATTAGCATTAAATACTGATGCTTTAAGTGGGTAATAAAAATCTAAGCACTCAATATCATCGTCAGCTTCATTTTCTCCTGTACAATTTTCAGCTAAACGCTGTAATTCTTCATCAGAATTTACTGTTTTAACCGTATAATCACTTAGTATAACTTCTATAGGATACGAAATAACAATAGCATCTACATCGTTGTCAAACAAATCAAAAATATCTTCAATTTCTTCATAGCCATCTTCATCATTTACTGTTATTTCTTTTGAATTTACGGTAACGGTCACTGGTAATTTAACACTCAAACAACTAGCCTTATCAATAATATTGTCTTTAGAACCATCTTTTGCAACAGTATTTTTCATCAATTTAGCTACTGTCGAATTTGCAGCAAGTTCATTTTCTATTGGGGGATCAATAATTTGAATCTCTTCCGTTCTACACGAAAACAATATTAGTAATGTACTAAATAGCAACAAGGATGTTTTAAAAAATTTCATAATTTCTGGGTTATTTATTTGTTTTAGTTCGATTTATTGCTCCTTTCATATAAAACAACTAACTTTTACAATATCCCAATAAAAAAATATTTTTTATACCTTTCTCCCTCTTAAAACCTTATTTTAGTTTGTCTAAATCCCTATATCATAACATTTGTGGTGAAAAGAAATTTTCTTTATTGTATAAAAAACATGCTCAAGAGCTGGGTGCTTTTTTATACTACAAGTACGGAAGTGCTTTAAACCCTACCGATAAAGTTCAGGATGCTTTTATTAAGTTATGGGAAAATTGTGAAAAAATAATTCCTGAAAAAGCTAAGTCCTTTCTTTATACCGTTGCTAATAATTTAATGTTAAACGCTGTGAAGCATCAAAGAGTTGTTTTTAAGCACCAAGAGATAAAGCCCAAAGATTACACAAATGAATCTCCTGAATTTATGCTTCGTAAAAAAGAATTTTTACAGCGATATGAAAAAGCTTTATCAAACCTCAAAGAAGAGGAACGTATGGCTTTTATGTTGAATAAAATAGAAGGTAAAACACACAAAGAAGTTGGAGAAATATTAGGCATTACAAAAAAAGTTGCTGAACATAGAATTTATTCGGCGTTTAAAAAATTAAAAAATCAATTAGATGATTTGAAATAAAAATTTTGGGATATTTACCTACTAAGGTGTTTTATTAATATAGACAATCAGTCATGAAGAAGGATGATTTAATACAAAAATGGTTACACAACGAGTTAACCGATAAAGAACAAGCAGCTTTTGACGCTCTGGAAGAAGCCAAGTTTCTTGAGGAAATTATTCAAGAAGGTCAACGTTTTAAAGCTGACAAGCATATTTCTATCCCTTCTTTCGAGAGCTTAAACAAGCGTTTATCTTCAAAAACAACCTCAACAAATTGGTTTTCGATTCTCTCTAAAATTGCCGCAGTATTTATTATAGGTTTAGGAATGTTTTATTTTTTGAATACTGATGACGTAACCGTTTTTAATACTCGATATGCCGAGAGCAAAGTCTTTACACTTCCAGATAATTCTTTAGTAAGACTCAATGAATTTTCTCACCTTGAATACAATGCGAGTACATGGAAAAAGCGACGAAGTTTGCACCTTAAGGGTGAAGCCTTTTTTGACGTTGAAAAAGGAATGCGTTTCGATGTAATAACTAAAAATGGAGTTGTGAGTGTTTTAGGTACTGAATTTAATGTACTAGACAGAGATAGTATTTTGAAAGTTTCATGTTATGAAGGATTGGTGCAAGTGAGTTATAATGATAAAATTACAACACTCCCTGCTGGAAAAGAGTTGAGTATTATAAAAGGCATTGAACAAAACACCCATACCGTTTTATCCCAACCCAAGTGGTTAAAAAACATGAGTGCTTTTGAAAACGCATTACTTACTGATGTTGTTGTTGAACTTGAACAACAATACAACATTAAGATACAACTTAACATACATAATAGTACTCTAAAATTTACTGGTGCTTTTACCAATAATAATCTTGACAAAGCCCTAAAATCTATCACTCATCCGTTTAATTTATCGTACGAAATTAAAAATGAGCAACGAGTAATTATATGGGATGAACAACAGTAAGTTTTACATTTTATTTACATTCTTCTGGTGTCTTTGGCTCTCAAGTATACAGGCCCAGAAAATAGATGAAAAAACACCGCTTAAAGTGGTTTTACAACAAATTGCTTTTACTCACAATGTTCAATTTAACTACAATAGCAATTTAATTAAAAACACCTATACATACCCTGTTTCTAATAAGCTTAACTTAAATGAAAAACTTAAAACACTAGAAGTCCAAACTGGTTTTGTATTTACTCATATAGACACGCAAATAATTGGCATATCTTCTCCCTTAGTAATTTGTGGTTATATCAAAGACATTACCACAAAAACTCCTTTGATTGGAGCAACCATAACTACAAAAAAAAGCCATGCCATAACTAATAATGAAGGCTTTTTTAAACTCAAAGTTAAAAGCAGTTCAGAAAAAATAAACATTCGTTTTGTCGGTTATCATACAATGACTCAGTTAGCTAGCGAATTGGCTTCTACAAACTGCAAAAACCTTTATTTAACTGAGTATCAGGAATTAATTTCTAACATCAGCATTAATGGATATTTGGTAAAAGGTATTGATAAAACTATTAATGGTAGCACAACAATCGATTTTACAAAATTCACACTGCTCCCTGGATTAATTGAAACAGATGTACTACAAACGGTACAAGCTTTACCAGGTATTCAAAGTGTAGATGAAACTGTTTCAAACATTACAATTAGAGGGGGTTCACACGATCAAAACCTTATTTTATGGGATGGCATAAAAATGTATCAAACTGGACATTTTTTTGGATTAATTTCAAGCTTCAATCCAAAAATCACACAAACTGCAACCGTAATTAATAATGGTACTGATGCTTCTTACTCTAATGGGGTTTCAGGAACCATTCATATGAAATCCAATAATGAATTACAAACAGATTTTACTGGAAGTTTGAGTTTGAATTTTATCAATGCCAACATTTTTGCTGATATTCCTTTAGGAAGAAAATCTTCACTACAAATTGCTGCTCGAAGATCTATTGACGATTGGATTAAAACCCCTACCTACCAAAATTACTTTAAACGTGTTACCCAAAGTACCGAAATAGAAAACAATGATAAAAACGTTACCAATTCTAATCAAGATTTTAATTTTTACGATACTTCTTTACGATGGTTGTACACCCCAACCAACAAAGATATTATTCGGGTAAACTTTATTTTAATTGATAATAACTTAACTTTTGATGAAACTGCTATTGTACATAACTCAACAGAAACTAAACAAAGTAGTTTGTCACAACAAAGTATTGCTGGTGGTATTCATTATCGTCGAAAATGGACCCCTAAATTTAGTACCATCATACAACTTTATGAAACAGATTATAACTTACAAGCTACCAATGCAAATATTTTAGATAACCAACGTTTTTTTCAAGAAAACATCGTTTCAGAAACGAATATAAAACTAGAAGCTGCCTACACCAAAAATAACTGGAAATACAGTGGTGGTTATAATTTTGTTGAAACACAAATAACCAATCGTAACGATGTTGACAATCCTAGATATTTAAGATTATTCTCTAATGTTATAAGAGAGCATGCTATTTTTGGACAAACACAATACCATAATTCATATAGTAATATTACAATAAAACCTGGGGTACGTGTAAACTATATTAAAAAATTTAACCAAATACTTATTGAACCTCGATTAAGCATTTATAAAAAAATAAGCAATACTTTTTCTTTGGAAATTTTAGGAGAGTTCAAGCATCAAAACGTATCTCAAGTTATTCATTTCCAAAATGACTTTCTTGGTGTTGAAAAGCGCAGGTGGCAAGCATCTGACAACGATAGCATTCCTATATTAAAAAGCAAACAAGCCTCTATAGGGTTTACCTATAAAAAGAAACAATGGCTTATAGATGCTACAGGATACTACAAAAAGGTTGATGGTATTACCACACAAAGCCAAAGTTTTACCACCAAATATGAATTCAGTAAAAACAAAGGAAGCTACAATGCTTTTGGTATTGATTTTTTATTGCGAAAAAACTTCAAAAACCTAAGTACTTGGTTAAGTTATTCGTTTATTCAAAATACTTACTCTTTTGATAATTTAGTAGAAAAACAATTTTCGAGTAATTTTGATATTACCCACGCTGCTACCATAGGGGGCACATATTCAAATAAATTATTTAACATGTCACTGGGACTAAATTACACCTCTGGAAAACCAACTTCTCAACCTGTTTTGGGTAATGAAATTGTTAATGATGAAATTAATTATGGTACTGCCAATAATAGTAGACTTAAAAATTATTTAAGAGCAGATGCTTCTGCTCTTTACAAAAAACAACTAACTGATGATATAAGTGTAAATATTGGTGTTTCTGTATGGAACTTATTGAACACCAAAAACACTATTAATAATTATTACAGAATAGAACATAACAACGCTAATAAGTATGCTCGTTACTCATTAGGTACAACGCCTAACTTTTTATTGAAACTAAATTTTTAATTAATTCTTTTCTGCCCTCTCTTATATCAAGCCTTAAACTACCAACAACAAAACAACCCACAATTAAAAAGCAGTATCAACCTTAGGTTGATACTGCTTTTTTAAGCTTTAATAAATTGTTTTTTAGTTATTAATTATCCAAGAGATATAATATAACTGACCTATTTTTCCAGATCCAGGAGCTACATAGTATTCTTTTCCAAATAAGTTTGTTCCTCCAATCTTAATTCGAGATTTAATTGATGGAATTCTATAGTTTAATTGTGCATCAATTACTGTTCTTTCAGCAATATCTCCCTTTACAAAGTTTGAAACCCATCTATACTTATCTTGCCATCTTGCACTCACTCCAAAACCAAAATTATTAAACAGATTTTCATTCCCAAACTGTGCCTTTACAGTATGTTTTGGGGTGTTAAAATTAGGTTCAAATAAACCATAATCTTTGTCTTCGTATGTAAAATCAATAAAGTTATAGTTAAGTCCAAAATCAAAATTGCTAAATAGTTTTGTATGCATACCAAAACCAAAACCGTATGACTCTACCTGTGAATTACTATTGGTTGTTATTGTAAAGTCTCTTACTAAACCTGCACTAAACGCTTGATTAGCCTCTTCATCTAATATAACGACACCATCTCTAACAAATCCATACTTATTTTGTGGCTCTTCTAATTCCGCTTCTGTAGCTTTTCTATTTCCGTAAGGGTATACTTTTCCTGCATTGGGTACTGTTACATCTTGATAAAACACGAAGTTGTCATGTGTACTATAAAAAGCATTTATATCTACATCTACATTTGTTTCATTATTTAAACGGAACATACTTCGATACCCTAACTCTATTGTTTTTACTACTTCAGGTACCAACTCATCATACTGAGATTCTATGTAGGTAGCTCCGTTATATGTTGCTTGATCGTAATAAACACTTCTGGTTAACAGCGAGTTATTAAGAATTTCATCTCCTGTTACTGTTCTAGTATCATAAACATAATTGCTTAATTGGTCGTCCCATCTTATAAAATAGCTATCAGGATAAGCTATACGTCTTAAGTTATCTCCAATTGCTCCAACAGTAGTTTTTACTTGAGAATCAAAAAACATATACTGCTCTTGGATACTTGGATTACGGAAACCTGTTTGGTACGACGCTCTTAAAACATGGTTTTTCTCTTCTCCTAAAGCGTAATTCACCGCTAATCTTGGAGAGTAATTTCCTTCAAAATTATCAGATTTATCGTAACGAATAGATCCTGTTAGTTTTAGTCTTTCTTCAAAAAATTTCTTTTGAATTTGTGTATACATCCCATACTCTTCTATACTAACCTTTTCTTTTTTATCATTAAATAGTGTTCCTTTAGATCTTGGATTATATTCACGATAAGAAGCTCCCACTTGTACATCAGCCCATTCGTTTAATAATCTTTTAAAGTTATAATTACCATCTAAATGAGTGTAAGAACTTTTTTCATAAAGCTTACTTCCTCCATCAGAAATTAATGTGCTTGTTATTCTGGTAAACTCTCTAGCGAACCCATTGGTTCCATACGCTAACCTATCTCTATCAGCGTATGCTCTTGCCTCTTCCAATGATTTTCCTTGTACATATCTTTGGTCGTAAAATTCATCTGCATAAACTCCCATCGATTTTACAGCTTCATTTAAAGCGCTTCCTGTTCTTGTTAAATCGTAAGAGTTTCCAGAATTATTTCCTGTATAATACCCTCTTACATAAAAATCATCTCCTTTGACTTCTAATTTATGTTGCCCAATGAAGTAACCACGTTGAGCTAACCTACTTGTTCCTTGAAAAAGGTTATCTCGTAATGATAATCTTGAAGTCAACTGAATTTCTAAAGACTCATCTTTAAAAGGTCTGAAATATAAAGATCCTGAAAACCTAGCATTTTTCGATTTAAAATTATTTCTAACAAGCTCAGCTTCTGTATACCCTGTTCTTCTTAAAAGAGTACCCCAAGCAATATTATCGCTATCATAAAAATTTAAGTCTCGGAAACTCTCATCTCCGTAGGTATTCACTCCATTATAATTAACAGTTGAATTTATTGTTCCATCTATTAATTCATTGGTATCAACCTCTTTATTTCTTAAATCATTGGCATGCCATTCTTCAGCTTCATAGTACGAAAAGTTAACTTTCGCAGCAAAAGCATCATTAAATTTGTACCCCATTCTTACTGCCACATCATAAAAAGGATTATTTCCTCCTGCTTCTTGACTCGTATAACCGCTTTTAAACATAGTCGTGATCCCTGTGTAATCAAAAGGGTTTTTGGTATTCATAAGCATGATTCCATTGTAAGCATTGGCTCCATATAAAGCAGAAGATGCTCCTGGTAAAATTTCAACGCTTTGAATGTCTAATTCAGAAACTCCAGAAAAATTCCCTGTACTATAACTTAACGCCTGAGCAGCTGTATCCATTCCATCAATCATTTGAACAAAACGCGTATTTGCAAAATCGGCAAAACCTCTTGTATTTATTGATTTGAACCCATAGCTCCCTTCTCTAGAGTTAATTCCTTTTAAATTTGTGAGTCCATCATAAAAAGAATTAGAAGTGTTTTTTCTTATATCTGCAAGTCCTAATCTCTCAACAGTTACTGGTGATTCTATAATTCTTTCTGGAACTCTTGAGGCAGAAATAATTACTTGATCTAACAACAAATTTTCTTTTAAGACTACATTTACCTTTTTTTCAAAAGATATAACGGGTACTTCTTCTGTTTTAAAACCAAAAGCAGAAACTATTAATGTTTGAGGCAAGGTATTACTTGATAAAACGATTGTGAAGTTTCCTTCTTCATCCGAAACCGCAAAATTTTCACCACTTGTAATTTTTGCATTGTAAAACGGTTCTAAATATTCATCGTATACAGAACCTGATATTTTTACCTGTGCATAACTTGTTATAGCAGCCAAGGTAAAAACAATCATTACTAATTGTTTTTGTAACATTTTAAATTTAATTGATTTTTATTCTTCTAATGAAAAGTTTATTGGAAAACCATACTTTACAGGTACTCGCTTTCCTTTATTTTTACCTGGTTCAAAGCGTGGTAGCTTAGATACTACTCTTTTGGCTTCTTCATTAAGGATTTCTCCTCCATCAGGACCAAGGGTTTTAATATTTGTTACATAACCATCCCTATCGATTATAAATCGAATCCATACTTCTCCTTCAATATGGTTTCTTACTGCTTCGCCAGGGTAGCGGAAATGTTTATTAATATGCTTAACCATTTCTATGTTAAAACAGTCAAGTCTTTCTTTTTTCTTTGCGTTTTTACACTTGTCAAAAGAGGGTACTCTTTCAACATAATAAAGCTTTTGTGCTTTAGACAATTCTTCTTTCGATAACTTTTCAGTTATTCTTGTTAAATTATCTTTATAGCCTATCTCTTTTACCGCCTCTGTTTTTTCTATTGTTACTTCTTCTGAAGCAGAAACATCACTAACATTTAAAGTACTAACTGAGCTTATAGCTTGAGCTTTTTGCTTTGTAACAGCTCTTTTTTTAAGATACCTTTTACTTGCTGAAATTTTAACTTTGATTTGTCTATCAGCTTTCTTCTTTGAGTTCTTTACAGGCTCAATAGTACATTTTGTTATACTATTAACATCCATCACAGAATCATCAGGAGATTCACATACTTCCTGCTGAGCATAGAAATTAAAAGAGCAAAATAAAAATACTACTAGAAAGAAATTATTTTTCATATACATATGATTTAATTATCTAGTAAATTAGTTTGAAGTTAAAAGTTTGGTGGCGCGAATTTATAAAAATTTTAACATATAGAAAATAATTATTGAAAAAGAACGAGTTAATGTATTAACTCGTTCTTTTTCAAATCTTTTTCTTAGCTAAATTCCCACTTATTTGTTGCCTAACATTAGTAATTCGTTACAAATTACTTCTGTTATATAACGTTTGTTACCTTCTTTATCGTCAAAAGAACGAGAAGTCAACCTCCCTTCGATCATTACTTCTTTTCCTTTTTCTAAGTATTTTTCAACAATTTCTGCTGTTTTATTCCAAACAACTACATTATGCCATTGTGTATCTGTCACTTTTTCACCTTGGGAATTTTTGTACGTTTCATTGGTTGCAATGGCAAACTTTGCTAGTTTTTTTCCACTCTCTAAAATGATGATTTCTGGCATATCGCCTAAATTACCAATTAACTGTACTCTGTTTTTTAGTGCGTTCATAATATTTACTTTTAATGTTAAACAGTTAAGACTTGTCATTCAATCGAATTGACAGTGCAAAGATGAAACAGCAAGCAAATTAAAACCGGTTAGTAATCAGTTGTTTTCGTTTGTAATTGAATGTAATCGTTTAATTATTTTTTAATATATTTGAAATCAAATACTTACAGTATGAAATTTTATTTAGAAACCGAGCGTTTAATTTTAAGAGAACTCCAAGCAAGTGATTTGGAAGGTATGTTCGAGTTAGATTCTAACCCTGAGGTCCATAAATATTTAGGGAACAATCCTATTACGACGCACAAACAAGCTGAAGATGGTATCGCTTTTATACAAGAACAGTATAAAGAGAGGGGTATTGGTAGGTTTGCTTGTATAGAAAAAGCTTCTGGTGACTTTATTGGTTGGTCTGGATTGAAACGTAATGAAGGAGAAAAAGAAGCATTAAATGGTTTTACTAATTTTATTGATATTGGTTATCGTTTTATTCCGCGTTTTTGGGGTAAAGGTTATGCTTCAGAATCTGCTTTTGCTTGTTTAGACTTTGGTTTTAAAAAAATGAATTATGATATTATATACGGCGCAGCTGATGTAGAAAATATTGGTTCTAACAAAATTCTACAAAAAATAGGACTTTTCTTTGTAAATGAATTTGATTATAAGGGAATTGATGTTAACTGGTACGAACTTAAAAAATTAGACTATGAACGATAAGAAGTGCTTAGAATGTGGAGATAAAGTTATTGGTAGGGTTGATAAAAAGTTTTGTTCTGATTACTGTAGAAATGCATATAATAACAAAGTTAACAAGGAGAGTAAAAACCTAATTAGAAACACAAACAACCGGTTACGAAAGAATTATAAAATTCTTTCTGAGTTGAATACTTCTGGTAAAACTAAAGTAACTCGTCGGAAGTTATTTGATAGGGGTTTTGACTTCAAATTTGTTACATCACTTTACACCACAAAAGCAGGTAGTACCTATTTTTATGTGTATGACCAAGGATATTTAGAGTTGGAAAACGAAATTTATTTATTGGTAAAGCAAGATTAGTTATTTCCACGTATTCCCTTTTAATTTCATGGCAGCAATAAGCACATCTTTTTGACTAATTTGCCCCGCTAACTTACCATTTAGAACGATAGGAAAACGTCTTCTACGTGATTTTAAAAATTTATTAGCTGCATCTAAAATATTCATATTACCATCAATTGTTTCAACTTCTCTAACCATGGCTTTTCCAACCGTATTTTTCTTACCAATTGGTAGGTTGTAATACCTACTTTCCGATATTTGTTTTATACAATCACCTTCTGAAATAATTCCTATTAATTCATTTTTTTCATTAACAACAGGTCCGCCTGATATTTTATGTTTAATAAGTATATCTATCGCATCTTCAATAGGTTGTTCTTCTCTAAATGTTATTAATTTTTTGGTCATATAATCAGATACCAAAATTGGTACATTCTCTTCTTGAGGTGTATTCGTCCTCTTTCCTTGAAAACTTTTAATTGCCATAATCTTAAATTTTACTCTTAAATATACTGATTTTTAATCGATTACAATTACCCCTCTTAAAAAATAAATTACTTACTTTTATAAGTACTAAAATCCAACTATGAAATCATCAAGAAATTACCTTGCAGTTCTCATCATTATTTTAACTGTTTACTGGAGCTTTAACGATATACTTCCAAGTGTAACCTCTTCAAAAAAAGAAATTAGTGCTACTGAATTTTCAATTGATAATGCACTATATCATTTAAAAAACATCTCTCAAAAACCACATCATACTGGATCTAAAGAACATAAAAAAGTACAAGAATACCTAGTTCAAGAGTTACAAAAACTAAATTTAGAACCTGAAATTCAATATCAAACTGCTATTAATAAAAAGTGGAGAGCAGCAACCACTACAGAAAATATTATTGCTAAAATTAAGGGCACTGAAAACGGCAAAGCTTTACTGCTTTTAACCCACTACGATTCTAATCCTCATTCATCACTAGGTGCAAGTGACGCAGGTTCTGGCGTCGTAACTATTTTAGAAGGTATACGAGCTTACCTAGCCGCAAATAAGACGCCTAAAAACGATATTATCATACTTTTTTCGGATGCTGAAGAGTTAGGTCTTTTAGGTGCACAGGCTTTTGTTGAAAAGCATCCTTGGGCAAAAGATGTTGGCTTAGTTCTCAATTTTGAAGCTCGCGGTAGTGGTGGTTCTAGTTACATGTTGATGGAGACTAACGGGAAAAACAAAACATTATTAACTGAGTTTTTAAATGCAAACCCTAATTATCCAGCTGCTAACTCTTTAATGTACGGTGTATATAAAAAACTTCCTAACGATACGGATTTAACTGTTTTTAGAGAAAAAGGAGATATTAACGGATTTAATTTTGCCTTTATTGATGATCATTTTGACTATCACACCGAACAAGATTCCTACGAAAGATTGAATAGAGAAACATTATTACATCAAGCAGACTATTTTACCACTTCGTTAAACTATTTTGCGGATGCTGATTTAACGAACTTAAACAGTGACACTGATTATATTTATGTTAATTTTCCTTTTACTAAGTTGCTAACATATCCGTTTTCTTGGGTACTGCCAATGCTTATCATTGCCTTTTTGTTATTTATAGCACTGGTTGCTGTAGGTATATATAAGAAGAAGATGACAATTGTAGGTATCTTAAAAGGCTTTATTCCTTATATGGTATCTTTAGTATTGTGCATCGCTATTTCATACGGACTGTGGCAATTATTGTTAATTATCCATCCACAATATACCGACATGCTTCATGGTTTTACCTATAATGGATATCAATACATTATTGCTTTTGTTCTTTTAAACCTTTGGATTCTTTTTAAAGTATACAATAAACTAAAAGAAGCCAAAGCCATCGATGTACTAATCGCTCCCATAACTTTTGGGTTGGTTATAAATGTTATAATTTACATGAATTTACCAGGAGCTGGTTTCTTTATTATTCCTGTTTTTGCTTCTTTATTGATTTTAGCAATCTTACTCTTCATGAATATTAATAAAGCATCTAGAGCTACACTATTTGCAATTATATCTATTCCAACAGTGTATATGATTGCTCCTATGGTTCAATTATTTCCTGTAGCGCTAGGTTTAAAAACAGTATTTATTTCTGCCGTACTTCTGGTGTTTATTTTCGGATTGATGCTTCCTGTTTTTTATCAGGAAAAAACTAAAAACGGATGGCAAACGTTGACTGGTTTTCTTGCGTTATTATTCTTTGGGTATGCAACGTTTAATAGTGGTTTTTCAATTGAAAAGAAAAAACCTAATAGTTTAGTTTTTATTCAAAATTCTGATACAAACACTTCGTATTGGGCTAGTCATAATAAAACATTAGATGGATATACGAAACAATATTTTAACGACGAGTCTAAACAAGGTGGAGCTGATTTAATGGCTGGAAAAAGTAAATACAACACTTCTTTTAATTATTACCAAAAAGCAGAAAATAAAAACATTCGTATTTCTAACATCAAGATTCATCAAGATACCGTTGTTAATAACCAACGAAATGTCTCATTTACAATCACTCCTACTCGTAACATTGATAAATACGAGTTGTATACAAATACCCAAATAGAGTTAACTAATTTTACTGTAAACGGAACTTTATATGATAAAGGAGAAGCTTTTACAGCCGATAAAGGAACCTTGTTAATTTATCAAATGGCAAATACTGATAAAGACTTGACTATTTCTTTTACAATTGATAAAAACACCGAGCCTGATATTGTAATTAATGAAATATCAAACGATTTATTATCGCATCCTAAGTTTACCATACGACCAAGAAGTGAAATAATGATGCCAATGCCTTTTGTGGTTAACGATGCTATTATTTGTACACGAAAGCTTAAACTATAAAACAAAAAAGCTCAACTTTTAAAGTTGAGCTTTTTTATATTCTATTATCTCTATTTAGTCTATATGAGAAACACGTAACGTGTTTACCATTCCTTTTGCTTTCACTGGCATTGAAGAAAGGTTAATTATAAAATCCCCTGTCTTTACATAGCCTTTTTCTTTAGCTATTTCATTAATATCTTCAATTGTATCATCAGTACTTAATTCTCTATCGTAAAAATAAGCTCTAACACCCCACAGAAGATTTAACTTTCCTAAGATTCTTTTCTCAGATGAAAACGCTAATACATGTGATTTTGGTCTCCAAGCTGAAATTTGAAAAGCTGTATATCCACTATTAGTTAAGGTTGATATTGCTGCTGCATTGATATCATCTGCCATCAATGCTGCATGATGACATACCGATTTTGTAATAAATCTTTTGGTACGAATATGAGGTGGCTCTTGTGGCACTTCAATTAAATCTGAAAACTCTACACTACCAATAATTTCTGTCATTTTTTGGATAACTCTAACAGGGTGTTTTCCTACTGAAGTTTCTCCTGAAAGCATTACAGCATCTGCTCCATCCATAATAGAATTTGCTACATCATTTACCTCCGCTCTTGTTGGTACAGAGTTTTCAATCATAGTTTCCATCATTTGTGTAGCAATAATAACTGGTATTCTGGCTAGCTTCGCTCTGCGGACTAAGCTTTTTTGAATTAAAGGAACATCTTGCATAGGCACCTCTACCCCTAAATCTCCACGAGCGACCATTAATCCATCACAATATGGAATTAAAGCATCAATGTTTTCAACAGCTTCAGGTTTTTCTATTTTTGCTATTACAGGAACTCTATAACGCGATTTCTGTTTAATGATATCACGTAAAATACGTAAGTCTTCTGGTGTTCTTACAAACGAAAGTGCAATCCAGTCTACCTCTTGTTCTAAAGCAAAAACTACATCTTTTTTATCCTTTTCTGTTAAAGCTGGTAATGAAATTTTCGTATTTGGAAGGTTCACTCCTTTTTTCGATTTCAGTGCTCCTCCAACAACTACTTTGGTTATAACTTCACTTTCTTTGTCTGTAGCAGTTACTTCAAACAATAGCTTACCATCATCAACTAAAATTTTCTCCCCTACCTTTACATCTTTTGGAAAACGTTGGTAGGTCATGTATGCTTTTTCTTGTGTTCCTTCACACTTTTCTGTCGTAAAAGTAAAGGTATCGCCTGCTTTTAATTCTACTCCTTCCTGCATTACACCAACTCTAAGTTTTGGCCCTTGTAAATCGGCTAAGATGGCTACATTATAACCTCTTTCTTCATTTATCTCGCGTATTTGACGTACACGTTCTTTTACTACTTCATAGTCGGCATGTGAAAAATTAATTCTAAAAACATTTACACCAGCTGCAGCCATATCTGCTAAAATTTCTTTTGTGTTTGTTGCTGGACCTAATGTTGCTACAATTTTTGTTTTCTTGTTATGTGGCATATAATTAAAAAATTAAAAAATCTTTCGATTTTAATGAGTTTACCTCTATTTGATAAGAGGTTATTATTTGAGGTATTTGTTTAATAACTTCAATAATTTTTACAATTGAGTCGTAATCAAAATCTCCTTCTAACTTTAAAAAAAAGTCAACTTTTTTCTTTTCTGGTATCAACCGCGTTATTGAATCACTTTGATTAAAAAGACTTATTGATTCTGCTTCAAGAGTTGACTTATAAGCATTTGCTATTAAAAACCAATCTTGACATAATTTAACATTAGTATACTCGTATACCGTGTAAGATGATAGATTTCCTTTTTTAACAAAATCTAAATCGTAACCTGCCCTATTAAACTTAATTTGTAAATATTGGTTTAATAAATATGCTAATTTATACTCGTTTAAAGTAGTATGAATTCCAATCAATATATAATTATCGTTAGAAAACTCATTTATGTTCACCTCATAAATTGGCATAAAAACAATTATTTGTTTTTGCTAAATTAATGAATGTATAGAAAATACTATGTAAATTTTACGAAAACGTTTTTTGTTTACGTGTTAAGATTTAAGCATTTGGTTTTGCATGGCAAAATACACCCTTTTTGCAGCGATTTCTTCTGCTTTTTTCTTTGATGTTGCTCTTCCTTTAGCTATAATATTACCATCGATACTAACACGTACACTGAAGTGCTTCTTATTTTGATTCCCTGAATCTTCGTAAGACTCGAATTTATACTTTTTCTTTTGCTTTTGGCACCATTCAATTACAAAACCTTTATAACTAGATATTTTACCTTCTAATCGCTCTATATCTACATAAGGCATTATTACTTGTTCATAAATAAATTGATGACAGTAATTGTATCCTCTATCTAGATAAATTGCCCCTATAAGGGCTTCAAAAATATTTCCGTGAATATTATTGCTAACGTGCTCTTTAGAAATATTACTTTTTACAAATCTAATTAACTCTAAATCTTTCCCTAGATTGTTCAAATGTTCTCTGCTTACGATTTTAGATCGCATTTGAGTTAAATATCCTTCATCTCCTTCCGGTACTTTTTTAAACAAGTAAGAAGCTATTACTGTACCTAAAATGGCATCTCCTAAAAACTCTAAACGTTCGTAGTTTATAGGATGTCCATTACTATCTACTAATTTTAAAGATCTGTGCGTAAATGCTTTTTTGTAATACGATAACTTAATTGGTTTAAAATTAAGCAGTTCTTTTAATTCGTAGTAGAAGTTTTCATCCGCTTTGTTTTGGGGTTTAACAATTCTACGAAGAAAATTCATAAAAGGTTAATCTAGTTTTTTAAAGGCAACACAAGCATTATGACCACCAAAACCAAATGTATTGCTCATTGCAACTTTAATCTCTCTTTTTTGAGCTTTGTTTAACGTTAAGTTTAACTCTGGGTTGATGTTTTCATCAACGTTAGTGTGATTAATTGTTGGGGGAACAATACCGTGCTCCATTGCTAATAACGAAGCAATTGCTTCAATAGCACCAGCAGCACCTAACAAATGTCCTGTCATAGACTTTGTTGAGTTGATATTAATGTTTTTAGCATGATCTCCAAACACCTCAGAGATTGCTTTTAATTCTGCAACATCTCCTAAAGGGGTTGAAGTACCGTGAGTGTTGATATGGTCTACGTCTTCTGGTTTTATTCCAGCGTTTTCAAGACAGTTTTTCATTACTGCAATTACACCTATTCCTTCCGGATGTGGTGCTGTCATGTGGTGAGCATCTGAAGACAATCCTCCACCAATAACTTCTGCATAAATTTTAGCTCCACGAGCTTTTGCATGTTCATATTCTTCTAAAACTATGGCACCAGCTCCTTCTCCTAAAACGAAACCATCGCGTTCAGCATCAAAAGGTCTTGAAGCTGTTTCTGGACTTTCATTTCTTGTAGATAAAGCATGCATAGCATTAAAACCACCCATTCCAGCAATTGTAACAGCAGCTTCACTACCACCTGTTACAACTACGTCGCAGTGGCCTAGTCGAATATAGTTTAACGCATCAATCATAGCATTTGCTGATGATGCACAAGCAGATACCGTAGTATAGTTTGGCCCCATAAATCCATTTTTAATAGAAATATTTCCAGGAGCAATATCTGCAATCATTTTTGGGATAAAGAATGGGTTAAATTTTGGAGTACCATCACCTTTCGCATAGTTTAACACTTCATCTTGAAATGTTTCTAAACCTCCAATACCCGCTCCCCAAATAACGCCAACTCTTAACTTGTTAACTTCATCTAGGTTTAACTTAGCATCGGCAATTGCTTCGTCTGAAGCAACCATTGCGTACTGCGTAAATCTATCCATTTTACGCGCCTCTTTTCTATTTATAAAATCGGTCGCGTTGAAACCTTTAAGCTCACATGCGAAACGAGTTTTGAACTTGGCAGCATCAAAATACGTTATAGGTGCTGCTCCGCTAACTCCGTTAACCAAGCTATTCCAATACTCTTCTTTATTGTTTCCTATTGGCGTTAATGCGCCAAGTCCAGTTACTACAACTCGTTTTAATTGCATATAATCTTATTTTTTTGCGTCTTCAATATAGCTAATCGCTTGACCTACAGTACCAATGTTTTCTGCTTGATCATCTGGAATTTGAATATCAAATTCTTTTTCGAATTCCATGATTAACTCAACTGTATCTAAAGAATCTGCTCCTAAATCGTTTGTGAAGCTTGCTTCGTTAGTTACTTCGTTATCGTCTACTCCTAATTTGTCTACGATAATTGCTTTTACTCTTGATGCAATGTCTGACATAATTTGTTTGTTTTAAAATTTAAAATCGAGGCAAAAATACAAATCTTAGTTATTAATTCTAACTTTTGCTCAAAAATGTGATGTCTAAAATAAAAAAAATACCTGAATATTTTGCTACAAACACCACCATTGTTAATAATTATTCTTTTTTTTGTAGTAACAAAACAACTAAATTTTAACATGAAACGCATCGTTATTTTTGCTTCTGGTTCTGGTTCTAATGCCGAAAACATCATAAAATACTTCAACTCTTCTAAAACTGCGATTGTTACTCATGTGCTTTCTAACAACCAGCATGCCAAAGTTTTTGATCGTTGTGAGAAACTAAATGTTGACGCATCGTTATTTGATAAAGAAAGCTTTCATAAAGAAGATACGGTATTAAATTTTTTACTTGCAGAAGCTGACATTATTGTATTAGCAGGGTTTTTATGGCGTATTCCTTCTAAAATTGTAGACGCTTTCCCTAATAAGATAATAAATATACACCCTGCTTTATTACCAAAGTATGGAGGAAAAGGAATGTATGGAATGAATGTACACAATGCTGTAAAAGAAAATAATGAAACTGAAACTGGTATTACCATTCACTACGTAAACGAAAATTACGATGAAGGCGCTATTATTTTCCAAGCTAAAACGGCTGTTTCTACGGATGATACTCCGGAAACTATCGCTCAAAAAGTTCACGTGTTGGAATATAAACACTTCCCAAAAATTATAGAAGAGCTTATTTTACAAAATGGGTAAAAAGAAAAAATACTACGTAGTTTGGAAAGGAAAAAAAACAGGGGTCTTTTCTTCATGGGACGCTTGTAAAAAGCAAATTAATGGCTTTACTGGAGCACAATACAAAGCTTTTGCCGATAAAAAAGAAGCTGAGTTAGCAATAAAGAAGAGCTATAACGACTACAAGGGAAAAGACACTAAAAAAACAACACTTTCTCCAGAAGAAAAAGCTACCTACGGTTCTCCTATTTTAGAAAGTATTTCTGTTGACGCTGCTTGTGCAGGAAACCCTGGCTTAATGGAATATAGGGGGGTGTTGACCCATAACAAGAAAGAAATATTTAAAATGGGGCCATTTAAAAACGGTACTAATAATATTGGTGAGTTCTTAGCTCTCGTCCATGGAATTGCCCTGTTAAAAACTAAAAAAATGGATTCTTATCCTATTTATTCTGATTCTAAAATTGCTATGAGTTGGGTTAAAAAAAAGCAGTGTAGAACCAATATTACATTTGATAGTTCTAATAAAGAGGTTTTAGACTTAATTAAACGTGCTGAAAACTGGTTACAACAAAACACTTTTACAAATCCTTTATTGAAGTGGGAAACCAAAGCATGGGGAGAAATTCCTGCTGATTTTGGAAGAAAATAAAAAACCGAGCATATTCAAATACTCGGTCTAATTCTCTTATTCTGCAAAATATTAACTTATTTCACTGCCATTTTGGTTTCTTCTTTCCAAGTTTGTACACTTGCTATGGCATTATCTTTAAAATCGATTTCTTTCAATCCATCTTCTTTCCACATAAACCATTTACCTACTTTTTTTCCTGCTTCATAATGACCAATAGCCACCTTATTTCCTTTCTTATCAAAAGAAGTCCAAGTACCTGTTAACTTTTTATTTTTGAAAAAACCTTGTTCTTTAATAGTACCATTCTCATAAAAATAAGTGGCTTTTACTAAATCACCTTCAACTTCATATTTTGGCTCTACATCTTGAGCTTGTATAAATGATATCGACAACATACAAGCTGCTAATACTAATTTTTTCATAATCTAAATCTTTTAAAGTTAATACCTGTTAACACAAATATACAAAAATTTTACATATTTGAAACATTTACATAACATTAAATTAACATTAAATATTTTAACACTTGATTATCAAATTGAAAAGACTATAAAAAATCTTACATTTACATAAATTAATCTTAAAATTATTATTATGGCAGTAATGAAAGTTATTGAAATTTTAGCAAACTCAGAAGAAAACTGGGAAGATGCTACCAGAAAAGCCATTAAACAAGCTTCGAAATCGGTAAAAGGTATTAAATCTGCCTTTGTACAATCGCAAAGTGTAGTTGTGAATGATGATGAAATAACTGAATTTAGAGTAAATCTAAAGGTAACTTTTGAAGTAAAATAACCTTAACCTAAACAAATTATTTACTATATGCGGTTTTGACAATTATCTAAACCGCATTTATCTTTTAATTTATGATGAATATTGTACAATACATTCTCTTAACCTTGGTAGCTATAATTCATTTATATATTCTTGTACTAGAAATGCTACTATGGACCCACCCCAAGGGAATAAAAACTTTTGGTTTAAAATCAAAAGATTTTGCAGAAGAAACAAAAGTATTGGCTGCTAATCAAGGCTTATACAACGGTTTTCTAGCAGCTGGTCTAATTTGGTCTATTGCATCACAAAAAACCGATGTAGGTCTGTTTTTTTTGAGCTGTGTTTTTATTGCTGGTCTTTATGGTTCTTATTCTACAAAAAAACCTCGTATTTTTGTCATCCAGTCTATTCCTGCTTTCGCAGGAATAATTAGTCTAATGCTATAAGATTAACCACTACTAACTAAAATCATTTATTAACAACTAAAATTTACCATAAAAAATGGAAAAGTATTTAGAAAAATTTCAGGACCTCATAGTAATGTATGCTCCTAAAGCAATTGTTGCTATTATTATTTACATTGTAGGTTCTTACCTTATCAACTTAATTCTTAGAGCAGCAAAAAAAGTAATGTCTAAAAGAGAGGTAGATATTACATTGCAAAAATTCCTAGCTAACTTATTAAACTGGTCATTAAAAATTCTTTTAATTATTACTGTAATAGCAAAATTAGGTGTTGAAACCACTTCTTTTGCGGCTATTTTAGCTTCAGCAGGTTTGGCTGTTGGTTTAGCTTTACAAGGCTCTTTAGGTAATTTTGCTGGAGGTGTTTTAATTATGCTTTTTAAACCGTTTAAAGTTGGTGATTTAATCGAAGCTCAGGGGGAAATTGGGGTTGTAAAAGAGATTGAAATCTTTACCACCAAACTCATAGGATTATCTAATAAAGAAATAATCATCCCTAACGGATCTTTATCGAATGGAAATATTATAAATTATTCTTCGGAAGGGACTCGTAGAGTGGATTTAACTTTTGGTGTTTCTTACGACGCAGACATTAAGCAAACTAAAGAAGTATTAATGAATGTTATCACTTCGCACCCCAAGGTATTAAAAGATCCTGCTCCGACAGTAAATGTGTCTGAATTAGCAGATAGTTCTGTGAATTTTGCTGTAAGACCTTGGTCTAAAACAGAAGATTATTGGGCTGTTTACTTTGACATAACAGAAAATACTAAAATTGCCTTAGATAAAGCGGGAATAGAAATTCCTTACCCTCACTCTGTTGAAATCCACAAAGAGAGTTAACGTTTTTTTTCAGGCGTAACCACAAAATCTTTTAAATAAAAAGGTTCAAAATAAGCGACATCTTCGATGTCGTTTTTTTTGTACTTATCAAAACTTAACTGAACCATTTCTTTCGCAGAAGGAAACTCTCCATCAATAAAAACTGCATTTTCGTGCGTAATAACTTCTTTGCACTTTTCTGCTCCATCCCCTAAGAAATATACTTTTCCTTTTAACAAGTACTCTTGAAAAGAATTTTCGTCTATAATTTCAGCTTTTATATCTCTTACTCGTTCGTGTTTAGAATTATATACAGCTGCATATACTTCCATACGACGAGCATCTAACATCGGAATAATTACTCCTTCTTCCATAGAAACTTTATGAGCCAAAGATTGCAAGGTTTCTATAGCTATTAAAGGTTTATCAAAAGCAAAACACAGCCCCTTAGCTGCTGAAACTCCAATGCGCAATCCTGTATAAGAACCCGGCCCCTTACTTACTGCCACAGCATCAATATCATTAAAAGAAAGTTTTGCTTCCTGTATTACCTGCTGAATAAATGGGTGTAGTTTCTCAGCATGTGAATAGTTTCCATCATTTAACTCTTGTATTGCTAAAAGCTCTCCTTTAGCTGCTACACTAACCGAACAGTTTTTAGTTGCAGTTTCTATATGTAAGATTGTTGCCAAATCTGAAATTTATTTTTGGCAAAGATACATTATAAAGAAAAACCTCATTAGTAAAATTCTAACAAGGCTCTTCCAACAATAAATATATCTTTCTAAATTATTCTACGATTGACTCTCCGTAGTAAAATTTCAATACTTTCGTTTTAAACACATAATCATATTTTGCTCTAATTATTGCTCCTTCCGCATTCACCAATCGGTTACGTACTTGATCAAAATCAAATTGAGTCATCGACCCATAGTCGTAGCTAACTTGGGCATTTTTAAAAGCTTCTTTTTGAGCCTCTAATGACACTTGAGCTGCTTCATAGGTTTTAGCAGCTGCTTTTGCATCTAAAAAAGCACTTTCTATTTCTTGTTGTAATTGTAATTTTTGATTTTCTAAAGCAAGTTCAGAAACCTCTTTATTTATTACAGATTTAGTAACCCTATTTTTTGTTTGAAAACGATTAAAAATTGGAATATTAAGTGATAAACCTATATTATACCTAATTCTATCTTTTGTTTGCTTAAAAAAGTACTCATTAGTTTGGCCTGGAAATAGGTTATTAAACTGGTGAAAATAAGAACTACTTGCTCCTATAGAATAAGACAAGTTGGGTAAGTAAGCTCCTTTTTCTAGCTTAATATTTAAGTCAGCGTTGCTTACATCTAACTTTGCTCTTTCTATATCTGGCCAAGCAGTTAATGCTTTTTCATATACTATATCTGAGTTATCATATAATAATGCTGCTGAAGGTGAGCCTACTTCAATATCAGCTACATCAAAATCTTTAGAAGGTATTTGCAATAATTGACTTAACCTTAGTAAGGCTATGCTCAAAGTATTTTCTTGTAACACTACACTTTGAACATCATTCGCAGCAGTAGACTCCACATTTAATAAGTCTCCTTTTGGTATTACCCCTCCTTCAAACTGAGCTCTAGCTCTTTCTATTTGCTTTTTACTAATCTCTGCTTGGACTGTTGCAACCTCTAAATTTTCTTTAGCAAACAATACATTTAAGTATTCATTTACTACATTTAAAGAAATGTCATTTTCTATTTTTGCTAAATCCAACTCACTTCCTTTAACACTCAATTCTGCCTGTTTTTTTTGATTTAGATTTCTGAAACCGTTAAAAATAGTTCCTCTACTTGACAGACTGAATGAAGAATTAAAATTTTGTGTATTCTTTAAAACTCCTGTTTGATCTGGTGATAAACCAGAACTAAAACCAGCACTTGAAGAAGCGTTTAAATCAGGTAAAAAATTTCCTTTAGATATTTCAACGTCCTTTTCAGCTAATTGAACGCTTAAGCGATTTTGCTTAACTGATATGTTGTTTTTTAAGGCGTAATCTACACACTCTTTAAGTGTCCATTGTTTTTGTGAAAAAACAGCTACAGAAGTAAAAATAGCTGCAAATAATGCAATTTTAGTTTTCAAAAGATCAATATTTTTTATTTAAACTCAGTTAGTTGATATTTCTAAAAGTAGAAATATATTGCTTTTCTGTTAATTAGAAAAACTAGCAAACAATTCTGTATCCTACCATATAAATACGGTAAGTTATTTTTTACTGCGACTATATGACGATTAAAACTGAGAAATGTTACAAAAAATATTCTTGATTTTGAAATACTAGCTTTTTGCTTTCTTTTTGTGACGGTAAATAAAGTAAAATAAAAGTCCGACTAATATATATGGAAACACCATTAAGTAAGTAATTCCATTATTTACTCCCTCAGCGATCGTTTCATTACCTCCTTCAACGACAGCCTTACACATTGCACATTGTGCAGAAGCATTCAGGGAAAATACTAGAAATATAAAAAATATAATTTTTTTAAACATAATAAGGTGATATCATTAAATAAACAACTACTCCTGTAACCGCTACATATAACCATAAGGGAAATGTAATTTTTGCAATTTTTTTATGTTCAGGAAAATTCCCCAAACGAGCTCTCATAAAGGTTATTAAGACAAATGGGATAATGATAATTGATAATAATATATGAGTTATTAAAATAAAAAAGTATACATATTTAATTATCCCTTCTCCTCCAAATTTAGTAGAATCTGAAGTCATGTGATATGCCACGTACATCACCAAAAACAACGCAGAACAAACAATAGCTGTGGTATTTAGCTGTTCATGTAATTTTCTTTTTCCATTTTTAATTGCTACTACCGAAGCAACTAGCAACACAGCCGTAAAACCATTTATACTAGCATAAATAGGCGGTAAAAAAGACAATGGTTCTACATTAGGTATTTTAATCCCAAATAAAGCAGCTACTGCAATAGGAATTACGATAGAAATTACGGTAATAAACTTTTTATACTTTTTTTCTTCTGCTGTACTCATCTTACTCTTTCAGTAATAACTTAATATCTTCTTTTAACTCACTAATTTGGTTTCCAAAATTATGCTCATCCAAGGCTCTGTAGTACATAATTGGATTACCATGTTCATCATAACGTGAACGAATGTATCCATCTTTATCAACTAATGCAAACAAACCAGAATGCTCAAAACCACCATGGCTAGCTTCTCCTTTACCAGCATATAGCTTGAAACCTTCATTCGACAAATCATATACAACATCCTCTGACTTTCCGGTAAGTAAATGCCAGTTTTTATGATTTATCCCATTATTCTTTGCATATTCTTTCAATTGGTGTGGTGTATCAATTTCAGGTGTAATTGAAAAGGATGCTATCCCGAAATTCGGATTCCCCATAAATTCATTTTGAATTTCTACCATTTGTGCATTCATTAAAGGGCAGATAGTAGGACAAGTGGCAAAAAAGAACTCAACTACATACACTTTTCCTTCGTAGTTTTTATTAGTGATTGTTTCACCGTCTTGATTGATAAATTCAAAGTCTGGCACTTTATTGAACTTATGCAAGTTAGCTGTTTGGAAGTGGGCTACAATTTTAGGGATTGCATAAATACCAAAAAGCAATACGATTAGTGAAATACCTACGTATGAATAATTTTGTTTTTTCATCTGAGTTTTCCTTAAATTTCTCTATCTGCGTTGTTCTTTTTTAATGCCAAACGATACTCTGCCAGTACTACTTTAACATCATCTTTCATTTTATTATTTAGTTCAGCTACAGACTTCATATGATAGCCAAACAACTTACCCCCTGCACTGTCCTCATCATCTGTTCTTCCTCTTAAACTCCCCTTTTTATCAATTATAAAAGCCTTTGAAGAATGTAAGTTTTTATCTAATGACTGATTTGTTTTAAAACTATCGTACAATACTTCAATTTCAGCTTCACTAGCATAAATAAAGTTCCATTTTATCATGTTTGTAAAAGCTCCTATTTCTTTCTGAAGTTTTTCTACGTCTTCCTTGGCTTCGTTGGAAGCAATAACGATTAACTGGAAATCTTTAAATCCATAAAATGGTTTGTAAATCTTTTCATTAAGGTTAAACAATTCTCCTTTTGCCTCTTCTACATTACTTCCTATAAAGGCAACTATTGATATTCTTTTATCAAACTGGTGTTTTTTACTTATTGAAGAAATATCAATTACATTTTCTGTTAGTACAGGTAACTTTGCAAAGTTATTGATTCCTAATGATAAAAATATATAAAACAATAATGGCACGATGAACAGTGCAAACAATACTATATTTCTTTTTGTTTTATCCATTTTATTATAAATTTAAGTATAAAAAAAGGTGGTTATGACACCACCTTTAATTTTTATTTTATATGATTACCATTTTACTAATGGTGCTAATGTATCGTATAAGTAACCACCTTCTATTAATACTAAGGTTACTAAGTAACATATTAGAAAGACAGCTGTCCAAACGATAGCACGTCTAAACCAAGGTTTTTCTCCTTCTAAGTGCATAAAAGCCCATGCAATGTAGTATGCTTTTACAATCGTTAAGATAATGAATATCCAGTTTAACCAACTAGTACCCCATCCGTGTAAGTGTAAACCTGCTGGTTTTACAATACCTAAAGCTACCTCTACTGTTGTTACTATTGTTAAGATTGCTAAAACAATCCAAATTCTTTTTGTATTTGATTCGTGTGCGTGACCCATTTTTACTCTTGTTTTTTGATTATACTAAGTAGAAGAAAGTAAATACAAATACCCAAACTAAATCTACAAAGTGCCAATATAAACCTACTTTTTCAACCATTTCATAGTGTCCTCTACGCTCATACGTACCTAACACAACATTAAAGAAAATGATAATATTGATTACAATTCCTGAGAATACGTGGAATCCGTGAAATCCTGTAATAAAGAAGAAGAAATCTGCAAAAATTGGGTTTCCATACTCGTTTACATGCAAGTTGGCTCCTTCTACAACCATTTTAGCTTTTCCTAATTGAGCTAAACTCTCTTCTCTTGATAAAATTATTTTTTGTTTGGTTTCAGGATTTACTTTTTCAATTCTGATTAATAGGGATGGATCTGCTTTGAAAGCTTCCTGTACCTGAGCTACTGAATATTGAGAAATTGTTGCTTCTTTTTCAAACCACAATCCATTTTCTCTTTGATGCTGAACTCTTTCATCTTTTCTCTCATTGTGAACAAAGTCTGCTAAAGCAATTTGATGACCGTCTTTTACAAATTGTAAAATATGATTATCTGTAGTTTTAACAGCACCATAAGATCCATTGATGAAATTTTTCCATTCCCAAGCCTGAGATCCAACGAAAATCAAACCGAAAACTATCGTAGCAAACATATACCAAGCTACCTTTTTTTGTTGCATTTTATGACCTGCATCTACCGCTAACACCATAGTTACCGATGATACAATTAATATAAACGTCATTAATGCCACATAGTACATCGGTGCGTGTACACCGTGCAATCCTGGAAAGTGTGTAAATACTTCATCAGCAATAGGCCAAGAATCAATAAATTTAAAACGTGTTAAACCATACGCTGCTAAAAAGCCCGAAAAAGTTAATGCATCCGATACGATGAAAAACCACATCATCATTTTACCATAACTAGCGCCAAATGGTTTTACACCACCTCCGCTCCAGGTCTCCTTGTTGTCAGAATTTACAGCAATATTTGCTCCCATAAATCTCTTATTGTTAATTTTTGTTAAATCAGTGCGCCAAAATTACGCATTTTTCATCATCTAATAAAATAGAAAAAGAAAAATAGATAAATCCACAGTACATCAACGAAATGCCAAAAGATTGCACCGAGTTCAAACCCAAGCATATCGGCTGAAGAATACTTCTTTTTAAAATGATTATAAATAACGACTAAAAGCACGATTACACCTGCCAATAGGTGCAAAATATGCATAAATGTTATTCCTATAATAAACGATGTAGATACGGTGCTTTCTGGCCCTGTAAAATAAAGTCCTACAGCCTTTAGCTCATTAAAGCCTACATATTGATACCATACAAAACCTAAACCTAAGACTAAAGTTATTAGTAATAAAGTAAATGAAGCTTGTATATTATCTTTTTTTAATAATTTTTGAGAGAAAAATAGCGTAATACTACTTAACACTATTAATACCGTACTTATATAAAATGCTTGAGGTAAATCAAACGTAACCCAATCTTCACGGTTCATACTAACTACATAAGCACTTGTTAACCCTGCAAAAAACATCACCATGCTAATCATGGAAATCCATAACATTGGTTTAGCCGATTTACGTTTCGCTACTTTTAATTCTTCTTTCAATGATTGTTCACTCATTAGTGTAAAAATTTATCTACCACATAAATTATGGGTACAATTGTGATATAAAAAACACTCGCTAACATTAATTTACGAGCATCGGTATTTTTTTGTGTTTTGTATAAAACTATCCCATAGTAAAGCATCAACAACCCTAATAATAAAATAATTGCTGCTGTTATAGGGTATATATAAAAGTCTCCCGTCACCTTTAACACAGGCGCAATCGACATTAAAATCATAATACAGGTATAAAAAATAATTTGCACTACTGCTCCTTTGTCTTTTTTATCCATAGGAAGCATATGTAAACCTGCTTTTTTATACTCTTCAAACTGTAACCAACCGATTGCCCAAAAATGGGGGAATTGCCAAAAAAACTGAATCATAAATAAGAATCCTGCTTCTATACCAAATTTTCCTGTTGCTGCTACCCAACCTAACATAAAAGGAATAGCGCCAGGAATAGCACCTACAAAAACGGCTAAAGGCGTTACTGCTTTTAAAGGTGTATAAGCACTGGTATATAAAAAGATAGAAATTGCGCCAAATAAGGCACATTTAGGATTAATCGCATATAAAATAGCAATACCAGCAATAGTAAATAATGTAGCAATGATTAAAGCTGTAGTTGCTGACATTCTTCCAGAAGGTAACGGACGGTTTTTTGTGCGTTGCATTACGGCGTCAATATCCTTTTCTATTACTTGATTAAAAGCATTTGATGCCCCAACCATTAAGTACCCGCCTAAAGCTAATAAAACTATGGTAGTATAATTAATCGATTCTGCTCCTAATAAATATCCAGTGATAGAAGTAAAAACCACACTAATGGATAACCCAACTTTCGTTAACTGTTTAAAGTCTTTAACTATTGATTTTATGGAAGTTTTAGTATGTACAGATGAAACGGAATCCACTTCTAATTTTAAAAAATTTCTGCAAAGATATTCCATTCTTATTGAACCACCATAAATTTTTATTGGAATTAAAATTGAAAAAAATTAAAAACTGCTTTGTAATTAAAAAAATGGTGTTATATTTGCACCCGCATTCGCAGTAATGCACGTTCATTAAAATAAAAAAATGACTACGCGAAAGTAGCTCAGGGGTAGAGCATCACCTTGCCAAGGTGAGGGTCGCGGGTTCAAATCCCGTCTTTCGCTCAAGCCTTTTTATAAAAGAGTATGCTGAAGTGGTGGAATTGGTAGACACGTTGGACTTAAAATCCAATGAGCCGTAATGCTCGTGCGGGTTCAAGTCCCGCCTTCAGTACCAAGAAACCTCACTTGTATGAGTGAGGTTTCATTTTAAAAAAGTAGTCATTAACAAAACACATACGCTGAAGTGGTGGAATTGGTAGACACGTTGGACTTAAAATCCAATGGGCCGTAATGCCCGTGCGGGTTCAAGTCCCGCCTTCAGTACAAAAGCCTTAACATTTAGTTGTTAAGGCTTTTTTTATTCTTATATCCCGTCCTAAAGTAAGTTCACACATAATCGCCTTATTTATAAAAAGTAATTAAGCATGGTATTTAAGGTAAAAGTATCATTTTAGTTTTGTTATATCTTAATACGAAGCTAAAAGCTCATTCTTTAAAAACCACAACATTACTGCTGTGGTTTCATCTTTGTTATTTTTTAAAATTTAATTTCTAGTTGCTTACGCATAACCGCCACTAGTAAATACTAGCGGGAGCAGGGGAATTTGTTTTTAAGTATGTACAACAAAAAGAGTTAATATCCCTAAATAATATGAAAGCCACCAGATCAAAAGAAATACTTTACGTAGATTATTATACTAGAGAAACAACGGAAGAAACTGCATATATTTTCTTTGCTATGGATGATTTGTCTGAATATATTTTCGCATTGGGAGCATCAAAACAGATAAGTGA
The DNA here is from genome assembly GCF_048269885.1 of Tenacibaculum sp. NCBI lineage: Bacteria > Pseudomonadati > Bacteroidota > Flavobacteriia > Flavobacteriales > Flavobacteriaceae > Tenacibaculum > Tenacibaculum sp. Next base: position 8,543 of record NZ_JBLWTZ010000012.1, on the reverse strand, counting down.
ATTAATAATCCTACAAAGGTTTAAAAAACTAATAAAACACAAAGACTTTAAAAGTTCACCTAAACTTCCTTTTACTTTAGTTTCTAGTTTTGGAGGTGAGTTTGAGAAAAAAATTAAATCAATAATTTTTCCTTTTTGAGGAAAAATTATTTTTAATACTGAAACTGTAAAAAATAAAACACGAAGTTTTATGAATTACACAAATAATATATAGAAGTATAAAAACCACCTTAAAGGTGGTTTTTATTATTTTTTTATTTCTTCAAACTTAAACACTTCATTCTTGTTTTTTAGTTTGTATGTACCGTTTTTTAAGTCGATAGATTCAATATCTATATTATCAGACTCATCATATCTATGTGTTTGATAAAAACTTTTATTATAAAAAATGGTTTTTTTCCAGCCTGTAGAAGAATCATAATATTCAAAAAAATAGATTTCCCCTTTCTTAAAGGAAAACTTAAAATCTTCATCATCTATAGTATAAATAATACGATAATCTAAAAGATTTTCTTTTTCTCTGATATAGAAAATGTTTACAACAGGATCTTCTAAAAAAAGACTCCCTAAACTTTCTTCATAACTTAACACTAACAAATTTACTTGATAATTAATGTTATTATATGTTTTATAACTTATTTCTTCAGTAAAAACATAAGATTTATTAATGACACCTGCTTTTTTTAAAAACTTAACAGGTTCTATTTCTTTTTTAGAAATTGAATCTACTGTTTTAATCTCTTTTGAATTCACTTGCTTTTCTTCAGCTTTCTTATAAGTTTCATTAACGATAGAAGTACTTTCTTCTTTAGCTTTCTTTTGGCTATTACAAGATGTAATAACCAAAAGAATTATTATTATTTTATTCAAACCCTGTACCATTTAGTAATTCGTCTTTTCTTTGATTAGATATTAGTCTTGTTTGATTTTTACCATTCTCAGTAGTATTTTTAAAGTTCTGAAATGTAAAAATTATATTACCATCTTTATCTTTAGATATTCTTACTACACCTGTTATACTTTGATTACCACTTTCATCTTGGGATTTAAAGAACACATCCTTATAAGCAGTATTTGCATCTAAAAGTTTTGATTTTTTCAAAAATGGATTGTTCTTCCCTCTCAACTCTGTCCCTATTTCAAAATGTAAATGTACATTATTTCCTGTTAATCCATTTGCATTTCCTGTAGTACCAACTGCTCCTATTTTTTGACCAGCCTTAACTGTGTCTCCAGTTTTAACATCAGTTGATTCTAAATGAGCATAAAATGTATAATAGGTTCTAGTTACTTTTTTTGTTTCAGGAATAATTGTTCCATCACTTCTAGTTGTATATTCACCTGTAGGTACGTGATCTGTATGAGTAGTTTTTATAGTAACATAATTACCATATGAACTACTTGTTCCTGCCTTATGTACTTTACCTGACATCGAGGCTCTGACATTACTTCCTGCTGGAGCATACAAATCATGACCTGCATGCCATTTTCTACCATTATTTCTTGTATAACCTGCCCCTAAATTACTTGCTCTATTAACTCTTACTCTTTCCATACCATCTAAAACATTTTCACAATTAATTCCAGGAGGGCAATCTCCATCAGGATCAGTTAAGTTTGTAGGCTTATTCAATGCGAAACCAAAAGGGCTACTATGAATTTGACCTACTGCTTCTGCTTTATTATCAATATTCATCCAACGACCAGCCCATTTATCATAGTTTCTTGCGCCAAAATCTAAGGTTGCTAAGCCATTTTCATCGTTTTCTTCTTTACCGTTATACCCAAATGGATAATATGCTCCATTGATAGCTGTATTATAGCCTTCATGAGTTCCACCAAATGGATAATAGTTTTTCTCATCCAAAATTTCAGTAGCAGCTTGTATAACTCCATCGTTATTTAAGTCTGAATAATTCAAGCGTACATTCCCTAAATGGTCGGTATATGAATACACATAATTGAAGCTACTACCATCTTTCTTTACATATCCTTCAGCATGTTTAAAGTCTTTTAATGCACCATTTACATATCTAAACCCTCCTGAATACTCTGTGGTAACACCATTACTTACTTTTTTCAGTTTAGCACCTGAAGCATCGTAGGTATATTTAATTAGTTGACCTCCTACATTGATTTGTACTGGTAAGTTTAAGTGATTGTACGTAATATTTGAGGTGATACCTTTATTGGTGTCAGTAAGCATATTACCATTCGCATCGTAGGTGTAATCATCTGTTGTATCTACTGTACTACCTAGCACATCATCTTTAAACCCAAACTGGTCTGTAGTAGCTCCATCTGAGATTCTTAGTAACTTATTACCGCTATCATAACTGTATGTTAAATCGTCCATCGTACCAAAGCTTGTTGCTCCTATATTTAAATGCCCTTTTCTTACAAGCGTCTTGATATTCCCATTTTTATCATAAGTTACCGAACTTAGGTCATATCGGTCTATATTTCCTGTAGCACTGACTAATCTATTTAATGCATCAAATTCATACGAGTAAGACCTCGTACTAGTATCGGTGTTTAAGGTATTCCAAGAAGTTTCACTTATATTCCCATTATATAGGGGCGTAGCACCGTTTTGAGGATTGTTGTAGTTGATACTAAAGTTAAACAAATCGTTATCGGTAGCATCATCATCCTCATTAATCTTTTTTAACCAACCCCTTATGTTATATTCATAATCTATCTTTTGTAAATTACCTCCAATCTTTTTAGCTTTTAATTGCCCTAATTCATCATATTGATTGCTTACGATAGTTTCTCCGTTTACTTCTGATATAGTAAACTTAATCGACTTTCCTGTTTCAGCTATAACCTGAAAACCTTCTTTTAAAGTAATAGAATTGTTATCTACTATTATTTTATCCTCTGATAAAGTCATTACTTCAGAAAACACAATGTCTGTTGAGTTCGCTTCGTTACTACAGCTTATTAAAGAAACATCTCCTATACATTGTTGTTGGGATAATAACCTTCCTGAGTGGTCATATATAAAAGAATCTACAATTACAACTGCTTCTTGCCCTCCCCTTTTATGGGTGGTTCTTACTTCAATAGGCTTTCCTGTAAAATCTAATTTATTCTCTACTATATCGATAGTTTTTAATTCGTCATTTTTACTATATACATAAATTGGTCTTGCTTTTTCATCATAATAAGTTATTGTTGTTACCCACTTTTCTGGTGAAACTCCTAAAACTTTAACTTTGCTACCTGTAGTTAAGCCTTGTAAACGTGTTGTTGAACTTACATTGTGCACTGTGCTTACAGAGGTGTCATTGCCTTCCCTATTAAATGTATAATCATCATAATAATTTACAGTTAATACTTCTAAGTTTGTGTTTGGAAAGTCACTGCTACTGTAATAAACTCCTAATACTCCTGAGCTAGTTAATTTTTCTTCATAGTATTTTTCTTTTGAACTATTTTGATTGTCAAAATAGGTTTGCATCTCTTCTCTATTAATAATTGAACTATGAGTATAAATACCTGTGTAAATTACTCTTCCAAAAACATCATATTTAGTAAACAACCACTTTTTATCATCTACAATACTTGTATTGTTAACACTTCTTAGGTTAGCATCTTGATTGAGAACGGGTCTGTTTAATTGATCATACACAATATATTCCCAACCTTTCCCTGGTATTTTCTTTTCTACTAATCTATTTTTATAGTCATATACATATTGATAACATAACTCATTCAACTCTGTTGTAGTTGGCTTATCGGCTTGAGCCTCTACTTTTGGAGGCAACACATAAGTTAAATTTCCAAAGTCATCATATACGTAATAAGTATCGTGTTTTTGACCGTTATTATAGGTTCGTTTTAAAATGACTTGTCCTTCTTTGTTTTTAAATTCTTCAGTTGTATGATTTAAACCTGAAGTCCAATTTTCATCTTTAGTTACTGTTTTATACAGCTCTCCTTCTTCATAATTACTATCACCTCCTATTAGCGTAGGTATATAGGTATTTTCAGTAACTAAAACGCTTACCTTATATGCCTTTACTTCTGTAACTAAATTAGCGTCATAATCAAATTCAATTTCATGACCATTTCTTAATCTCCACGCCTCTCCTGGAGCCGCTTGTTTTAGTACTCTGTTAAGTGGAGATCCATCAAATTCTTTTTTTGAATAAGCATTTACTTCATTTACATCTGTTACATTTGGAAAATCCTCCGCATATTTTGCTTGATAAAAGGTCTTTGTTGCCCTCGCTACATCTCCTGTTGTTATATTTCCATTATTTGTTGTAGTGGCGTAAGGTAAATATTCTTCAGCCTTCCTTCCTAATGGGTCATAGGTAATATGTGTAACGATATCTTTTGGAATTTCATTACTCGTTAAAACCCCTCCAGCTTGTATTGCAATACTTTGTTTGGCTCTACCTAATCCATCAAAGTAAGTAATACTTTCTAGTACATCTTTATTACTTACTATTTCTTTGGAGCTTGTCATTGGCTTTTGATAAGTCCTTGTAAAAGTATAGTTTTCATTAGTACTATAAATAGAATCATCAGGATTATTGTTGGAACTATTTTCATCTATTTGTCCATCACAATTATTATCTATGCCATCAGAAATCTCAATAGCCAAAGGATTAATTTCTGGATTATTATTATTACAATCGCCATCTTTATTTGAGTAAAATAAAGGTTGTCCATCAGGACCAATAAATTCAGGTTTACTACAATATAGGATTCCTCCTCCTCCTCCATATCCATCATTATCTGAATCCAAATACCAATATTTAGGAAGTGTAGCATCAGAATCATTACAGTCACTAAAATTACTTACATAACCTGAAGGTTCTGAACAATCAAGAACTCTGTTAATTTTATCTCCATAGCCATCTCCATCATTATCTCTATAATAATACCTAGGAAGAGAAGAATTACTATCATCACAATCACCTCCTGTAGAAATATAACCAGACGGCTGTTTACAACTATAAATTCTAGTATTCGAATCTCCTAATCCATCTCCATCATTATCTCTATACCAACTTTTTTCAAACGTAGCATTTGGGTCACTATCATCACAATCTAAATCATTAAAAACATAACCATTGGGACGGGTTGCACTTCTATATGTAATTAAAGGATTCCCTAACCCATCCCCATCTGCATCGCGGTACCAAACACTATCTTCGCCTGTATCTATTGGTGTTGGTAACGTTTGAGAAAAAAGATTTCCTATAAAAAAAAGAGAGACAATTATTAATAATATATTTTTTTTCATAGCAAGAGTTAGTTTTTATAATGGTATTTGTGTTCTTTTAAAATATTCCCGTCGGCATCTCTTACAAGTTTCAATCTGTTAAAATCATCATACTCGTAATAAGTTGTCTCTCCTCGTAAGTCAGTTATACTAGTAACTCCTATTAAAGGATTGTAGGTGAATGTAGTAACTTTTGATTTTGGTGATAGAGCATTTCTTAATGAGCTTAACGCTGTTCGTAGATTCTTTTCATCACATAACTCTGAATCTGTACAGTTATCATCATCTAAATTAGATAACTCTTGTATTTCTTCAAGTGTATTATAATTAGCATTTAATGTAGAGATAGCTAGATTAACTTCTGCCAAAGTTGCGTTTTCTATCTTAGCTATTGGCTGTGTTTGATAATAGCCCCAAATATAAACAGTATGTTTTCCTCCTTTTCTACTAACCTCTTCAGGGTTGCCTTTACTATCATAAGAATGAAAAACTATATAATCGTCTAGTGTTTTGGTGCCTTTACCTACTCTGATTTTACTTAACTTAGGCTCCAGAAAATCGAATAATTTTTGCTCAGTACTTAATAAAGCATTATCCTTATAAGTTTTCTTTTGCAAGACCTCTGATAAACGATTATTCTCAATTAACTTATCAATAGCTTCTAAGTTTTCTGAAGGAACATTTATTAAAGTTGACTTATCCTTTGGATATTTGTATTCAGCTTTTATCTTTTCTCCTAATGAATTTAATGATTCTTCTTCTGAAATAAGGAAATCATTATTATACTTAAATGAGGTTCTACTAACTATTTCAACACCATCTTCAATCCTCTTATCTTCTGTTTCTAAAACATTATGCTTGTTACTTAGATACTTGATTACAGAACTTCCTTCTCCTGGAATAGAAAAATAAGATTCGACAACATCCATATTATCTGAAAAACCATATTGATTTACTTTTTGATTTATTAAATTATTTTCGTTATCAAATATTTGCTTTACTAAAGGCTTTCCTGTAGCAAAAGAAAAATTTGTTTCTGGAGGATATGGAAAATAATCATGGGTATTCTCTCTCCTTCCATTTCCTGTACTAGGAACAAAAAGATATGTAAAATCTCCTCTAAGATTAAATATTGATGACTTGTATAATTCTACACCTTGATTGGAAACATAGTTTGTTGTTCCTAAAGTTATATAATTAGTAAATTCAGTATTAATGTAACCGTTATTTTGCCCTCCTGAGATTATTCTCTTTTCTACACTTGAATACCCAAAATTAGTATTAAATGTATAGTTAAAATCATTTATCGGAGCAGATGAAATATAATATAATGGAGTTGGGTTACTCTCGCTAAAATATCTTCCTAAACCAGTAAACATAGGTATTGTTTGAATCCTTCCATTGGTAAGTCCTGCACTATTATTATAATTATATTCAGTAATAATAGGGTTTACATCATCCATACTTGACTTTAAAGTAGTTTTCTTAATTCTTAAACCTGGTCCATTAACATTTATATTTCTCCATAAGTATTCATTTTGCTCATATTCTAAGTGTAATTCTCCCCCCGTTGGGTAAATAACTTTTTTTAAAATCCCTGCCTTAGAAAAATTAAAATTTGGTCTTCTATCAGCAAATTTAACCTCTGAATCACCACTTTTTTGATAGTTAAAAAGCCTAGATTCTGTTCCTGCATACGAAGGTCTAGGGTATAATGAAAACACTCCTTGATCCATATAATCTCTTTCTTCTTCTGGATACCACCATAAGTTTGGTAAAAAAGTAGCCCCATTATTATTATTAAAATACCCCCAATAATCTTGTTCATAAGAAAATTTATATGGTAATTGTGTAGAGTCATACTCAAAATTAAAACTACTTACTTTTTTTAATTTACTGTCTTTAATAATAATTTTTTCTAAAAAAAGTCTTTTATAAAGTGATTTTTCGTGTTCAGGTAAAACATTATTATACCCTTCTGCAATATTATATGAATGAAGCAGCTCAACCTCTTTAACCAACTGATTTTTGGCATTATAAACTCTTATTCTATCAAGCTTCTTTGATTGTGAATTAATTTTTTGTTCGTTATTTGAATAAACATCCTCCCTTAACGAACTTGAAATAAACTCAATACTTCCTTTATTCCAAACTATCTTTTTTAATCTTGGATATGCTATTTTTTGTAAACTATTGTAATAATTGTAAGCTCTTTGATATATACCTCCAGCAAGTGTACCTAGATATAAATTCCTCTTCCAGTGAGTGTTAGATAAATTATAGATGGTATCAGTCTCATACTCATAAGTAATTTTTTTTCCTTTAAAAGTTGTTATTTCTGAAATATGCCAAGCTTTTGGCCAAAGTCTTTCTGAAATACTTACTGCTTCAGGTTCGGTTCCTGTTTGGCATTTAGCTTGTCCTAAAGCATCCCAAAAAGAATATGGAGCAGCTCTTTGCATTTGAGAAAGCTTGTTAATAGGGGTAGTTTTAGCTAAAGTTTCCAATCCAGAAGGCACGTTAGTTACTCCAGAATTACTAATATAGTTTTGTCTTTGATAACGTAAAAGCTCAGTATCATTATACTTATACCTAGTACCATCAACATCTTTAATTTCAAACTCTGTTATTCCATTACTATCACTTAAAGAATAATTAATTTTAATTGAATTTTTATCAAAAAAATGGATTTCATTTAAATCTTTAAAAAAGAATTTTTCCCCTTTTTTATTAGGTAAAAACAAATTAAAAATATCTGGTGCGCTATCAGAAGCTCCTTGAAAAATACTTCCTAGATATTTTGATTCTTCATCATGATTAGGCGTATTCCAATTATTCTTTTCTAGGTTTACTATTCTACCAACCATATTATTTGAATAAAGCCAACCACAGTTGTCAAAAACTTTTCCAGTATAGCAAGTTACAACTTCAGATTGATTTGTGATAGGATTTATATATACTGTCGAGTTCGGAACAAATCCAACATTCTTTTTTACATCGTCTGGTACTCCTATTTGATTTCGTGTTATAATACTTCCAGCAATTAGCGACCAAGACTGACCTATCCAACTAGCCTCTTCTTCAACTTTAATTCCTTTGGAATCGTACTGGATATAAATTGGAATTTCCAAATCATCTATTTTTATATTAAAAATAGGAACAGTTAAATCTAAGCTCCCTTGGAACTCGTTAACGTTAGCTGATTTAATTTCTTCAAATTTAGATGTAGTTGGAGAATTAGGTATAATTGTATTAATATCATAAAACTGTGCATGAGTTTTAAATACGCATACGATTAAGC
>NZ_JBLWTZ010000011.1:0-127098 GCF_048269885.1 Tenacibaculum sp. | reverse complement strand
TGTATTAAACGGTCAGAAATATCTTTGTCTGCCTCAGAAGGTTTTAATTCACCACTTGGATGGTTATGGCATAATATGATTTTAACAGCTCTTTTTTGCAACGCAAAACTAAACACCTCCATAGGTTCTACCAAGGTAGCATTTACAGTGCCTAAACTTATGAGTTCAATAAAAAGAATACGGTTGTTATTAGCTAAACCAATAACCCAAAAATGCTCACGGTTTTGGTCTATCTTACTTTCACGGAGCAATACTTTTTGCATAATTCCGTAAATATCATCGGAATTTAGAATCTTTATCTTCTCTTGTTCTGTCAATTTTATATCCATAGAAACAAATGTAAGATTTTATCTCTTAATGTTTGCCAATTCTAGTTATGGTAACAAAAAAAGCGACAAAGTAATACCTTGCCGCTTTAAATGTTTTCACAACGGAATAATCCTTATTGTGAATTGATTTCAAAATTGTAGAGCTAATATACATTTTTTTAAATTAGTAGATTACGGCTTTCCTTTTTTTAAAGAATAAAAAAAACTTACTTTTATTGTCCAAGGCAACTTATTTTAAAATTGCTGCTATTCCTCTTAAAAAAGTAAAAAAATATCACAAAATTTCATTTTGTGTAATACACTCGTATCTAAAAAAAATAAAATGACTAAAAAAATTTTAGGTCTAGATTTAGGTATCACCTCAATCGGTTGGGCATTGGTAGAAGAAGCTGAAAATAACTCGGAAGAATCAAAAATTATAAAGTTAGGAGTTAGAGTAACCCCTTTGACTGTTGATGAAAAAACCGATTTTGAAAAAGGGCGCCCTTCAGGTACTAATACTGAAAGGACCTTAAAACGTGGAGCAAGAAGAAACTTACAACGATATAAGCTAAGAAGAGAAGCTTTAATTAATGAGTTAATCAATCATAATATTATCTCAAAAGAAACTCTATTAACAGAAATAGGAAAAAATACAACGCATCAAACTTTATATCTAAGGGCTAAGGCAGCAAAAGAAAGGGTTGAACTGGAAGACTTTGCAAGAATATTATTAAGTATCAATAAAAAAAGAGGATACAAAAGTAGTAGAAAAGCAAGGAATGAAGAAGATGGGGGAGCTATTGATGGAATGTCAATAGCAAAAGAGCTTTACGAAAATAACTTAACACCAGGGGAATATGTGCTAAACTTATTAGAACAAAATAAAAAATACATTCCTGATTTTTATAAATCTGACTTACATAATGAGTTCAATAAAATATGGAAAAATCAACAAAAGTATTATTCAGAAATTCTTAGCGAACCCTTATATAAAGAACTGCAAGGAAAAAATAAAAGACAAACATGGGCAATTTGTAAAACTCCTTTTAACTTAGTTGGAATCACACAAAAAGGAACAGCTAATGAAAAAAGGTTAGAACGTTATCAGTGGCGCACAAAGGGATTGACTGAAAAATTAGAACTTGAACATTTAGCTATTGTCCTTCAAGAAATTAATAATGACTTGAACAAATCGAGCGATTATTTAGGCGCAATTTCTGACAGAAGTAAAGAGTTACATTTTAAAAATATAATCGTAGGAGAGTATCTGTACCAACAAATTCAAGAAAACCCACATATCTCACTAAAAAATCAAGTTTTTTACAGGCAAGATTATATGGATGAATTTGAAAAAATATGGTCTGTACAAACACAATTCCATAAAGAACTAACGCTACCCTTAAAAGAAAAAATTCGAGATATTATTATTTTTTATCAACGAAAATTAAAATCGCAAAAAGGACAATTAGACTTTTGTCAGTTTGAAAGTTGGGAGCAAGAATATGTGAACGATACAACCAATAAAATAATGAAGAGACGCATTGGTCGTCGTGTTGTATCTAAATCATCTCCGTTATTCCAAGAGGTTAAAATTTGGCAGGTATTGAACAACCTTATTTTTTCTAATAAAAATACAGGCGACCATATTGCCATTAACGATTTAGACAGAAACATAATTGATGAAATTTTTCAGGAATTAAACCTTAGAGGTGAACATAAAGCAACCAGTGTGCTTAAGATTCTTAAAAAGCATATAGCGCTAGGAAAGCAAAGTGATTGGAAAGCTAACCACGAAAAAATTGAAGGAAATACTACTAATAAAGTACTATATGATGTTTATCAAAAAATTGCGGAGTTAGAAGGGTATGGTTTTGATTGGGAAAAGAAAACAGCCACAGCTATTAAAGAAGAGTTAAAAGCTGTTTTTTCTGAAATAGGAATAAATCAAGATATTTTAGAGTTTAACGGAATACTACAGGGTAAAAAATTTGAAAATCAGGCAAGTTATCAGTTATGGCATTTGCTTTATGCAACTGAAGAAGATTTTAACAAGGTTAGTAAAGAAGACCAAATGATTTATGGGAATAATGCTGTAAGTTTAAAGAAAAAGTTAGTTTCAAAATTTGGTTTTAAACCTGAACATACAAAAATGTTAGCCAGTATTTCTTTTCCTCAAGACTATGGAAATTTATCAAGCAAAGCGTTAAAAAAGATTTTACCCGAACTTCAAAAAGGATATACTTATTCCGAAGCCTGTAAAAATGTGGGGTATAACCACTCTAATAGTTTCACAAAAGAAGAACTTGAAAATAGAGAACTCAAAGACAAACTTGAGCTCATTAAAAAAAATAGTTTAAGAAACCCTGTTGTAGAAAAAATTTTAAACCAAACTGTTAACGTAGTAAATCAAATTATAGAAACCTATGGGAAACCTGATGAAGTACGTATAGAATTAGCTAGAGAGCTTAAAAAATCAGCTGATGAACGTAGTAAAATGACTAGGAATATTGCTGAGGCAACCAAAAGAAACCAAGATATAAAAAAGCTAATTATTAAAGATTTTGGTATTCCAAACCCAACCAAAAATGATGTAGTTCGTTATCGTCTTTATGAAGAACTATCAAGTAACGGATATAAAACACTGTTTACAAACAGAAAAATAAATAAAGAAGATATTTTTTCAAAAAAAATAGATATTGAACATATTATTCCTAAAGCTTTAGTATTTGATGATTCCTTTTCAAACAAAACACTCGCATATAGAGAAGTAAATTTAGAAAAGAGTAATACTACAGCTTTCGACTTTATTAACAACAGCAATCATTCAGGAATAGAGGACTATAAATTAAGGGTTGAGAGTTTGTATAAAGACGGAAAAATATCGCCTGCAAAAAGGAAGAAATTGTTAATTTCTAAAGAAGATATTTCAGATGATTTTATTGAAAGAGACCTAAGAAACAGTCAGTACATCGCTAAAAAAGCAAAGGCAATGTTGTTCGAGGTATTTCCTAGTGTAGTTGCCACCACAGGAAGTATTACCGATAAATTAAGAGAAGATTGGGATTTAATCAATATCATGAAAGAACTCAATTTACCAAAATATCGTGCTTTAGGACTCACGGAATATGAAGAACGCTTAAATAAAGGGACTGAAGAAATAAACAAACGAGAAGTTATAAAAGATTGGACGAAAAGAAACGACCATCGTCATCATGCAATGGACGCTTTAACAGTTGCTTTTACCACACACAACCATATTCAATACATCAACAATTTAAGTGCTAGAAAGCTTACAAATCACAAGAAGCACAAAATTATACTAAATATTGAAAATTTAATTACCGAAAACAAAAATGGCAAACGCAAGTTTAAAGCACCCATATCTAACTTTAGAACTGAAGCAAAAAAACATATTGAAGCAATACTTATTTCATTTAAAAACAAAAATAAAGTAGTAACTCGTAACATAAATATTACCAAAACTAAAAATAATACCTTACAAAAAAAACAATTAACTCCTAGAGGACAATTACATAAAGAAACTGTTTATGGAAAGATTAAACGTCCCTCTAAAAAAACGATAAAACTCAATAAAAACTTTGAGGCAAGCACTGCACAGCAAATTGTAAACCCTGTACATAAAAAAATAGTTTTAGAACATTTAAAAACATTTGATAACAACCCAACAATTGCTTTTGATAGCAAAACACTTAAAACAAATCCGCTTTTATGTAAAAATAAACCTTTTAAAGAGGTTGTTTGTTTTGAAGATATTTATACTATTAGAAAAGAAGTAAATTCAGAGAATTTTAAAACACAAAAAAATATAGAAAAAGTAATCGATACAAAAACAAGACAGCTTTTAAGCCAACGTTTAAAAGCCCACGATAACAATGCGATAAAAGCTTTCTCTAACCTTAAGGAAAACCCTATATGGTTACATAAAGAAAAAGGTATTTGTATAAGAAGAGTTCGTATTACAGGTGTTAGCAACGCTGAAGCATTGCATACAAAAAAAGACCATTTAGGAAGAGAAATTTTAAATGAACAAGGTAATAAGCAAGCGGTTGATTTTGTTAGCACAGGAAACAACCACCATATAGCTATTTATAAAGATAACAAAGGAAATTTACAAGAAATGGTAGTTTCTTTTTACGAAGCTGTTGCAAGGGTAAATAAAAACTTGCCTATAATTGATAAAACGTATAAAGAAAAAGAAGGCTGGCAGTTTTTATTTACCATGAAACAAAACGAAATGTTTGTTTTTCCTAATGAAGATTTTGATATAAATGAAATTGATTTAACGGACGCAAAAAAAGCATCGCGTATTAGTCCATACCTATTTAGAGTACAGAAAATTGCTACTAAAGACTATTTCTTCAGACATCATTTAGAAACAACAGTAGAAGATAATAAAAGCACAAAAGAAATCGCATGGAAAAGGCTAGGTCTAAATCATATCAAGGATATTAAAAAAGTAAGATTAAATCACCTTGGTCAAATTGTTCAAGTAGGAGAATATTAATTACTGTAAAAGCCCATATATATATGTATATGGGCTTTTTTATTAAAATCAAACCGTTATGCTAAAAAGAACCATTTACATAGGCAATCCGGCATATTTAAAACTAAAACACAATCAGTTAGTTGTCGCGTGCCCAGAAACCAAACAAGCAATAGGTACAGTGTCTATTGAAGATATGGCGTTGCTAATGTTAGACCATCATCAGATTACTATATCTACTCAACTTATTAATCAGTTAATGGGGAACGGTGTTGCATTAATTCATTGCGATAATCATCATTTGCCAAACGGACTCATGCAACCCATGGTAGGACATTCTGAACTTACCGAACGTTGGCGATACCAATTAAAAAGTTCCATCCCCTTAAAAAAACAACTTTGGAAACAAACTGTAATTTCTAAAATAGAAAATCAAAAGCAGCTTTTACAACAAAATAATAGTCCATTTGAGGCAATGGATAGCTATTTAGAAAAAATTACTTCAGGAGATGAAACAAATATGGAAGGAAAAGCGGCCAACCATTATTGGAAATACATACTAACCGATTTTCAACGAGAGCGCTTTGGAGATGTTCCAAATAATTTTTTAAATTTTGGATATGCTGTTTTACGTAGTATTGTAGCACGTGCTATTGTAAGTAGCGGTATGTTACCAGCACAAGGCATTTTTCATAAGAATAAATATAATCCGTATTGTTTAGCTGATGATATAATGGAACCTTACCGCCCTTTTGTAGATAAACTTGTATTAGAATATATTACAAAACATCCAACAGAAGATGCTTTAAGTAAACAAGCCAAAGCACACCTATTGCAAATAGCTACTGAAGATGTTTTGATTGATGCAAAAATACGCCCTCTTATGGTGGCTGTAACAACGACTACAGCTAGCTTGTATAAATGCTTTATAGGAGAAAGGCGCACTATTTTATACCCTAGTTTATCGTGAGTCAGAACCGTTATAATGCCTATAGAGTTATGTGGATACTAGTCTTGTTTGATTTGCCAACCGAAACCAAAGTAGAAAGAAAGGCTGCCAATGTATTTAGAAAAAAGTTGTTAAATGACGGGTTTACGATGTTTCAATTTTCTATTTATATGCGCCATTGCCCCAGTAGAGAAAACAGTAAAGTACATATAAGAAGGGTAAAAAGTTCACTACCAAAGTATGGTAAAGTATGTGTCTTTGAAATAACCGATAAGCAATTTGGAATGATGGAGATTTTTCATGGTAGAAAAGAAATTCCAAAGCCAACTCCTGTACAGCAATTAGAATTGTTCTAAGTTTAAAATTCTGTTGAATGCAAAAACCTCCCTAAAATAGGAGGTTTTAAACATTTACCTTGTGATTGCTCACGTAAAAATACAATTTGAAATCAATTCACAACAGAAATGAGTCAAGTGTTTTTTTTACTTCACTTGTGATTGCTCACGTAAAAATACAATTTGAAATCAATTCACAACATAGTATCAATATAATTCCTAACAAAAGGACTTGTGATTGCTCACGTAAAAATACAATTTGAAATCAATTCACAACTAAATTGGAGTCGTGAATTTAAAGAGATTGCTTGTGATTGCTCACGTAAAAATACAATTTGAAATCAATTCACAACAACTGGTAATGGTTGGTTTGGAGCTAAACGCTTGTGATTGCTCACGTAAAAATACAATTTGAAATCAATTCACAACCAAAGGAATGGGCAAGAAAAGCGTCATTTTCTTGTGATTGCTCACGTAAAAATACAATTTGAAATCAATTCACAACTGGAATTTCAGAAGGTTATAAGAAAGTTGACTTGTGATTGCTCACGTAAAAATACAATTTGAAATCAATTCACAACTAAAGACTAAAATAAATTAAACAAAAGCCCCTTGTGATTGCTCACGTAAAAATACAATTTGAAATCAATTCACAACTCTCAAGGAAATAGAAGAAAAAGAAGAAGACTTGTGATTGCTCACGTAAAAATACAATTTGAAATCAATTCACAACATGCATGATGAACGAATGTCGCCATCACAACTTGTGATTGCTCACGTAAAAATACAATTTGAAATCAATTCACAACATAATCTTTCTAAGTATGAAATTATTAAACCTTGTGATTGCTCACGTAAAAATACAATTTGAAATCAATTCACAACTAGGTGGTTCAGGTAATCCAGTTACAGTATCTTGTGATTGCTCACGTAAAAATACAATTTGAAATCAATTCACAACGAAGAAGCCAATCTCAATCCTAATCTCATTCTTGTGATTGCTCACGTAAAAATACAATTTGAAATCAATTCACAACCAGGTATATAGTAATAAGACAGGAAGAGAGCTTGTGATTGCTCACGTAAAAATACAATTTGAAATCAATTCACAACAGGAAGTGGAAAAAGTAAAAAATCCAATAACTTGTGATTGCTCACGTAAAAATACAATTTGAAATCAATTCACAACATAACATCGTATTGCGTTTACATGGATGTACTTGTGATTGCTCACGTAAAAATACAATTTGAAATCAATTCACAACCCTTCAGATAAATAAACAAATCCTTTTTCTCTTGTGATTGCTCACGTAAAAATACAATTTGAAATCAATTCACAACAATAAGCCTAAAATTATCTTCGCCCATGTCTTGTGATTGCTCACGTAAAAATACAATTTGAAATCAATTCACAACAATCTCTGTTAATGGGTTGAAGTTAGGTGTCTTGTGATTGCTCACGTAAAAATACAATTTGAAATCAATTCACAACTAATATTTAAAGGTGATAAATAATGCAACACTTGTGATTGCTCACGTAAAAATACAATTTGAAATCAATTCACAACAATCTTTTACAAAAGACACTTTATCTAAAGCTTGTGATTGCTCACGTAAAAATACAATTTGAAATCAATTCACAACACCAGCGTCATCATAGTACGACTGAACTACCTTGTGATTGCTCACGTAAAAATACAATTTGAAATCAATTCACAACTTTTTAGTTATTAGGTGTTGTTTATTTGTTCTTGTGATTGCTCACGTAAAAATACAATTTGAAATCAATTCACAACAATACCTTTCATATTAATTAAGTTACCATACTTGTGATTGCTCACGTAAAAATACAATTTGAAATCAATTCACAACTAAGCCCATATTATCATTAATTTGTTATGTCTTGTGATTGCTCACGTAAAAATACAATTTGAAATCAATTCACAACAAAACAGATAGGCGGATATTACTGGTCTTACTTGTGATTGCTCACGTAAAAATACAATTTGAAATCAATTCACAACTCATATGATTAAAATTTATATCCTAACTTCCTTGTGATTGCTCACGTAAAAATACAATTTGAAATCAATTCACAACGAGGTTTCAAGTTCCTTTAAACGATTATTCGTTTTTTTATAGTGCTTTATCTTGTCTGCTGTATAATTTTATTAATAAGATTAGGCGCTTTGATAAGAAATTATCGATAAGATCAGTAAGACATTCAAATCCTTTTTTTCTTCTGTAACTTTTTTAAATACTTGTTAAACTCTGTTTTTAAGAACTTTCGAGTTAAAGGGGTGTTATTTTTTACAGTTATCAATCGTTCCTAAAGTATCGTAGCGCATCATATTGGAAGTTATTTTTTTAAACTTCGCTCCGCCGATTACTTTTTTGGATTTTTGTAGTCTGTTTTCAAAACCCCAATTTTTCAGGATTTATTTTTTAAGGGAAATTGCTTAACTGAGCAATATTACAAAAGAGTAATATGAACTCACGTACCTTAAGTTACACAAGTTATATTTGAAGTTTACATTAATATGAAACCTGTTTTTTAATAAAATATATTACTTTCTTACTTAGTTTTGTGGGGGTTGGAATTAACATCGTAGAGTCAATATATGTCTATGTTTTCAACAAGCCTATTTTTGTGCATTTTATCTTGTAAAGAAGAAGTTAGCAAAGAAGAAAAAAGAGTTTTTAGTTGAAAATGTAAGATTCTATAAAAAACTAGATGAAAAACAAAAAGTATATTTTGAACATCGATTGACCAAGTTTATCAGAACCTATGATTTTGTTGAAAGAGACAATTTTGAGCTAATCCCAGAGGCAAAAGTTTTAATCGCAGCATCGTATGTTAAATTGACTTTCGGAATGCGTAAATATCGTACAACAACTTTCGATAAGATTATAGTATATCCTACTAGTTTTTATTCAAGCATAACTAAACAATATCATAAAGGAGAGTTTAACCCAAAACTAAAATCTATTGTATTTTCTTGGGAAGATTTTTTGTTAGGAGATATGGTTCTAAATGATAATTTAAACTTAGGAATTCATGAGTTTTCACATGCGTTAACCTTTCATGGAAGAAAATTGAAAGATGTAAGTGCCCGAATTTATTACCGTTTATTTGAAGAAATAACCAGTTTTATGGATGATAAAGCAAATGCTGAAAGAATTAAATTATCAGGTTATTTTAGAGCATACGCGTTGACGAATAAGTTGGAATTTGTTGCTGTAATTATGAAGCACTTTTTTAAAACTCCTGAAGATTTACAGCAACAATTTCTACAATTGTATAAAAAAAATCAACTCATGTTGAATTTTAAATAACAGTTTATTCTACAACTCTAATAGCATTGTTGCTTGGATCAGCAACATATAGTTTATTAGAAACGTTGTCATAATTCAACTTGTAAGGACCTTTAAATTGTGCAGTAGAAGCACCTCCATTTACAAAACCATAGCCGTTACCGATTACAGTTGTTACTTCTAGAGTACGCATATTAATAGCTCTAATTCCATAATTACCACCAAGAGAACCTATATATAAAAAGGTTTCATGAGGGCTAAAAGTTATGCTTTTTGCCGATGTAAAACGTGCAGCCTCACCTATACCATTGGTAGTACCACTTTCGGTATCAGAACCTGCTATGATAGTAGCATTGTTTGTTTGTAAGTTTATTTTTAATATGGTTCGCCAATTTGCAACATATAGATGTTCATCTTTACTATCTATCACAATTCCTTGAGGGTAAAAGGTTGTTGGTAAATTTGTTAAGTGTAAAGTAGTTACTTGTTTGTTGGCAATGTCAATTTTTCTAATTCTTCCTGTACTAACAATTCCATTTTCACTTTCCAAAACGTATAAAACAGTGCCATTGGTGTTTATTGTAATATGAGAAGGGTGCTTAAATTGAGCATTTTCACCTATCCCATCTGTATTTCCATAACTGCCATTACCAGCAATAGTACGTACTTCGTTGGTATTTATGTTTATAGCTCTAATTTTAATTTGAGTAGCTACATATAATGTTTTGTAGTCTTTGCTAAAAGTTAAAGTTAGCGGACTTTGAAAAGAAGCGGTTGTACCCACACCGTCATTACTATTTGACGAACCATCTCCTGCAATTGTTGTTATATGGTAGCTTCCACTAGTATTGATAGTGATTTTTTTTATGCTGTTGTCACCAGTATCAGCTACATAAATGTCACCATTTTGATCTACTGCAACATCTGAAGGGAATGAGAATGCAGATAAGGCCACCAAATCGGGTTGTGAGCCAATACTAGTTACATTTCCTTTTAAAATAGCATCTATAATTTCTGCTGGACTTTTAATTGTAGAAGAATCATCACTACAAGAAATTAGTTGTAGTGCTATGTACATTAATAATACCCCTTTTTTTAATAGTTTCATTTGTTCTTTTGTTTAAATACTGTTATACGTTTGTTATTTTTTTATTCTAAAATTGTTTTCTCTTTTTTAGTACCGAGGTTTTTTCTTTTGTCTATCTCAGAAGCCGTTTTATTGAAAAAAAATACCAACTCTGTCATAAAACTCTCTAATGTTAGATACCTGTCTCTATTGTTATCATACCTTTCTAGTTCTTTCACTAACTCATGAGTCCAGAAAAAACCGCTATTTAACTGTTCATTCAATTCCTTTTTGATTGTTTTTTCATCATAATTATGGTCCTTCATATATTTAATAACAGCCGCTCTAACCAACGCTTCATCATACATAGTTTTCCAATTACCATATGCTTGTTTATTCATTTCATCTGTTACTTTGTTAAAAATAATTGCCCCACTTTCTTGTAGTTCGGAGTGGTGTTTTTCTATAACATGATTTACAAAGGAATGATTGAATTCATGTAAAATAGTTGGGAAATAATCGTTCATTTCATATTTTGGCATACCTAAGTTATCAACACTCCACGTTCCCATTATAGCATAGACCACTTCATTTCCATTCGGATAAATTATTTTTGGACCATAGCTCGCTCCTCCATTTCCTAAGGCATTTATAATTTTAAATTCTCCTTTTGGGCCTTCTCCATAAAATTTTTGATACCATTCTAAATCTAAGTTTCGATAAACTTTTTTAAATCTATTTGATGCAGCTTTGTAGAGTTCTTTATTGTTATTGAAAAAAGTTTCACAGTCGGTATCAGTATAAAATTCATTTAACAGTTTTAAAAACTGTGTAGAGTTTTCTTCACTCCACGATTTCTCCAGAGATTTATTTGAAAAAGGTACTATCAACGCTTTTATATTTGGAGGTTCAGTTATATGTATAGCCATGCTCATAACAGAACTAAAACCAATTCCTTTTTCATGTAGTTCACTTTTTACATACTTAATTAAATCGTGACTTTTAAATTTTCCAAAATGATTTTCAATGTTTTCAACATACATAGGAAAAAGATTTTGACTATATTCATGGCTATCTGCAAGCCTAAAAACAATGCTTAATAATTCTATACGTTTATCTACTTTTGGTTCTTTTAGCATTGTTTCTTTTTGTTTGCTAACTTTTTTTCTCTCTTGAGAACAAGCGCTTAAAGTGATTAAAATCAAGAATATTCCTATTATTTGTTTCATATAATAGATCTTTTGGACTATTTCTAATGACACAAAATTGTAAGTGAAGATCATTAGAAGTTATTTTATAAACAGCAGGTAGAAATTTTAAAGAAGCTTAGGTATTGTGAAAAAGGTCAAAACACACACGTGTTTTGACCTTTTTCTAATTATATGAACTTTAAGGACACGTAGTATTGTAGTTAGCAGTAGCATCTTTATTCCAAGAACCATCGGTAGGTACGGTAAAACCAGTATCTATTTTAATGCAGGATAAGTTTGCATTTTGACTTCCTTCAAAAAATGAAATATTGTTATTAAAACCATTTGCTAAATATAACTTAGTAAGTTTATTGTTTCCAACTCGTACTTGTTTTAATTTTTCATGAAGGCTGAAATCTAAAGATGTTAATTTGTTTACGTTAAAATTAATGTCTTCTAATTTAACGCTTTTTGAAATGTCAATACTAGATAATCCGCAAAGTGCAACATGTAAAATAATTAATTCAGTATTTTTGCTCAAGTCTAAACTAGTAAGGGGATTATTATTTGCATTTAATTCAGTTATTTTTGTAAAAAACTCAATTCCAGTTAAATCACTAATGTTTTTTGATGGAACAAAAATTCTACCAATATAATTATTTGCTTCAGTTACTTGTATTTCGTTATCTCCATTAGTATTTATGGCAGTGTTTGCTAGTAAAATCGCTTTAAAGTTAGCATCAGGTATATTTACTGTAGTACCTCCTGTTTCAACTACATCGGTAACATTAATTCTTATGGTTTTATCTACGTTATGTGTACCATCAGAAATTCTTATTGATAAAATGTGAAAAGTAGAAGTTTCGTAATCTAAGTTTTTACCTGTAATTAATGATAGTTCACCACTATTGGCATCAATTTCAAATAAGTTTCCTGTTGTGCTCAATGCTGGTAAACTATAGGTAATGTTGTCGCCTTCTGCATCGGTAGCTTGTATTTGCCCAATAATTACGGTATCATCAATATCTTCAGCAATGGTAAAGGGACCAAATGCGGTAAAAGTAGGTGCAACATCGTTTATATTCATTACATTTATAGTAACAGTAGCGGTATCTGAACTTCCATTAGCGTCGCTTACTTCAATATTTAACGTGTGCGTAGTATTCGTTTCATAGTCTAATGTTTTACCAGATGCAAGTCGTAATTCTCCCGTGTTGCTAAGAACAAATAAATTAGTAGCATCTCCACTTTCTATTGAAAAACTTGATACATCACCATCTGGATCAGTAATATTTAAAGTACCAATAATATCAGAATTAGTAATGTTTTCAGCTACTGTAAAACTTTGATCCGCTATAGAGATTGGGCTATTTTCGTTTACATCGGTAACGTTAATGGTTATTACAGCAGAGGTTTTGTCTTTATCATCGCTTACTTCAACTGTAATTTCGTGTTTGGTTTGGGTTTCATAATCTAAACTTTTGTTAGCAGCAATGCTTAGTTCTCCAGAAACATTAACAGCAAACAGATTGTTGTCGTTTTTTGTGATTTTAAAAGTTAAGTCGTCTTTATTAACATCTGTGGCAGTAATAACTCCTATTTTGGTGTTGGCAGCTTTGTCTTCTGCTACCGTAAAACTTTGTGCTTTAATAACAGGAGGTGTGTTTTGTGGTTCGTCGTCTTTACTACAAGAAATTAGTTGTAGTGCAATAAAGCCTAGTAATATTCCTTTTTTAAATAATTTCATTTGATCTTTTTTTAATTAATAGTACAAGAGTACTTTTATATGTAGATATTTTAAAAAACAGTTTACGAAGAGTAAATTGAGTTTGTAAATTGAAAATGTAAATTCAAGGTAAACCATGAACCCCCTAAAATTCAATTGATTTTTAGGGGGCATGTTTTATGAAAGACGATTACTAATTTGCTATTCGTACAATAAATTCTTTAATTTTTTTTTGAGACATTGCTTTTACTTTTGTGTAATTTTTACTGTAAAAATTACTGTATGCAAAGTTAGTCCAATCTACATCTTGCTTATTGGCTGCCATTACCATAACAAAACTTTCTTTATCATATGAAATTAAAAAAAGACCAATATTATTATAAAAAACTGGTCTGTTTAGTTCTTTACTTTCTACTTCTTGATATTTATAAATTGCAGGTATACACTTTTTACAAGCAGCTACGGCTACTGTTTTTGTAGTATCTATTAAGCCATATTGAAAAAATTTAGTTTTGGTTTGCTTATTTCCAAAAGTTCTTTCTCCTTCAAGTAAATGATAAAGACCATTAATGTTTTTGGTAGGTACTTCATTTTGAGCATAGACGGTAAAAGGTAATATAAATACAAAAATATATTTAAAAATTTTCATTTGTCTTTTTTTTAATCAATAATATAAGAGTACTTTTAATATATAGTTTTATAAAAAACGTTTTTACGAAGAGTAAATTGAAATAGTTTGTTATGACGCTATATTTGTTGTATAAAATACCTCAATATTAATTTATAATGTTGAGGTATTTAGCAGTTGGTTTTATTATGGGGCGTCGTAATTTAGAATTGGTATATTTCCTTTGTAGTACCCTATAACATTGGTTCCATTTTCATCAACTAATGTAATTGTAATGGTGTATTCATTATTATTAGCATCAACCGAAATATTTCCTGATACTATATCTATAGCATTACCTGTTTGATTTTCACCTAAAGAAGCATCAAAATTTAGGAAATGAAACCCTCCAATAATACTAAAACTAGTATTACTGTAGTCGTTAAAAACATATTTTCCTCCTGTTAATTTTGTGTCTTCGTTAGCATAAAGATCAAGAACCAATATGTTTCCATTACCTTTTGGGTCTTTATTTTCATCAATAATAAGACCTGGACTAGAAAGGTATAATTCAAAATTGGTAAGATTATTATGTGTTCCGTTATTAAAAAGCACCATATTTTTAAGTTCAAACTTTTTAGATCCTATTTTAATTTCATTTGCTTTTTGAGCAATAGTATCATCGTCACTACAAGCAGTTAAAAAGAATACACAAAGAGTTGCTACAAGTAGGTTGAAAACTTTATTTGATTTCATGAGTGATTGATTTTGAATTAACTGTTTTATTTGATTGTTATACTATAGTTACATGCACTATTGGCACTATAACAAGAAGATTTATTAGAAGAATTAGGGTTGAAATTGTAGTAATAATTTTTAGTACAAGGTACTTTTAAGGAGCTTGAGTTGGTTATTTTGCTTGCATTACTAGATCCTTCTTCAAATACATAAATATCTTTACCAGTTCGGTTTATAATGGTTACGGTTGTTAAAGCATTTCCCTCATCCATGGCTTTCATACGAGCTTGATGTTCTTTCAATCTTTTATATTCAGGAGTGGCTCTGATAGAATCATTATAACGTTTAATTTCTTCTTCTCCCATGGTTTTAGCTCTCTTTATGTCAGCTATTTTAGCATTGTCTTTTGCTGTTAAAGGAATTGCTTGTTTTAGCTTCATGGCAGCGATATAATCATTAAACTTTTTATCAAGGTTTAAAGAAGTAAGGTATTTGTAAGTAGGGTTGGAGGCAGCAGATGAAATTTTTGCCGTTTTAATTTTAGCTTTCATTCTAGAGAGAAAACCTCCTTTTTTCTTTTTTGGGGCTTCAGTTGTAGTCGTAGCTTTTCTGTCTTTTTCAAGCACATAAACCGAAGCTACATTTTCCATACTAGGAAAACTTCCGTCGTATATTTTATCTAACCGGAATAGCAAATCATCAATTACCACATAGCCTTCTTTTGTGTACCTATGTTTTATACTAATAGGATGGATGTAGTTATCTATTGTGCCATAATCACTTAATTCAGTTTCACGAAAAGCACGCTTATCTTCACTAATAAATCTAGCTTCAAAACCAACAGGAATGCCCGATGGGGTGCGCTCTAATTCAATTTTAACAGGAAGATAGTCTGTTTTAAAATTATAAGTTCCATCGCCTTTAGCTACCAAAGCACCAAAACCACGGTAGGTAGCCCCATCACCATTGTTTTCTAATGCTTCAAAAAAGTTTTGTTGCGCCTGTATTGTAAAAGGTAAGAGTAATAAAGTAATTAGTAAGTAAACTTGTTTCATATTCATTTTATTTAAAATTTATGACAAGTATACTCTACAGTAACTACAAGAAAACAAATGACTTAATGAATAGCCATTTGAGTTTATAAACAAAAAGATAGGGAGTTAAAATCTTTTTCTATAGGGCATGGTTACAATTACCCTTGTGCCATTAGGAGCGTTGTTTTTATAAATATCTTCAATAACAAAACCTATTTTAGTAACATATTGTTTTTGAAAAATTTCTAAACGTTTTTTTATGGAGTTCAACGCAAAAGATTCATGGCGGTTTCCTTGACGGAGGTTAATTTCTTTACTTTTCTTTCTTCCAACACCATTATCAATAATAAAACATTGCAAGGTGTTTTTTGATAAATGGAAGGTAATGTCTAGTTTTTTTTCTCCCTCTTTATGCAGTAAACCATGTACTAAAGCATTTTCAATAAAAGGTTGAATTAACAAAGAAGGAACTTCCAGTTCTTCATGGGTATCGTAAGTAATTGTGTAGGTAAAGTCATCCCCAAAACGAAGCTTTTCTAATTGTAGATATACATTTAAAAACTCTAACTCTTTTTCTATAGGAATAAAATCTTGATTTGTATAGCTCAAGGTACTTCGTATAAGCTTGGCAAATAACACAATATAGTCGTAAGAAGCGTCGGTGTCTTGCTGCAAAACTAAATCTTGAATAGAGTTTAACGCATTAAAAATAAAATGCGGATTCATTTGTGAACGCAAAGCAGTTAAATTAATAGCAATCAGCTCTTTTTCTAAAGATATTTTTTCCAATTGGGCAATGCGCTCTTTTTCTTTTTTTTGCATTGCTTGTTTAAAGTATACAATAGTAGCTCCCAAAATAAGAGAAGCAACTAATAAGATAAACCATAAGGTTCTCCAAAATGGTTTTTTAATAAAAAAGTGTAGCTCTTTTATTTCATAGTTAGTACTTGTACTATTTAAAAATGGGTGTACTTGAAAGGTGTATTCACCCGCGGGTAAACTATTGTATTTTATTGAGTTTTCACCAATAGCTGTGGTTAACCAAGCATCGTTGTATCCTCTTAAACGATATTTATATGTTCCTTTTTGGTTAAACAAAAAGCCATTGACATTAAAATTTATTCTTATTGCATTTTGATTATACCTTAAGGTATAATTTGAAGTAATTAAGGTATCTTTTTCATTAATTTCTACAGCATTAAAATATACTTTAGGATGTAATGTTTTAAAAGCATTGTTTTTATCAATGGAAAATAACCCTTTGTCAGATGAGAAATAGATTTTGTTACCAATTATTTCAATACCAGAAATATTGTAAGATTTAATACCGTCTCGTTTGGTGAGTGTTTTAAATTTATGGGTGAGAATATCGAGCTTTTGAATACTGTTTGCCCCCACAATCCATAACGTATTTTGGTCAGCTTTAATTTTTTCAATAATATTTGAGGTCAAGCCATCTTGGGTGGTATAATGTCGAATTACCTTGCCATTTTTAATTCCTAAAAGGCCATTTTTAAATGTGGCAACCCAAACAATACCATTAGCGGTTTGGGTTATCGATTTACTATAGATGGGTTTTTCGTTATTTAAAATTACCTGTTTGTTCCAAAGGCTGTCGTATACCGCTAATTCATCAACAAAGGCAACATAAACTTCGCGCTTTATTTCGTCATAAAAAGAATCGTAAGTTCTTTTATTTGTTGAAATAAATTTTTCTTTACCGTGGTAATTAGCATTTTTTAATAAAACAACTTTGTTATGGTTGGTATACAGTAAATCGTTGTGAGCTAAGAATGAAAAACTTTTTGCAGCATCAAAAAACCTAGTTTTTTCAAGGGTTAAATCTCTATAATCTAAAACATAACTTCTAAACCCTTTACTAAGGTAAATTTTTTGCTGCTTGGGATTGTACTTTAGTTTAGACAGTTTTCCTTCGTTAATAGGTAAATTAATAGTTGTAGAAGTATGAAGATTGGTGTTATAAAAAATAACATTTCCATGGTTGCTTCCCATAACTAAAGTACTGTCGTTTATGTTGTCTAATGTTTTTATGTTTTCCTCTTTTAGAGGAATGTTACAGGTTTCTATATGAATATTAGGAATAATATAAACACCATTATTTAAACTAGTAAGCCAATAATTATTGTCTTTATCTTTAATAATTTTGGTAATATGTTTATTTTTTAAGAATCTTTTTTTTAGTTGAAAAGCAGCGTTTTTGAAAGTAAAAACCCATATTCCTTGATTTGTTGCTATCCAAGTTTCAGCGTTATGCTCAAAAATAGTATAGAGTTTTATTTTTTCAAGAGATTCTAGCCCTTTTACTAGTTCTAACTTTTTTTGTGGGAAGTTTAATTTATAAAAGCTGTTTTTTTTGTTTCTTATTTGAGAGTAAATGAAAGTTGAGTCCGTTTTAAAAATAACAGACTTCCCCAAACTTAAAGCATTACCTTTTTTCCCTTTATAAGGAAGATTGGTTTCTATTAGTGAAGTTATACTGTTGTCTTTGTTTATTGAAATAATAGAATCGATGGCTCCTGAATAAATAGCATTATTAAAAGAAAACGGAGTTCCGAATTTTTTTGTAGTAGTGTATTGCTGTAATATTTGCTTGGTTTTTAAATCTATTTTATAGATTTTTTTTACAGTAAAAACCCATAAAAAATCATTTCTTATTACAAAATCAGCTAGTTCACCATTTAAATGGTTACTTAAATCTGTAAATAAATGGAGTTCATCGTTTAGGATATAGAAAAACTGACCAGAAATATTATTACACCAAATTCGACCTAAATTATCTTCTTGAGTGTTAAATACAGAAGCCCCACGCTGTATAGGGTTGCTATAGTTTTTAAAGGTTTTACCATCGTATCGATACAAGCCTTTGTTGGCAGATAGCCATATAAAACCTTTATGATCTTCAAGAATGTTATAAAATTCATTATCAGGAAGTTTGTTTCTTTCAGAAAGTTGTATAAACACAGGTTCTTGTGCTTTTGTTGTCATTGGAACACAAAGCATAAGTAATAAAAGAAAATACTTTATAAAAAGAAATGATGGGTTATGGCTAGATATTACT
The DNA here is from genome assembly GCF_048269885.1 of Tenacibaculum sp. Lineage (NCBI taxonomy): Bacteria > Pseudomonadati > Bacteroidota > Flavobacteriia > Flavobacteriales > Flavobacteriaceae > Tenacibaculum > Tenacibaculum sp. The sequence continues at coordinate 108,244 of NZ_JBLWTZ010000011.1, read as the reverse complement.
TTCAAAGCTACTTATTCTTGATCTAGAAATTTTTGCTGTAATAGTTCCATTATCTAGAGTGAGGTTTAAAGTTGTTTTGTTTAAAAACTCAATATAAGCTAAATTAACAATCCATGTTCTATGAGAACGAAAGAAAAGACGTTCATCTGTCAAAATATTTTCAAAATATTTCAAATTTTTACTGGTAGTGATAGTTGTTTTAGTTGATAAGTGTATTTTACTGTAGGCTCCATCAGCTTCTATAGCAACAATATCAGTTAAGTTAATAATATGTCTATTACCCAATTCTGGAATGACAATTTTTTTATAATTTTTATCTTTTATAGTTTCAAGCAGCGCTTGATAATCAACTAACGAAGCTTCTTGATGTAGCTTATGTTCTAACTTTTTAAGAGCTATATCTAACTTATTTCTATCGATAGGTTTTACTAAATAATCAATGGCATTTAACTCAAAAGCTTTAATGGCGTAATGATCATAAGCAGTAACAAAGATAATTTCAAATGGTATAACATCAAAAAACCTTGCGATTTCATAGCCTGCATAATTAGGCATCTGTACATCTAAAAACACCACATTGGGTTGTAATTCTTTTATTTTTTGAACACCCAATTCTAAATTATTACAGGAATCAAGAATGGTAATATTGGTAGAAGCTCTTTCTAGTAAGTTAGATAAAACATTTCTTGCACTTTGTTCATCGTCAATAAGAATAGCTTTAATTTCTACCATAAAAACAAATATAGTAATAGTGTTTTTATAATGAGATTAAGATTTTACGAAAGAGAAATTGCGTTTGTAAGAAAGGAATAATCAGCAGGAAGAAGGTTAGTGACTAAAGTATAAATAGAAAATTGTTGCTGTAATTATGGAGCACTTTTTTGAAACTCCAGAAGATTTACAGCAACAATTTCTACAATTGTATAAAAAGATTCAACTCATGTTGAATTATTCCGTAGAATAAATTCTTAATCTTTTACTTTAAATACTTTGGTTAAAATATCATCCATCAAACACCATTTGGTTAATGATGATTGTAATAAGTTGGCACCTACAAAAGCAGTAAACCATAACCAATTACTATTTACTTTAATGGCTAAGATTAAACTGATCAATATAAAACTACCAGCAATACCACGTACAATTCTATTTTTCATAATTAAATATATTTATCAATAGGAACCACAACAGCTCGTATTGGATTATTTGTTTCTAAATTTTTATTAAAAGTTTCAATTAAATTAAACAGCGCATCTATTTTATCGTTTTCAGTAAACGAAAAATACATATACGAATCCGTTGCTTTCTTATTGCCAGAAAACCAATCGTTTACAGAAACTACAGGAAAAGAATTTCGAAAACCTTCAATATCAGAAGCACTAAAATTATTGATAGCTGCTTCTTTTAATAGTTTTAGTACTTCGTCTTGAAGTCCTTCAACCACAGTTATTATTAATAGTTTCATTTTACTTAAAGTTTTTACGTTCAATTAAATAGTATACTAATGGTACTACCAATAAAGTTAATATGGTTGCTGTAATCGTTCCTCCCATTAAAGAGATAGCCAATCCTTGGAAAATAGGATCGAATAAGATGACAAATGCACCAATAACTACCGTACCTGCGGTTAGTAAGATAGGAGTAGTACGAACAGCACCAGCTTCAATCACGGCTTGCTTTAGTGGAACTCCTTCTGCTAAACGTAAATTGACAAAATCAATCAATAAGACAGAATTTCTAACCATAATTCCTGCGAGGGCAATCATTCCAATAAACGAAGTAGCTGTAAAGTAAGCATCCAGCATCCAGTGCCCTAAAATAATTCCTACCATTGATAAGGGAATGGCAACCATCATTACTATTGGAGCTTTAAAGTTTTGAAACCACCCTACAATTAACATGTAAATGATGATGATTACTCCTAAAAAAGCAATACCTAAATCGCTAAACACTTCTAAGGTAATTTGCCATTCACCATCCCATTTTACGGTGTAATTGTCTTCAAAATCGGGTTGTTTAATGTATAATTCGTTCAATTCATATCCCTTCGGAAGGGGAATCTCTTTTAATTTTTCTTCCATCCCTAAAATAGCATAGGCAGGACTTTCCAACTCCCCAGCCATGTCTGCCATTACATATACTACGCGTTTTTGATTCTTTCTATAAATACTTTTTGCACTGTTCTTTTCTTCAACAGTCACCAAATCACTTATAGAAACTAGGTTACCGTGTTGCGATTTAATCTGTAACTGAGCAATATCTTGCACAGAAGACTTCTCTTTCTCATCCAAAGCAAACACAATTCCTACTTGATTAGAGGCATCTTCATCATACAAGGTTGAAACTGCTTTGTTGGATAACGCCATGTTTAACGTATAAGCAATTTGCTGAGGAGCCACACCGTATAACATTGCTTTTTCTTTATCGATTACAAACTCGTATTCCGTTTGATTGTCTTCTACCATCCAATCGATATCTACCACATCGGTTGTATTGTGTAAGATGTTTTGAACTTCGTTGGCAATTTCAATTTGCTTTTCATAATCTGGTCCGTACACTTCTGCAACAATAGTTGATAATACAGGGGGTCCTGGTGGAACTTCTACTAATTTTACATTGGCTTTGAACTTTTTAGCAATGTTTTGAATATCTGCTCGCATCAATTTAGCTATATCGTGACTTTGTATACTTCGGTCGTGTTTGTCAACCAAGTTTACCTGAATATCCGCCATGTTACTACCACCACGTAAATCGTAGTGACGTACCAATCCATTAAAGGTAATAGGGGCAGAAGTACCCACATAACTTTGGTAGTTTACTACTTCTGGTCGTGTAGCCAAGTACTGTGCAATTTCTTTGGTTACAGCATTGGTACGCTCTAAGGTGGTCCCTTCAGGCATATCAATGACTACCTGGAATTCGTTTTTATTATCAAAAGGCAACATCTTTACAGCCACCGATTTGGTAAAAAACAATGACATAGAACCTAGTAATAAAACAATTGTGATTCCTAAGAATGCCCAACGCTTGGTTTTATTCTCAATCAACGGACGCTCGAATCGCTCATACAATTTATAGATTAGCGTGCTTTGCATAGCTTTGGTTTCGTCTTCTTCTACCTTTTCCTCCGCACCATGCTTGTCTTTTTCGCGTAAGAAAATATATCCTAAATACGGAGTAATTGTCAATGCAACAAATAATGATAAAATCATCGCGATTGAGGCTCCAATAGGCATCGGACTCATATAAGGTCCCATTAATCCAGATACGAATGCCATTGGTAATACCGAAGCAATTACGGTAAAGGTGGCTAATATAGTTGGGTTTCCTACTTCGTTAATAGCATATAAGGCAGCTTGTTTAAATGGCAGTCGTTTCATCTTAAAATGCCTGTGCATGTTTTCGGCAATAATAATGGAATCATCTACCACAATACCTGTTACGAATACCAAAGCAAATAAGGTAATTCGGTTTAAGGTATAATCTAAGATATAGTAACTTAACAAGGTAAGCGCAAAAGTGATGGGAACTGATAAGAATACCACTAAACCACCACGCCATCCCATGGCTAACATTACGACTAATGTTACGGCGATAATGGCACCGATTAAGTGTAATAATAATTCTGACACTTTTTGTGAGGCTGTTTCACCATAGTTACGTGTAACTTCAACATGTACATCATCAGGAATTAAATTGGTGCGTAAATGCTCAACCTTCGCTAAAATAACATCGGCAATTTGCATGGCATCAGCCCCTTTTCGTTTCGCTACCGATATGGTTACCGCTGGATATTCTGATTGATAGGTAGAAGCATTACTACTTGCTTGTCCGTACCCAAAACTTACATAGTTTGTAGAGATTTCTGGTCCATCTAGTACCTTTGCAACTTGTTTTAAATAAATCGGTTGATTTTGTTGTACACCAACCACCAAGTTTTTTACATCTTCTGCCGATTGTAAAAACTTTCCTGTAGTGACTAAAAACTCGGTGTCGTTTTTATCATAACTCCCTGCACTTAGCTGCTGATTGCTGGCTTTCAATATTTCAGTAACCGATAAAAAATCCAATCCGCTAGCTGCTAGTTTGTCTTTATCTACAACCACACGAACCTCACGGTTCCTTCCTCCAATTTTTTGCGTAATGGCAACATCGTTTACCTTTTCAATTTCGTTGGTAAGCTCTTGCGCAATTTGCTTTAACTGATAATCGTCGTAGTTTTCGCTCCATAAAGTCAACCCTAACATGGGTACATCGTCAATGGCACGTGTTTTTACCAAAGGCATGGTAACACCTTTCGGCATTTGATCCATGTGCTTGTTAATCTCATTGTATAGTTTTACGAACGAGCGTTCGATGTCTTCTCCCACATAAAACTGCACAATCACCATTCCTTGTTCTTTCATCGAAGTAGAGTATACGTACTCTATTCCTTTGATGTTTGAAAGTATTTTTTCTAAGGGTTTGATTACTCTCGATTCTACTTCTGTAGGACTCGCACCTGGATATCCTACAAAAATGTCAGCCATTGGTACGTCAATCTGTGGTTCTTCTTCTCTCGGAATTAAAAAAGAACTGTACACACCAATTACCATAAACACTACCATTAATAAGATGGTAAGTTTAGAGCCTATAAACCCTTTGGCTATTTTTCCTGCTAAACCTTCTTTCATTTTGATTGATTTATATTTTTTTGGGCGTTTTAACGGGCTATTCGCTATATCTTTTTACTTGTTCTCGATAGATCCTTCGACTTTGCTCAGGACACTCGAACTGACGTAAAAAGGATGCCGCTTCTATCCCTAACGCAACTTTCAACTATGATTTATAATTTAGTTTTACAACTAACTGAAAACTGTTTATTGGTAACTGCTTACTGTACATTGATTTTCGCTCCGTTGTATAGTTTCCCTTCAGAAGAAACGATATAACTTTCATTGGCAGATAAACCGGATAAAACTTCTACTTGATCTCCAAAAGTTCTTCCCAAGCGTAACCAACGCAACACAGCAGTATTACTTTGACTTACCGTATAAATTCCTGATAGTTGTCCTTTGTGTACCAAAGCTTCTGATGGAATTAAAACCATATCAGTACTTTTTTGTGTTTTTTCAACAGGAAACTGAACTGTTGCAAACATTCCTGATAACAAATTGAAATCCGTTTTATCTAAGTTGATTTTAACTAAGTATTGTCCACCCGTATTCTTTGCAGAGGTACTAACTTCTGATACGTTACCGGTAACCGTTTTATTGATTGATTTAATCGTTACATCAACCTTAGTATCTTTTTTAATTTGTGAAATTTCACTTTCTGGTACTAACGCAGTAACTTCAAATCCGCCTTTACCTTCTACAGATAGTAAAGGCATTCCAGGATTCGCCATGGCTCCTTTATCAATAAATTTGTTCGTCACCACTCCAGAAAATGGGGCTCTAATATTCGTATAAGCAAACTGAGAATTGATTTCATTTCTTAGCTGTTTTGCAGCTTCTAAATTTGCTTTGGCAACATTGTAATGAACAGTGATATCATCAAATTCTTTTTGAGAAGCACTGTTTTGCTCAAATAAGTTTTTAAAACGATTGTAATCTTTTTCAGCACTTGAAAATCCTGCTTTTGCTTTAATAATGTTAGCCTCTACTTGCGCTTTCTTAGCTTGTAAATCGCTGTTATTGATAGATACTAATAATTGCCCTTTGTTTACTTTATCACCAACTTTTACGTGTATGTTAGTTACGTAGCCCATCATACGAGTACTTAATTCAGCACTGTTGGTAGCTTCCACTTTTCCGCTTGCTGTGATAAACGGATTGGTATCATTAGCGGTTACTTTGGCAATTGTTACAGTTACTGTTGGTTTGTTGTTATTGTTGGTTGTTTCTTTTTTACCACAGCTCAATGCTAAAAGTGATGCGGCAAGGGCGATTGTATATATAGTTTTCATTTGTTGATTATTCTTTAGTTAAAAAATCTAAGTAAGCTTTGGTATAGTTATACTGATATACGGTTTGGTAATATTCTAATTGTTTTTGAGCGTATTGTGTTTCAGCCATTAACAAATCAGAAGTTTTCTCTAGTCCTTCTCTAAATCTATTTTTTCTGATTCGTAAGGCTTCTTCTGATTGTTGTAAGGCCAATTCGGTTAACTTTAATTGTTCCTCAGCATCGGTTAACAATCGTTTAGTGTTGTGTAACTCTAATTGACTTTTAGATTTGTACTGTTCGTATTCTAATCTAGACTTTTCATATTGTGCTTTGCTTTTTTGTGCTTTTCCGTAGCGTTTAGAACCTTTGAAAATATCCCAAGTTAATTGTGCTCCAACTACATATCCACTTGCATCTGCATTGAAAATTTTATCATCGTACAGTTCGTAACTACCAAAAGCATTTAAGCGTGGAAGAAAATCCATTTGAGCAGCTTTGTGTATTTTTTGATAGGCTTCAGAAGCTAACTCCATGGCTTTAATGTCTGAACGGTTTTCAGAAATAGTCATATCAGCCAGTTGATTCGTTAAGTGTACTTGTAAACTATCTGAGGGTTCATAAACGTTGTTCTGTGTTTCATTCATTAAAAAAGACAAGTAGTTAGAAGCATTTAGTACATTGCTTTTTGCTGTTTGTAACTGATTTTTTACTTCGGTAACTCGAACTTCAACGGCTAATACATCTGCGCGTTGTAAATACCCTTGTTTAAAGCTGTTTTCTGCCATTTGTTGGTTGGCTTCTGCAGCTTTTAAGGCTTTTTCTAATACGGAAACTCCCTTATGAGCTAATTGCAGTTGCATGTAGGCTTTTTCTACTTCTAACAATAAATATTCTTGAGTACGTTGCGTTTGTAAGTTGGTTGCTTCCATTTTAGTTTTAGCGGCTTTACGTTGGTAAATACCGTCTAAATTCACTAAAGGTTGCTGTACTTCAATTTTAGTAGCGAAGTTTTGTGTTCGTTTCGGATTGTTTAATAAATCAGGATTGAAATCTGCCTGTGTTAAAATTTCCTGATTCAATTTACTACCAAATGCCATTAATGGATTGGTTGTTACAATTCCTGTATGAGAGGCAGTAATATTTGGTAAGAATACAGCATTGGTTTGCTTATAATCGGCACGTGCTTGGAAATAGTTTTGTTCGGCTATTTTTAAAGAGGTGTTATTTTCCTGAACTCTTTTTAAAACTTCATTTTTTGAAATGGAAATTTTAGTTTGAGCTAGGGTAGTGGCAGATATAAAAAGTGCTACCGTAAATAAACTAATATATGATGTTTTCATTTTTACTATTTTATGAGAACAAATTTAGTAGCATAAAACACAGTAGTCAGTAACTAATGTTACAATGAAAAAACGCCTAAACAAAAGTCTAGACGTTCTTAACTAACAATTAAAAAATCAACTAATACTTGGAAATGTTTCTGTTAAATGCGTTTAAGTGGTTGTATGAAGCGTTTACTAAATTGGTATATACATTTATACTGTATTCATCATTGGTGTTCTTAATAGCTAACTGTAGATCTTCAATATCTTTTTCTTCTATTAATTTACCTACTTCAAGTGCATCTAGTTTAGATTTTTGTCCTTTATTTATTAACTCATCATATAACTTTTGAAATTCAGAATTTTTAAAAACTCCTCTTTCTTTATTTAAGGTAAAAGCAATATTATTGTATTGTAATAAACCTTTTATGGCATTTATATGTCGCTCTTCACTTTGACTGATGTTTTCAAAAACACGTAGGTTCCATTTTTCATTAAGAAAGTTATATACATCAAAAGCTAATTTTTCTTCCTCTAACATCAAAAGCATTTCGTTTTTTTCTTGTTCAGAAAGAGTAAGACTGGTATTGTTGGTATTCTGGCAAGAGCTACTCATACTCGAAAAAAGTACTAAGAATAACAAGCCTATTGTGTTTAAAGTTTTCATGATAACAGCTTTTAAATTATATACTAATTTAAATATTATATAGGCTGTTGTCTGCAACTTTAGTTACATAGGAGTAAGGTTTTAATAGGATGTTTTTTATTTAGCTAAGCATAAGAAGTAGGCTAATGTTCACCATAATCTACATCATCCATTTTTCCTTTAAAAACTTTATACTGAATAACAAAATAAACAACTACTAGTATTGTAGCTATAAAAAACCAATTTACACCAACAGACAAACCGTATTCGTCAGCAGCTACATTGTAAATGGTTAAATCAGGATTTATATTATTAGTTGAAGGCAAAACTTTAGGGAAAATAGAGGCAACTGTAGTTGCCAAACCTCCTAATAAAAACAACGAAGAATATAAAAAACCAGTAATGTGCTTTGTGTGTTTTTTTACGTTGAATAAACCAAATAACCCTACAAACGTCAGTAGAGGAAATACCCAAAGGAAAGGATGCTCTATAAAATTATGAAATGGTTTAGGTTCTATAACGTGCCAAGCGAATAATGAAATAATTACTAAGCCTAATAAAACAAAAGAAAGCGCAAAAACAACTTTTTTTAGTTGGTTATTAATACTAGCATTGGTTTTGAAAATTACCCAATTGGCACCGTGGATTGTTAGTGATACTACTGCAATAATTCCTAGAAGCAAAGTAAACCAATCAATAACACCAAGTGTTTCAGAATGAGGGGAAAATTCCGAATTCCATAAAGGAAGGAAAAAATAATGTGCTTCATGAGTTGAAACACCCTCTACTACATTTCCTAGATTAACACCACGTACCACATTTCCTAATGCAACTCCAAAAAATAAGGCAAGAAGTAAGCTGGCAATTCCAAAAGCTTTATCCCAAATACGTTCCCATATTTTATTATGTATTTGTCCGCGAAGCTCTAAACCAATAGCTCTAAAAATTAGTAACCATAAAACCATCATTAAAGGGAGGTAAAAACCACTAAATGATGAAGCGTATAAGGTTGGGAAAGCAAAAAATAAGACACCACCCGCAGCAATCAACCATACTTCGTTTGCATCCCAAAATGGACCTATTGCTTTTACGACCTTTTTTTTGTCTTCTTCCTTTTTAGCAAAGAATAAATGAATAATTCCTGCCCCAAAATCATAACCATCTAAAATAACATAAATGGCTAACATTGTAACTAATACTACATACCAAAATAGTTCCATAACTTAACGTGTTGTTTGAGGTCCTTTGTTAATGATTTTTCCAACTAAAATTAAAAATAACATTCCTAATAGTAGGTATAATCCGATAAATCCTAAAAGAGTAAATAAAGTGTTTCCTGAGGATACTGTAGGAGATGCTCCAGCAGATGTTCGTAGTAAATTATAAACTAACCAAGGTTGACGGCCTAATTCAGCAGTATACCAACCAGTGGTATTAGCAATATAAGGAAATGGAATCATAAAGAGTAATGCCCATAAAATCCATTTTGTATCATATAACTTTTTTCTAAATAATTGAACAATGCTAGCTAACATCAAAGCAATAAAAATAGTTCCTAATCCCACCATTATATGATATGCATAATACAAACCCGGTATGTTTGTTGGGTAATTTTTTTCATCAAACTCATTGAGTCCTTTAATTTCTGCATTCCATTCTTGATAGGTTAAAAAGCTTAAGATGTTAGGGACAGCTATTTTATTGTCTAATTTTTTCTCTAGCATATTTGGTTGCCCAATTAGCACTATTTCAGAGCCTCCTTTTTCTGTTTCAAATATTCCCTCCATAGCGGCAAAGGTTATAGGTTGATATTTTACTACATTTTTAGCGGCTAAATCGCCTGTAGGAAAAGCAACTAAAATAGATGCTACAACTCCGAAAACAACTCCGGTTTTTAAAAATAATTTACCAAATTCTAAATGCTTCTTGTTTAAAAGGTAAAGAGCTCCAATACCAGTAACTACAAAAGAACTGGTAACCAAGGAGGCTGCTTGATTATGCAAATAAGAAGGCCATAACCACGGGTTTGAGAATAAGGCTGAAAAGTTATTTAGTACAAACTTACCGTTGGCTAGTATTTCATAGCCTACAGGATTTTGCATCCAAGAATGTGTCGCAATGATTAAAAAGCCACTTGCCCAAGAACCTAAAAAGACAAGGAACCCAGTTAAAAAATGAAGTTTATGTCCTAGCTTTTTTTCACCAAATAAAAACAATCCTAAAAAGGAAGATTCTAGGAAGAAAGAAAACATCCCTTCCATAGCCAATGTTTGACCTATAATACCACCAGTAAGCTCGGAGAACTTAGCCCAGTTAGTTCCGAATTGAAACTCCATAGGAATTCCGGTAACTACTCCCATAGCAAAGTTTAAAGCAAAGATTTTCATCCAAAACTTAGCAGCGTCGTTGTATTTTTCAAGTTTAGTTCTTAAAAATTTCCATTTAAAGAAGACTATCATTAGTGATAGTCCCATTGTTAATTGTGGAAATAAGTAGTGAAAAGTAATAGTGAAAGCAAACTGCATTCTATCATAAAAGAGCATGTCTTCCATACCGAAGATTGTTTATGAGGTTATTAAATAAGAACGTTTTTTTTGTAGCAATTAGGAGGAATAAAAATAATGATATTATTTCACATGGTTATTAATAATACTAATCAAATCGTTCTTATATAACATTCCTGATTGTCTCCATAATAGGGTGCCTTTTTTAAAAAGCATAAAGGTGGGAACACCCCTAATTTGGTAGGTATTAGCTATTTGTTGATTTTTATCAATGTCTATTTTTAAAATAATAACATTTTCTCCTAAATCTTCTTTTACTTCTTTTAATATAGGAGCCATCATTTTACATGGACCACACCATTCAGCAAAGAAATCAACCAAAACAGGTTTGTCTCCTTTAATTATTTCAGAAAATTTTCCCATAATTTTAATTTTTAAATGTTATGCTCCAAATTCCTCGTACCTGATTAACATCATAACCTTGCGCTTTATCGGTAGGGTATAGGAGAGTTAATTCTTTTAAAGTTTCAGGTTTTATTTGTGTGTTAGGAGTTCCATGACACTGTAGGCACATACTATTTGTTATAATTGGATAATAGAATTGGGTTTTGCTCCCTGCTTGTTTCGTAATGGGGTTGATAGTTTCGTTATTATGTACAATTCTTTTGTATCCTTCAATAATGTTTAATTCTTCAGTGTTTGCAGTATTGTTGAGGTTTCTTGGGTTGTCGGTAACTCTCTTAATAGTAGCATTAAACTTAGTAGCCATACTATCGGTTAGCTTATAGGCTTTTTCGTTACAAAATTTCAAAGCGTGTAATGTTCCTTTCTTTTGAATAGCTCCCATTAAGTTTTTACCCAATGTTTTCTTGGTTTCCATAGCATATTCTAATCCAATTTCTTCAAGTGTTTTGTTAGACTGGATATAACTTGTTTTTCTACCAGAATTGATATAATTTTTTCCTTGTTTAGCTTTCCAATGCTCTTTAAACCAACCAGGTTCTTCAATTTTATAGTTATATAGATAATTTGCTATCTTCTTGAGGTCTTCTTCTTCAAATTTTTGATATGGCATTACTCCAAATCGTTTAATAGCTCCCTTCATTATTGCTTTTTGCTTCGTTGGATTTAATACAAAATTTTGGAAGCTTTCGGTAAACTCTTCTTCGGAAGTATTTTCATGAATGTAATGAGCTTTAATCGCAATCATAGGAGGAGCAATTCTTTCATCGTGTGGGGTAGTGTGGTTATGACAAACATAGCACTTTGTTTCGAGTAGTTTTTTGCCAGGAGGAATACCAACTTCTTTGGTTGTAATGCCCTGAGAGCTTTTCTTAGAATAATCACTTTTTTTAGCTTGATTACAACTAAAAATAGATAAAACTATAAATAAGACTATCAATTTTTTCATCGTTCTAATATTTACCATAAAGGTAGAACGATTCTCTTGTAAAAAATGTAACTTATGTTACAAGGTTAAAGTTCTAACACTTCAATTTGGTTACGATATAAATTTATTTTGCCTTGTTTCTCTAGAGCTTTTAACAGTCTAGAAATGACAACTCTAGAAGTATGTAAGTCATTGGCTATTTGTTGGTGTGTTACACTTATAGTATCGTTATGATTTACCAAGGCCTTATCTTTTAGGTATTTTAATAAACGTTGATCCATGTTTAGAAAAGCAATGGTATCAATAGCATCAATAAACTCTTGTAGCCTGCTATGATAACTATGTAAAATAAATTCCTGCCAACTTTTATATTTACTAAGCCATTCACTCATTTTCTGCTTTGGAATCATTAAAAGTTTTACATCTGTTTCGGCTACCGCTTTAATTTTACTTTTTGTCTCTCCTACGCAGCAGGAAAGCGTCATAGCACAGGTATCACCTTTTTCAATATAGTATAAAACCAAATCATCCCCTTCTTTATCCTCGCGTAAAATCTTAATAGCGCCACTTAATAGTAAAGGGATGGATGTAATATAGCTTCCTATATCGATAATAATATCATTAGCACTCATTTCTTTGGCAATAGAAACTTCTGCTATTTCTTTTAACAATGCTTCCTCAAATAAATAACCGTAGTATTTCTGTAAATCCTCTATCAAGATAAAATGTTTTTGTAAAAATAGTTAAATAATCACATTGTAGGTACGTATAAAATAAGTTAAAAACTATGATTTTAATCAGGTCTTTAAATTTATTTATTAATGAAATTTGAAGTAGATAATAACACAAAACCATACAAAATGAAAAAAAGAACACCCGTTTCAGTGATAATGACTAAAGATGTAATCACATTAAGTAGTACTGATGATTTAATGACAGCAGAAAAGTTATTTAAAAAAGAACACATACGACATATTCCAGTTGTTAGTGGAAATGAAATAAAAGGAATGTTAAGTTATACCGATTTATTAAGAATAAGTTTTGCCGACGCTGTTGATGAAAATGAAACAGATGTAGATACGGTAGTATACAATATGTTTACAATAGACCAAGTAATGGCTAAAAATTTAATCACCGTTAACTCAAATGCAACAATTAAAGAAGTTGCTGAAATATTAGCGACTAAAGAGTTTCATGCGTTACCAGTGGTAGATGGTACTAAATTAGTGGGTATTGTAACAACAACCGATTTAATTTATTACTTATTAGAACAGTTTTAAAGTTTTGTTGAGGTTAAAAATTACGGAAAAACCTTACTTTTATTACGTCTTTTTTGAGGTTAATTTGTTTTTTACAATTTATTTTTGAGAAACTTAAAACACTTTATTATGTTAAAAAATATTTCAAATCTAGGTTCAGTTTTAAACAAATCAGCGCAAAAATCTATTCAAGGAGGGTGGACGTATGTAATGTGTACGAGATGTGAACCGTTACCTCCAGGGTATATTTGTATGAATGAGGTATTTTGTGGAGGAGAATAATCACGACCTTAACTAGAAAATAGATGAAAAGCGGATTTAGAATTCTTTACTAAATCCGCTTTTTACTTTGTTAATTTATAATTGTTTTTAAATTTTCAATTGTTTCGGTTGGGTTGTCACTTTTAAAAACAAAACTACCAGCAACTAATACATTGGCACCTACTTCTATAAGTTTATTGGCGTTTTTATCAGTTACACCACCATCAATTTCAATTAGGGTAGCTGCTTCACTAAATTCAATCAAGTTTTTTAACTGTTGAATTTTTTTATACGTATTTTCAATAAATGATTGCCCCCCAAAACCTGGGTTGACACTCATAATACAAACGACATCTAAATCTATAATAATGTCTTCTAAAACAGCGATAGGGGTATGTGGGTTTAAAGCAACTCCAGCTTTCATGCCAGCAGCTTTTATAGCCTGTATAGTTCTATGTAAGTGGGTACAAGCTTCATAGTGCACTGTTAAAATATCGGCACCTAAATCTGCAAAAGTTTGAATATAACGATCGGGGTCTACAATCATTAAATGTACATCAATAGTTTTGTTAGCATGCTTTGTAATAGATTTTAAAACAGGCATTCCAAAAGAAATATTAGGTACAAAAACACCGTCCATAATGTCAATATGAAACCAGTCTGCTTTACTATCATTAACCATTTCAACATCACGCTGAAGGTTTCCAAAATCAGCCGCTAAAATTGATGGGGCTACAAGTTTTTCCATTAATATATAAGTTGTTGTGTTGTTATTAAGTGCAAATATAGTTAAAACTAAGAGCATTAAAACTAAAAAGAAAGCTCTCCAATTGGAGAGCTTTCATTCATTAATCAAAAAACGAATAGTTACGATAACTATTTGTTGTTGTTTGTATTATTAACCTAAGTAAGTCATTAAAATCTTACTACGAGATGTGTGTTTTAATCTTCTGATAGCTTTTTCTTTAATTTGACGTACACGTTCACGAGTTAAATCAAATGTTTCACCAATTTCTTCTAAAGTCATTGGTTGGTGCTCTCCTAAACCAAAGTATAACTTTACAACATCAGCTTCACGTGGCGTTAGTGTTTCTAACGCACGATTGATTTCAATACGTAATGATTCGTGTAATAAAGTTTTATCAGGATTTGGAGATTCACCCGAGTTCAATACATCATATAAATTAGAATCTTCTCCTTCAATTAAAGGTGCATCCATTGATACGTGACGACCAGAGTTTTTCATAGACTCTTTAACATCATTCACAGTCATGTCTAATTTCTTAGCAATTTCTTCAGCACTAGGTGGACGCTCATTTTCTTGCTCTAAGAAAGCGTACATTTTATTGATCTTATTAATAGACCCAATTTTATTTAAAGGCAAACGTACGATACGAGATTGTTCAGCTAAGGCTTGTAAGATAGATTGACGAATCCACCATACTGCGTAAGAAATAAATTTAAAACCACGCGTTTCATCAAAACGTTTTGCAGCCTTGATTAAGCCTAAGTTACCTTCGTTAATTAAATCAGGTAATGTTAGTCCTTGGTTTTGGTACTGCTTAGCAACCGATACCACAAAACGTAAGTTAGCCTTGGTTAGTTTTTCCAACGCCCTTTGATCTCCAGCCTTAATTCTTTGTGCTAATTCCACTTCTTCATCGGCAGTAATTAAATCTACTTTTCCTATTTCTTGCAAATATTTATCTAAAGATGCGGTTTCTCTATTGGTAACCTGTTTTGTAATTTTAAGTTGTCTCATCTACTTCAAGTATATTTTTAATTTATCAATCACTCTACATTATCTTATACGTATGCTAAGAGAATAATGTTACAAAGTTTTTTGTATTTCTTGAAAAATTTCGTCTATTTGTTAAAGAAATGTTAAAACACGTTATTTGCACAATAATTAGGTGACTAGGCAGCAACCTGGGTGTCTAATTTAACGTATAACTAAGATGGAAACTAACTATACTGCCCCTTGGAGAGTATTGATGTAAAAAAAATAAGCGACGAAGATTTAGTTCGTAAAATAGTAGAGAAAAATGATACTCATTTGTTTGCTGTTTTATACGATCGTTACGCTGGTGTGGTATACAATAAATGCTATGGATTTTCCAAAAATAAAGAAGAGGCTCAAGACTTAACTCATGATGTATTTATCCGTTTATTTGTTAAATTGAGAACTTTTAAAGGGAAATCTAAGTTTTCTACTTGGTTATATTCTTTTACGTATAATTTTTGTGTTAACTACGTACAGAGAAATAAGGAGAAGAAAAAAGAAAAAGTAACAGTTGTAACAGATGAAATAAAAGAAGAAAGCAATATTGATGATATTGATGACGCTACACTATTCGAGTTAAAGTCAGATAAATTAGCTAAAGCACTCGAAATGATTTCTCCATCAGAGAAAATGATTTTATTAATGAAGTACCAAGATGAAATGAGTATTAAAGATATTTCGGTAGGGTTAGATTTGGGAGAAAGCGCAGTAAAAATGCGACTAAAAAGAGCTAAAGAAAAAGTGGTGAAAGCGTATAACGAATTGTAATACATTATGGATAATCCATTTAAAAAAATATTACATAACGAAGAGTTGCCAGAAGTACTAAAAGATAAAGTGCTTAACGATGTGGCAATGATAAAGCTATCAATAGATATGGCTGACTTATTTGTGGTAAAGTACCCCAATACTATTATTGATTTAATTGGAGGTACTGAACCCAAAAAAAAAAAGTGAACTAATTTAAACTAACCAAATATCACTATACATTTAAAGTTATGAGTTTTTTAAAGATAGATTTTTTAACACCTTTTAAGGATATTTTTCAAGATATAGTAGATTCATTACCTACTGTAGCTGGCTTTTTAGCGTTTGTTATTATTTCATGGCTTGTTATCAAAGTCTTTTTATACCTTGTTAGAAAAGCATTGGCAAAAACTAAAATAGACGAATGGTCAAAGAAACTTAAAAAGACTGAAATTTTTGGAAGCAGTACGATAAACATTGTACTAACCAATGTTATTTTAGCTGTGCTAAAATGGTTTTTAATCTTTGTTTTTGTAATGGTTGGAGCTGAAATGTTTGGCCTAACTGTTGTTTCTGATGGGATTAGAAGCTTTTTTGCTTACTTGCCTAAATTATTAACAGCGGTAGGTATTTTTGTTGGAGGTGCCTATTTGGGAACCATGGTGAAAAAAGCAATTCAATCTATGTTCAAATCTCTTGAAGTGTCTGGTGGAAACTTAGTAGGAAATATTGCTTTTTACTTAATCGTTGTGTTTTTATCTATCACGGCATTAGACCAAGCAGGAGTTGATACTTCTGTGATTAAAAGTAACTTAACACTCTTAATAGGTTCTGTATTATTAGCTTTTACCTTAGCTTTTGGGTTTGGAGCCAGGGATGCCGTTTCAAGATTGCTTTTCGGGTACTACTCAAGAAAGAATATTACAATTGGTGAAAAAGTTGTAATTAAAGACGTAGAAGGAGTAATTGTAGCTATCGATAATATATGCGTAACAGTTCATACTACAGAAGGAAAAGTGATCATACCAATTAAAGATGTGGTTGACAACAAAATAGTTATAAAAAATTAAAAAAAATTAACATTTTTTTATATCTTTGAAACTGCTAAAAACAATGTTTTTAACAGTACGATAGATTTCGGGGGACTTCTATCCAATTAATAAAGAGAAATCTTTATGAAATAAGACCGCAGTTTGCGGTCTTTTTTTTTTGAAATAAAATGTGACGTTCAAAAAATAAGTGTGTCTAACAAGTATATAGTAATAAGAATTCGGGGGACTTCCTATTATTTAAACCTAAAAAGGCTTTCTAAATTTTAGAAAGCCTTTTTTTAATTATATGTTTTTGAAATAAGTTTTATTCAAAAGCTAGGTGTAAAAACACCCCTCTAGTTCCTAAGTAATGAATAGGATCTGTCCATTGACTTGGAGATTTATTATCGTATTTTACTTCGTTATTAATAGCAAAAACACCTCTTATAGAAGGAGAAAATTTAAAGTAACTTAAATAAAAGTCTACCCCAATCCCTACTTCATACATAAAGTTATTAGTAGTCGTTCTAAACTCTCCTGCAAAATTATCATCACTATTTCCTTCGTTGCTTGAAAAGTTATGATCGTAGGAAACTCCTCCTATTACATAAGGCCTCATATTATTGAGTCTGTTGGTGCTTAATTTTAACAACAGAGGTAAATGTAAGTAGGTGGCTCCTACTTCACGAGTGTTTACATTATCAGCCCCAGCAATGTGTTTAAAATGCAACGTTTTTGTGTTGGACATAAGTCCTGGTTCAAAACGTAGGTTTACGTTATTGTGTAATCTTAAATCGGCAATTAATCCTACATTAAAACCAATAGAAGATGCTACTTCGATTTCAGTATTGTCAAAATCACTTGGAGCATAGGAAATTTTGTAACCATTATTATTAGCACCTAGGTAAAATCCGTAATGAAAAAGTGGTTTGTCGAAACTAGGAAGTTTCAATATTTTTTCTTTTTGTGCTTGTGTAGATAACGACGTCACTAAAATTCCGAAAAGTAAAAGCTTTTTTAACATACTATTTTAAAGCGGTATAAATTGATGCAACACCAAATGTTACAGGTATATTCTTTGCATTCTTAAACCCGTTTTTTTGTAAAATATTGTTGAAAGCCTTTCCAAAAGGAAAAGAATTTGCTGTTTCTGATAAATATGAGTAAGCAACCTTGTCTTTTGAAAAGAGTTTACCAATAATAGGTAAAATATAATTAGTATACAATTTGTATCCTTGTTTAAACGGAAATTTGGTTGGGTTAGAGGTTTCTAAAACGACAAACTTACCACCTGGTTTTAATACACGTAATATTTCGGTTAAGCCTTTATCTAAGTTTTCAAAGTTTCTAACACCAAAAGAAACAGTAATTGCATCAAAAGTGTTATCGGGAAAAGGAATGTTTTCACTGTCACCAACAATCATTTTAATTTTATTGGATAAGTTCGCTTTAGCTATTTTTTGTCTTCCCACTTGTAACATTCCCTCAGAAATATCTAACCCTACAATTTTTTCAGGGTTTAATTCAGACATCATTAAAGCCAAGTCACCTGTTCCAGTAGCAATGTCTAAAATTTGTTGTGGATTATTTTCGCCTATTAGTTTTACTACTTTTTTACGCCAGCTAACATCAATACCCAAAGAAATAACACGGTTTAACCCATCATAATCTTCAGAGATGTTGTCAAACATTTGAGCAACTTGTTCTTTTTTTCCTAGTTCAGAATCTTTGTATGGTTTGATCTTTTCAGACATATTTTTTGTTTGATTTACAATTATCCGTTAATGGCAACTACTTCATTAATTTGATTAGGTAACATTTCTTTTAGCATGGTTTCAATACCATTTTTTAACGTTACTGTTGATGATGGGCAACCACTACAAGCTCCTTGTAAAATAACACTTACTCTTTTGCTTTCGGCATCGTACGATTGAAACGCAATATTTCCGCCATCAGAAGCTACAGCAGGCTTTATATATTCGTCTAAAATATCAACAATTTTAGTTTCAGTAGCGGTTAAATTCTCTTTAGGAACTTCAACATTTTGTTTGGTTTGCTGCTTAGGCAATTCAGATATGATTTTTTTGCCTTCTTGAATATAACTACGAATAAAAGTACGCACTTCTTGGTATACTTCATTCCAGTCAATCATATCATATTTGGTGATTGAAATGTAGTTTTCAGAAATAAAAATTTCTTTTACAAAAGGAAAGCTAAATAATGCTTGAGCTAAAGGAGAGGATTTGCTTGCTTCTTCAATGTTTGTGTACTCGACGTCAGTTTGCGTTAATGCTTTGTTGGTTCCAAATTTCATTACTGCAGGATTTGGAGTAACTTCAGCGTATACTTCAACAGCATCTTTTTTGGTAGTTTCTTCTGTTACTACCGAGTTACCACCTTGTATATAAGCTTCTATTTGTTCGCGAACCTCTTCTTCAACATCGTTCCACTCAACAATATCATATCGTTGAATAGCAATGAAATTGGCTGTAACCAATACCTTTTTTACAAAAGGAAGGTAAAATAATTGTTGTGCTAACGGGGAGTTTTTAGCCTCGTCTATATTATTGTATTCATAACTACCCCCATTGACTAAAATTTGGTTACTAACAAACTTTAGAATGGTTTCGTTATTAGTTTCTTGTATGTTTATTTTTATTGAACTCATAAGTTGTAAATAAGAAGCAAAATTACGGTAAAAAACTGAGATATGTATATATAAAAAGTCCCGCATATAGCAGGACCTTTATTATATGTTTTTGTGAATTATAAACTAAAAGTAAGTGTTCCGGAAATTCGAGAAGTATCAGTTGTTAATTCAATAGGATTCACATCTACAGCAGGAGAATTATAAATATGATACGGACTGTTGTTTTCTGAATTAGTATATGATAAATCAAACTTAACGTTTCCGAAATTATAACCAAGTCCTAATGAAAATCCAGAAATATTATCATCGTCTAAAGCATTTTTATAAGGACTTTGCTCATAATGATAACCACCACGAACACTCATTTTGTCAAAACGCCACTCGGTACCAATATTTAAGGAGTGGGTGCCTTTAAAATCAGTATCAAAGTTTTGATTAGTTTCTATAAAATAAGAATCATTCTCTCTATATTTTGTACTGCTGTAATCTTTATAAGTATAATCTGCACTTATCAAACCTTGTTTGCCAAAAACAAAAGCCGCACTAGCAGTAAGTTTACTTGGTGTTCGTAGCCTGAAAATATTTGAATAAAATTCTTCCCCACTATTAACATCTGTATCTTGGTTTGTAGCAGAGATTTCAGTATAACCAACCCAATCATCATATCTAGAATCATTTGGATCGAAAACACCTAAATTGCTGTCTTCAAAAACTTCATTGTACCACGTTGGAGTTTCATAGGCTAATCCGAAACGGAAGCTTTGATTTACTTTGTATATAAAACCAGCACTAAAAGAAACTCCACTACCTTCAAAGTAGCTGTCCTGAACGTTAAGAGCTGTTAAGGTGTTCCCGTTATCATCTTCGTTAACTTCTCTTAGTTCGGTAACTTGACCAAAGCTAAAATTGTGAAACTTTATACTTGCTCCTGCATATAACTTATTTTGGTGTACAGCAGAGAATCCCATTTCAAAAATACTACTCTCCCCGTAGGTAGAGTTTAAAAAACGTTGTTCTTGTCCATTGTCGTACTGGTTGGTAATATCATCAGGGTGTTCATTAAACAATGCTTGACCACTATTGCCTTGTGAAGAAAATAATCCTTCAAAATCACTTTTCAATCTATAATTAAAAGTTAAAGCAAAACGGTTCCAGTCAGAGTTATGAGTAGTGTCAAAAGATAAAATACCACCTGCTTGAGTAATATTAAAAAAATCATCTTCTATTTCTGTAGTGTTTCCGTAATACCTGGCAGTATAAGTAGTATTTCTGTTTCCTAAAGTAACACCAAAAGTACTTTTAATAGCAACGGCACTACCAGCTGGATTAATTCCAAAAGCTGAGATGTCACCTCCCAAGGCTCCAAAAGCTCCGCTCATTGCTTCAAAGCGAGCAGTTCCGTAATTATCGTCTTTTGAAAATAAAATTCCTAAATCATTATAGCCTAAAGATTGTGAATAGGCAGTATAGGTGCATGCGATAATTATCGCGAAGGTTAAAATTCTTTTCATTTTTTCATTAATTCGTTAAAAACTTATCTTGAAGTTTGCTTTTAGTTTATCTTCTAGAGCTTCTTGATGAACTGCTATTTCTTGTACTGCTTCTGGTAGATGATGAACTGCTTCTTGATGGTGTTGAGTAACTACGAGAGCTGTTGGAAGATCTCGAGTAACTTCTAGAATTTCTTGAACTACTGTTTTTGTGAGAAGCATAATTTTTACGATTATTTCCAGTTGATTTTGAGTAGCTTTTAGAGTTTCTAGGAGTGTATGATTTCCTAACAGATTGATTAGAATTTTGGTTTCTCTTAGCGTAACTTCTGGAGTTTCTAACTGATGAAGATTTACGAACACCATTATTATTGGAAGCGCTAGAGTTTCTTACAGAATATCCTCTTGAGCTTCTTGTAGAACGAGGCGTATCTCTATAACTACGAGTAGACCTGTTGCTATTTGAGTTATAATTTCTTGTTCTAGTTGATCGTTTGATGCTTCTGTTATTTGAGCTATTACCTCTTCTGGTATTGTAGCCTCGTGTATTTCTTGTAGAACGTGTATTTCTGTTGTTACGATAGGTGCTTCCGTTACTTCTTCTATATACATCAGAAGAGCGTCTAACAGTTGTAGTTCCTCTACGTCCAGTAGTGTATCCTCTTCTAGAAACTGTAGCAGTTCTATGTCCTCTGTAATAGTTGGCACCTCTGTAAGGACGTCTGTAATAGTGGTTGTTATAGTATCTATATGGTCTATAATAATTGTATCTATTCCAGTAAGAGTTGTAATAAAATCCACCTAAACCGGCATAAAATCCAGCATTCCAATTATGATAAGGATGCCAATAAGAATTGTATCTCCAACGATTCCATCGCCAGTTATTCCACCCCCAATTATTCCATCCGAATGGACCGTCCCAATAGGGATCTCCCCAATAGGTATTCCAATTCCATCCTAAATGATAACGAGGAAAGGTGTTGATATTAATTACCACATCAGAATTAGAATCATAGCCCCAAGGCTCATTACTATTGTATGTAATTCTTGTTTCTGGTTCTTCTTCATAAATAACCTCTTCATCGTCGTAGTAATCAGTACCTTCAGATTTATAATCTTCTATGTCGGTAAAAATATCCGTACCGTTTAAAGCATCTAAACGTTCTACTTCTTTGGTAAAATAATTTTCTTGGTATTCATCGTATGCACGATCGTCTGCAATGACTACTCTGCGTTGAGGTTGTTCTACTTCGTTAGCATAAATACCATCATCACTACCAGTAACCGTTTGTGCAGAACCACAAGAAATAAACATAGCTGCCATCATACATGATAGGATATAAAAAGAGAGTTTGGTGTTGGTGTAATGTAGCTTCATGACTTTTTTATTTTAAGGTTATAGCAAATTGTTTTTTAACTAGCTGCAAAAAATTAGTTCTTTGTTGGGCTTGTTACCTTTTTAATGTAGTTTTGCAGACACAATTTACGCATAAAAAATAACAATATTTATGCCAAACTTTTGATTATGAGCAAACATTTAACAAAAAGAGCCGAAGATTACTCGAAATGGTATAACGAATTGATTGTAAAAGCCGATTTAGCTGAAAATTCAGCCGTAAGAGGTTGTATGGTAATTAAGCCTTACGGGTTTGCAATCTGGGAGAACATGCAAAAAGAATTAGATAGAATGTTTAAAGAAACAGGACATCAAAACGCTTATTTTCCTCTTTTTGTGCCCAAAAGTTTGTTTGAAGCAGAAGAAAAAAATGCAGAGGGTTTTGCAAAAGAATGTGCGGTAGTTACGCATTATCGTTTGCAAAATGATCCAGAGAACGAAGGAAAATTACGCGTAGATCCTGAAGCAAAACTTGAAGAAGAATTGGTTGTTCGTCCTACTTCTGAAGCAATTATTTGGAATACATATAAAGGATGGATACAATCACATAGAGATTTACCATTGTTAATTAACCAATGGGCAAATGTAGTGCGTTGGGAAATGCGTACACGTTTGTTTTTACGTACTGCTGAGTTTTTATGGCAAGAAGGGCATACAGCACATGCTACAAAAGCGGAAGCAGTAGCGGAAGCAAATCAAATGCAAGAAGTCTATGCAACTTTTGCAGAAGACTTTATGGCAATGCCAGTAGTAAAAGGAGCAAAAAGTGAAAGTGAGCGTTTTGCAGGAGCAGATGATACCTTAACAATAGAAGCATTAATGCAAGATGGAAAAGCATTGCAGGCAGGAACGTCTCATTTCTTAGGACAGAATTTTGCAAAGGCTTTTGATGTTAAGTATACTTCTAAAGAAGGAAAGCAAGAATATGTATGGGCAACCTCTTGGGGAGTATCAACAAGGTTAATTGGAGGGTTAATTATGACGCACTCTGACGATGCTGGTTTGGTATTGCCACCAAGGTTAGCGCCAATCCAAGTTGTAATAGTCCCAATATACAAGGGAGAAGAACAGTTAAATGCAATCTCTGAAAAGGTTGATGTAATTGTAAAAGAATTACGAGCTAAAGGGATTTCTGTAAAGTTTGATGATAGAGACACATTTAGGCCAGGAGCTAAGTTTGCTGAATACGAATTAAAAGGAGTGCCTGTACGAATTGCTATGGGAGCTCGTGATTTAGAAAACGGGACTGTTGAGGTTGCTCGTCGAGATACTTTTGAAAAGCAAACTGTTTCTAGAGACGAAGTAGTGGAAGTTGTGACAGCTTTATTAGAAGAGATTCAAGAAAATATTTTTAACAAGGCTTTAGCATATAGAAACGATCATATCACCGAGGTAAATTCTTTTGAAGAGTTTAAAGATGTGATAGAAAACAAAGGAGGATTTGTTTCTGCGCATTGGGATGGTACCATAGAGACTGAAGATAAGATTAAAGAGTTAACAAAAGCAACCATAAGATGTATTCCTAACGATGCACAGGAAGAGGTAGGTGTATGTGTTTTAACAGGGAAACCATCTACAAAAAGAGTACTTTTTGCAAAAGCATATTAAAAAAATAAAAAAAAGCTTTGTGCAATAAAAAACAGTTTTTATATTTGCACCCGCAATCGCAAAAAAGATTGTTTTGGTCCGTTCGTCTAGGGGTTAGCACGCCAGGTTTTCATCCTGGTAACACGGGTTCGATTCCCGTACGGACTACAAGTTCTTTTTCTTTATTTTAGAAGGAAAAATAAATAAAGAAAAAAATAAATTTTAATTGCAAATAACAAAAAGAATTGTATATTTGCACCCGCAATCAGAACGATTGTTTTGGTCCGTTCGTCTAGGGGTTAGGACGCCAGGTTTTCATCCTGGTAACACGGGTTCGATTCCCGTACGGACTACAAGTTTTTTATAAACAATTAACGCATTAGTACAATGGCAAATCATAAGTCAGCATTAAAGAGAATTAGAAGTAACGAAGCAAAGCGCTTAAGAAATAAATATCAGCATAAAACAACTCGTAATGCTGTTAGAAAATTAAGAGCTACAGAAGATAAGAAGGAAGCAGAAGGAATGTTTTCGACTGTTGTGTCTATGTTAGATAAATTAGCAAAGAACAACATTATTCATAAGAATAAAGCAGCAAATTTAAAGTCTAAATTGGCTAAGCACGTTGCAGCTTTATAAGAGTTTTAAGGTTAGTTAATAGTTAAACGCTTCGGTAAAATACCGAAGCGTTTTTGTTTATAATTATATTTATAATAAATGTCTGTTTTTATACTAAGTTGTTCAACGTAAACAAACAGGTTTTTGTAGATGATAAGGGTGATTTTGCATTTGTTTTACCTATAGAAAGTTAATGAACGAACTGGCTTGATAGCTCTGTTAAAAAAACGAAAGAAGTTTATTGCTGTTTTTACCAATCGTATTTTTTGTGGGCGTCTAGGCGAATGAATATGAAAAGGAGTAAGGTAAAGCCCCATAAAGACGATCCCCCATAGCTAAAAAAGGGTAGGGGAATTCCTACAGTTGGTAATAGTCCTATTACCATACCAATATTAACAATCATATGGAAAAAGAAAATAGAGGCAACACTATAACCGTATATTCTTGCAAATTTGTTTGTTTGTGTTTCTGATAAATAAATAATTCTGTAGAGTAACAACATAAATAGAAAAATTACAAAAGAACTCCCTATAAAGCCCCATTCTTCACCAACAGTACTATATATGTAGTCTGTGTGCTGTTCAGGAACAAAGTTCCCTTGTGTTCTATCTCCTTGTAAAAAACCTTTTCCAGAAAAGCCACCTGAGCTGATGGTTTTTTCAGATTGATAAGAATTGTAACCAATACCTTTATTATCTTGTATTTTACCTAATAGGATATCAAATCGATCTTTTTGATGTTGTTCTAAGATATTGTTATAAGTATAGCTAATTCCTAAAATAAAAAAAATAGCAAAAAGATAGGAACCAATAATTTTTATGATATTGAAACGAAAAAAGCGCTTGTCTTTATAAACTCCATAAAAAACAATAAAAGTGATAAGGAGAAGACAGGAAATGAGAATCCATTTTGCGCCAAAATACACTGTTAATATAAAGAGGATAATAGCGATGGTGCCAAATAAAATATAAGCGAGTGTTAAACCTTCTCTATTTAATACAAAGAAGAACGCAAAGTATATTAAAACAGATCCCATGTCAGGTTGCAGGGCGATAAAAAAAGCAGGTAAAAAGATGATAATAAAAGCTTTGGCTTGGTTTTTTACTAATTTAAGGTTGTACTGCCTGTCACTCATTAATTTTGCCAAAGCCAATGCTGTAAAAGCTTTTGCAAATTCAGAAGGTTGTAAGCCTATGCCTCCAAAGTTATACCAAGAGGTTGCTCCATTAATTTTTTTACCAAATACGAGTACTCCAGCTAGTAGAACTAAAGAGAAAATATACATTAAACTGGAAAACTGTTCGTAAAACTTTGAATTAAAAAAGAGAATAAATATAATTACAGGAATACTGAGTCCTATAAAAATTAATTGCTTACCGTATTTTGTTGAGAAATCAAAAATTTCTCTTGATTCTTCCGAAGAAGATGCGGCATAAATATTTAGCCAACCAAAGCTAACTAATATTATGTATAGTAAAACAAGTAGCCAATCAATTCCTGCAAAAATATTATTTCGTTCTTGTCGCAATAGTATCGCTTTTTTTGATTAATAATTGATTATCATATCTTTCTTGAAGGCTTAAGTGAATCATACGGTCTTCAAGGTATTTTCTCGATATTGATTTGTTTAGGTATTTTTCAATGAGTAAACTTGTAATAGGTGCAGCAATAGTTGATCCAAATCCACCGTTTTCTACAAAAATGGCGATGGCTATTTTAGGGTTGTCTTTCGGAGCAAAAGCTATAAAAATGGAATGATCAGTTAACTGAACTTTCTTTTTATTTACTCTAATAAAGTTTTCAACGGTTCCAGTTTTTCCACATATATCTATCCCTTCAATTTTACTTCGTTTAGCCGTACCTCTGGTAAATGTTTCGTACATGGCTTCAATGGCAATAGGAAAATGTTCTGCTGAAACTGTTGTGTTTCTACGAGTTAAATAGGTAGAATCAAGCTGCGTTTTGTCTTCAATTTTTTTAACGATGTGTGGAGTGAAAAAATAGCCTTTGTTAGCAATGGCTGCCGTCATGTTAGCCAGTTGAATAGGAGTGGTTTCTACTTCGCCTTGACCTATAGCATTTGAAATAGTGGTTGTAGCTCCCCACCTGAAATCATAGCTTCTATCGTAAAAATTTCCAGTTGGAATCCTTCCTTTTTGACCAGAAGGAAGGTCGTAGCCTAAATAATTACCTAAGCCAAAACTTTTAGCATGTTCACTCCAAGCATCAGTACCTATGGTAGGATTTTCGTAATTATCAATAATTTTTCTATAGGTGTTAGCAAAATAAGTATTGCAAGATTTAGCAATGGCAGTTTTTAAACGAACAGGTCTTCCAATAATATTACAGTGACACCCCATAAAAGCATTGGGACGCTTACCGTAACGATATCCGTGGTGGCAATAAAAGCCAGTATTTTCATCAATAACTCCTTCCTGTAAACCAATTAAGCCAGTGAGTATTTTAAAAGGGGAACCAGGAGCATACATTGCTTGCAAACCTCGATCAAAAGTAGGCATATTGATACTGTCGTTAAAAAGTTTTACTGAATTAGGTGAACGTTGCCTCCCAACTAATAAGTTTGGGTCGTAGGATGGAGCTGTAATAAGAGCTAAAATTTCACCAGTTTGAGGTTCTATAGCAACAATACCTCCTCTTTTTCCAGACATTAATAGTTCTCCGTACTGTTGTAATTCACTATCTATGGTAAGGGTTAAGTCTTTACCAGGCACAGCAAGGGTATCGTACATCCCATTTTTATAGGATCCCGTAATTTTATTTAAGTTGTTTCTTTTAAAGTACTTTCTTCCTTTAACACCTCTTAATTCTTTTTCGTATTGTTTTTCTACACCAAGCTTACCAATTAATTCCCCTTGTTCATAGTAATCACTATTCTTAGCTACATATTCGTTAACCTCACTAATAAAGCCTAATACATTGGCCGCAGATTTTACAGGATAGTTTCTAATTATACGTTTTTGTATGTAAAAACCTTTGTACTTTGGTAGTTTTTCTTGTAAGAAAGCATAGTCTTTTTTAGCTAATTGTTTTAAAAATACTGAAGGAAGCCAACGAGCATAACTTTCTGCTTTTTTATAACGCTTTATAAAATCTTCTTTATCGATTTTTAAAAGAGAGCAGAATTCTAAAGTGTCTAAGGGTTCTACTTCTTTAGGAATAATCATTACGTCGTAAGATAATTGATTGGCAACTAAGAGTTTTCCGTTACGATCATAAATATAACCACGTTCGGGGTAGTCGTATTCAATCTTTATGGTAGCACTGTTTGTTAGACTTTGTTCACCACCGCGTATTACTTGTAATTGAAATAACCGAAAAATGTAAACTATTCCAATAAGTGTAATTAAAAATATAAGTAAGAAACTTCGTTTCATGTTAGCTTTTTCCTAAATATAAAACTTCCTAAAAAATACAACAGTAACGTAAAAACACTAGAAAATAGTGTATTGATGAGTACATTTGAAATGTTATAAAAGCTAAAGTTAGTCAAACTAAATAAAATAAAGTGATGAACTAATGTTAAAGTTGCTGTATAATTGAATACTTTATCAAAAGATTCATGTCTTAGATTAAAAAGTAGATAATCTGAAGTTGTTTTTTTAAAAACAGCTTTAAATACAAATAAGCGTATATAAGCCATAAATACAGTAGAAAAGGCATGAATTCCGCCAGAATTAGCAAAAGCATCTACACAGATGCCCAATAAGAAAGCAACTAACAAAAGAGGGAACCTGTTTTCTTTAATAGGGTACAAGAAAATAAAAACGATATATATATAAGGATTTACATATCCTAAAAATAGCACATTGTTAAGAACCAGTACTTGTAATAACAAGAGGAAAACGAATAAGAATATTAAGTACAGCGTTTTATTCATTGTTGTTTTCTACAGCTTTTATTTCTTCTTTATGTAAGTTTGTTATAATGTAAACATGACCTAGGTTAGACATATCATTAAAGAGCTTAACATTTATACTGTTTACAGCAGATAATTCTTCAGGTACTTTTATAACAGTTCCTATTGGAATTCCGTTAGGAAAAATGGTTGATCTTCCACCAGTTATGATAGTATCTCCTTCTTTAAAAATAGCTTGACGTGGAATATCGGTTAATTGGACAATATTATAGTCTTTACCATCCCAAGTTAGGGTTCCGTAATGATTGTTGTTTTTAAATTTAGCGTTGATGTTGCTTTTGGAATTTAAAATAGATTGTACTCTGGCAAATTTGTTGGATACATTATCTGTAATACCAATAATGCCCTTACTATTTATAACCCCCATCTCTTTTGAAACGTTACGACTTTTGCCTCTGTTAATCGTAATAAAATTATCAGCGTTATGGTAAGAGTTTTTAATAACTTTTCCAGAAATATAACTATAATTTTGATCGAGTTTTACGGTGTCTAAAATCTGATTAGTAGCGATGCTATCAAGATAGGTGGTGATTTTTTCTAACGTATTTTTCAAGGCTAGGTTTTCTTCAACCAGTATAGCGTTTCTTTCTTTTAAATTGAGGTATTCCGAAATGTTTGATGATTTTTGATATAGTCCACCTGTAATAAAATTAGTAGAACTGATAAACTTACTTTTATGAAAAGAATGGTTGTTAATGATTAATGCAACAGCGATGATTTCTAAAAATAGAAAAAATAAGAAATACTTATACTTCTGTAAGAAATAAATAAGCTGTTGCATAAATAATCATTCAAGTTTATTTGATTAATACAGTTTTGTATTTTTCCAAGTTTTTAAGAGCGATACCTGTTCCTCTAACAACGGCACGTAATGGATCTTCAGCAACATAAACGGGTAAATCTGTTTTTCTAGACAAACGTTTATCCAAGCCTCTAAGCATAGAACCACCACCAGCTAAGTAAATACCTGTATTGTAAATATCGGCAGCCAATTCAGGAGGGGTTTTAGATAGGGTTTCCATTACAGCGTCTTCAATACGTAAAATTGATTTATCTAAAGCTTTTGCAATTTCACGATAAGAAACTTGAATTTGTTTAGGTTTTCCACTTAATAAATCACGACCTTGTACCATCATATCTTCAGGAGGGGTGTCTAAATCTTCTGTAGCAGAACCTATTTGTAACTTTATTTTTTCAGCAGTAGTTTCTCCAACGTATAAATTGTGTTGTGTACGCATGTAATACATAATATCACTGGTAAATAAATCTCCAGCAACTTTTACTGATTGATCACAAACAATGCCCGCTAATGCTATAACAGCAATTTCGGTAGTACCTCCACCTATATCAATAATCATATTTCCTTTAGGTTCCATAATATCAACTCCAACACCAATAGCCGCTGCCATCGGTTCGTAAATCAAATAGATTTCTTTAGCGTTCATATGGCGACCAGAATCAATAACTGCACGCTTTTCAACTTCAGTAATTCCTGAAGGAATACAAATAACCATTCGTAAAGATGGTGGAAATAACCTCTTTTTAATGGCAGGAATTTGCTTTACAAATTCCTTAATCATTTCTTCTGAAGCTTGGAAGTCAGCAATTACACCGTCTTTTAAAGGGCGGATGGTTTTGATATTTTCATGGGTTTTTCCTTGCATCCTACTAGCTTCATGGCCTGTAGCAATAATTTTACCAGTAAGCCTATTTCTAGCAACAATAGAGGGGTTATCAATAACCACCTTACCGTTGTGGATTATAAGTGTATTTGCAGTACCTAAATCTACTGCAATATCTTCTGTCATGAAATCGAAAAAACCCATAAAGATTTCGTTATTTATATTTAATTTTAATGTATTCTCACAAATCTAATAAAAATCTGTGGGTATTTTACACTCCGTATAATTAATGTTTAAAATGTCTAGTTCCAGTAAAAACCATTGCTACCTCATTATCGTTACAATAATCAATGCTTAA
Source organism: Tenacibaculum sp. (assembly GCF_048269885.1). NCBI lineage: Bacteria > Pseudomonadati > Bacteroidota > Flavobacteriia > Flavobacteriales > Flavobacteriaceae > Tenacibaculum > Tenacibaculum sp. The sequence goes on along the minus strand of NZ_JBLWTZ010000011.1, from coordinate 77,715 downwards.
TTGGTCTTTAATAGATCCCCCTGGTTGAATTACACTTTTTATACCTGCTTTGTCTGCTATTTCTACACAGTCAGGAAAAGGGAAAAAAGCATCACTCGCCATAACAGCCCCAGTTAAGTCAAAGTTGAAGCTAGTAGCTTTTTCAATCGCTTGTCTTAAAGCGTCAACTCTACTTGTTTGACCTGTTCCCCCGGCTAATAGTTGCTTGTCTTTTACTAAAATAATAGTGTTAGACTTGGTGTTTTTACACAGTTTAGATGCAAATAACAAATCCTCTAACTCACTTTCTGAAGGTTTATTGTTAGTAGGGTATGTTAAATCATCTAATTTATCGGTGATATAGTCTTTGTCTTGAACTAAGACTCCGTTTAGAGCTGTTCTTACGGTTTGTTTAGGTAGCTCAATTTCTTTTTGTACTAAAAGTACTCTGTTCTTTTTACCTTTTAAAATTTCTAAAGCATCAGCATCATAAGCAGGAGCAATAACCACTTCACAGAACAATTTGTGAATTTCTTCGGCAGTAGCTTGGTCTATTTTGGTATTTGAAATTAAGATTCCTCCAAATGCAGAAACAGGATCACCAGCTAAGGCATCTACATAGGCCTGGTGAATAGTTTTTCTCTGAGCAAAACCACATGCATTGTTATGCTTTAAAATCGCAAATGTTGGGTCTTCACCTTTAAATTCTGCTATTAAATTAACAGCAGCATCAATATCTAATAAGTTGTTGTAACTCAACTCTTTTCCATGTAGTTTGTCAAACATAGCCTCTAAATCACCAAAGAAAAATCCTTTTTGATGAGGGTTTTCTCCATAACGTAATACTTTAGAAGTAGTTTCGCTGGCTTTATATACAACTTCATCTTCATTAAAATAGTTGAAAATAGCAGTATCGTAATGCGAAGAAATATTAAAGGCTTTCGCGGCAAACTTTTTTCTATCGTTTAACGAAGTATTTCCGTTGTTTTGAGAAATAATAGTTAAAAATTCCTCGTATTGCTCCATTGATGAAACAATTACAGTGTCTTTAAAATTTTTAGCGGCTGCTCGGATTAGAGAGATTCCACCGATATCAATTTTTTCAATAATATCTTGCTCAGAAGCACCAGAAGCAACAGTTTTTTCAAAAGGATAAAGGTCTACAATTACTAAATCTAATTGAGGAATGTTGTATGTTTCCATTTCGGCAACATCACCTTCATGATCTTGTCTGTTTAGGATACCTCCAAAAACTTTAGGGTGTAAGGTTTTTACCCTTCCTCCTAAAATAGATGGATAAGAAGTCACATCTTCTACTGGTACAACCTCAATACCTAAGTCTTTGATAAACTTTTCTGTACCTCCTGTTGAGTATATAGTAACACCTAATTCGTTAAGCTTGTTTACAATAGGGGCTAATCCGTCTTTGTGAAAAACAGATATTAATGCTGATTTGATAGTTTTTGTATTGTTCATTATTGTTGTGTTGTTAAGCTTGCAAAGCTAGTAAAACAGGAGGCGCTACACAATAATTTTTTTAATTTTTAGGATTGAAAACACCACCAAAAAGAAAACTATTTTGGTGGTGTTTTGTTACAACAAAATTTTTAAAGAAAAAATTACTCTGCCGTTTCTAAAAAATTACGAAACCAGATTGTGAATTTTTCTATTAAAGATTGTTGAGATTCTGAACGAGCATTAGCATTGCCTAATGCTGCATAAGAAGGATGTTCTCTACTGCTCATATTTAAGGGGATTAATGGGGTTGTTAAAAAATCACCTCAAATAAAATAAAAAAAATCTTAATAATCAAGTGATTATGCGAAAATTATATAAAATTAGCTACTTTTTTACAAATATACTCTAGTAAGTCTTCATCGTTTTTAGTAAATGGGTTAACCGTATGAGAATCAATATCTATTTGACCGATGTTTTCTCCATTGACAAAAATGGGAATTACTATTTCAGATTTAACCTTCCATCCACATGAAATATAATTGTCTTGCTCACTAACATCTTGTACTACAAAGTTTTCATTGCTAACAGCTACTTGGCCACAAATTCCTTTTCCAAAAGGAATGATTGTATGGTCTGTTGGCTCTCCGTTAAACTGTGCTAGTTTTAACTCCTCTTTGTCTCCATTTTTAAAATAAAAGCCAACCCAATCGTAATAGGAAACTTCTGAAGCCAAATAATCGCAAATTTGTTGTAGTTTTTCTTCTTTTGAAGAGCCATTAGCAACTATGGTGTCTATATTGTTTTTTAGTTCTTGTAAATTCATAAAAGTGTTTTTTATCTTATTCGTAAAGAGTGCATAAAGCTTACAAAAATAGGGGATGTATTGTGATAAAAAATAGATTTTTTAAAATTTTGTATGTTTGCAAGGTATGAGGAAATTTGTTTCTAAAATAATAGCTGTACTTTTAGCGCTGGTCGTACTACTGTCTACATTCTCTTTTAATGTAGAAAAACATTTTTGTGGTGATTTTTTAGTCGCGATTTCTTATGTAGGAAATGTAGCCAGTTGTAATGATGTAGAAGCAGATAGCTGTGAGAGTAAAACTACAGAGCCTTCTTGCTGTAAAGACGATGTAGAGCTTATAAAAGGGCAAACACAAATCCAAAAAACGTCTGTTGAAAAAGTAAGCTTTACAAAGACTCCGTTAGCAGTTACTTCATATGTTTTTAACAGTCTGTTATTTCAAGACTTGGAAGAACAATTTATTCCACATAAACAATATGTACCACCTAAGTTATTTTTTGACATACAGGTACTTCACGAAGTCTTTATCATATGATTTACAATTTTTACTTAAAAAATAAGAATTGTATAATATAGTATGATGAAATAAATAATGAAAAGATTTTTTATTGTCAGTATTTCTTTGCTGATTTCTTCATCACTTTTTGCTCAGAAAGAGTTAAAAGGAGTGATAAAAGATAAAAATGGGTCTAAAGATAATTTAGGAGTTTACGGAGCCAATATCCATTGGTTACATACGGAAGTTGGTACTACTACCAACAAAAAAGGAATGTTTAGTATTCCGTATAAAAAAGAGTATAGAAAATTAATAATAAGTTTTGTTGGTTATAAGACAGATACCATAACTGTTAACGATGCCAAACCAGTCAATCACTATTTAACAGAAAGTAATACGTTAAATGAGGTTGCAGTTTCTGCAAAAAAAAGCGCAACTCAACGCTCATTTTTACAAACACAAAATTTGGTAACTATTAATAGTGAAGAATTGTTAAAAGCAGCCTGTTGTAATCTATCTGAAAGCTTTGAAACCAATCCCTCCATTGATGTTAATTTTTCTGATGCGTTAACCGGTACAAAACAACTACAAATGTTAGGATTAACAAGTCCATATTTGTTAATTACCCAAGAAAATATACCATCAATTAGAGGAGCAGCGCAAGCATTTGGATTAACATTTACACCTGGAACCTGGGTTGAAAGTATTCAAATAACAAAAGGAGCAGGAAGTGTTGTAAATGGTTTTGAAAGTATTTCGGGGCAAATAAATACGGAGCTAGTAAAACCATCAACCAACCATAAATTTTACCTTAATGCTTATGGAGCAGTAGGAGGTAGGTTTGAATTGAACACGCACTTTAATCAAAAAATGAGTAAAAAATGGCAAACTGGTTTATATGTACACGGAAACTATAGAGGAGAAAAGTTTGATAAGAATAAAGACGGCTTTTTAGATAACCCGTTAGCAAAGCAAATCAATCTGATGAATCGTTGGCAGTATACAGATGCTAAAAAAGGCTGGGTAAGTTTTATCAACTTTAGGTATTTAGACGATTCAAAGCAAGTAGGAGAGATTAATTTTAACCCAGAAAAGGATAAAGGTTCTAATACTGTCTGGGGAAGTGAAATTAAAACCAAGCGTTTTGATACATCTTTAAAAATAGGATATGTGTTTCCTGATATGCCATTTCAAAATATGGGATTTCAAGCAGCTTACAGCAATCATAAACAAGATTCGTATTTTGGATTGAGAGACTATAATATTCAGCATCAAAGCTTTTATAGCAATTTTATATTTAGCTCTATTATTGGAGATACTCGTAATAAATTTAAAACAGGTGCTAGCTTTACCTATGATAACTACGAAGAGTTTGTGAGTGCAGGAATGAATTCGAATTTTGATAGAAAAGAAAACTCTGTAGGGGCATTTTTCGAATATGCCTATGATAATGCAGATAATTTAAGTGTTACTGCTGGACTTCGGTTAGATCATCATAATTTGTTAGGAACCTTTGTAACACCTAGGTTGCATATGCGTTATGTTCCTTGGGAAAGAGGCGTGTTAAGAGCTTCTGTAGGAAGAGGAAAACGAAGTGCAAATATTTTTGCGGAGAATCAACAGTTTTTTGCTTCGTCAAGAAGGATTACTATTGAAAATTCAGGAGGAAACATTTATGGATTAGATCCAGAAGTGGCTTGGAATTATGGAGTGTCTTTTTTACAAGGGTATAAACTATTTGGAAGGAAAGGAGATGTGATATTCGATTTTTATCAAACAAATTTTTCAAATCAGGTAGTCGTTGATTGGGAAAATCCGCAAGAGATATCTTTTTATAATTTAGAGGGAAAAAGTATAGCCAATAGTTTTCAGGTAGAAGTTAATCAAAATATTGTTCCGTATTTCAATACTCGATTCTCGTATAAGTTTTATGATGTTGCTACAGATTATAAATCTGTAAATTTAGCGAAAGCATTGCAAGCTAAACATCGTTTTTTTGCGAATGCATCCTATGAAACTAAAACAGAAGATAACGATGCTAGTTGGAAGTTTGATGTAACTTATAATTGGATAGGAGAACAACGCTTACCCAATACAAATAACCAGTTGCCGAGGTATTCGGATAGCTATAGCTTGTTAAACACACAAATAACAAAAGTGTTTTCAAAAAAGTTTGAAGTGTATGCTGGGGCTGAAAACATTACAAATTACAAACAAAAGAATCCTATCTTAGGAAGTGACAATCCGTTTGGAGCAAACTTTGATACTACAATTATATACGCACCAGTTTTTGGGAGTAACTTCTATGTAGGATTACGATTTAAAATAGATTAATTAATAAAATAAAAAATAAAGAAGACATGAAAAATATATTTTTATTAGTAGCAGTTTTACTATTAAGTACATCAGTATTTGCTCAGGATAAGAATGCAAAAGTATCTTTTGAGGTAGATGGTGTTTGCATGATGTGTAAAAAACGTATTGAAAAAGCTGCGTTAAAAACAAAAGGAGTAAAGTTTGCAAAGTGGGATGTAACTACTCATCAACTAAGTTTAATTATTGATGAACGTAAGACCAATACAGAAGCCATTAAAAAAACGATTGCAAGTATAGGGCACGATACGAAAGATTTTAAAGCACCTAAAGAAGCCTATGATCATTTACATGAATGTTGTAAATATCGTGATGAAGAAGTGCAGGAAAATCATAAAAAGGCAAAGAAATAATAAAAAAATCCCGAGTTTATACTCGGGATTTTTATGTTATAACATATGTAATGTGTTAATTTCTTGTTGTGTCAATTCACGCCATCTACCACGAGGTAAATTCTTTTTGGTCAATCCTGCAAAAATAACACGATCTAATTTTTTTACATGGTATCCATAATGTTCAAATATTTTACGAACTATACGGTTTCTACCAGAGTGAATTTCAATACCAACTTCAGTTTTCTTTTCTCCCTCTACATAAGAAACAGCATCAATAAATACTTTTCTTCCTTCAATAATTACATCACCACGTAATTTTTCTAAATCAGCCACAGTTAATTTCTTATCTAAAGAAGCATGGTATAGTTTACGAACGTTGTGTTTAGGATGTGTTAGTTTTTTTGCTAATTCGCCGTCGTTCGTAAATAATAATAAACCAGTAGTGTTTCTATCTAACCTCCCAACAGGGTAAATACGTTCTCTAGTGGCATTTCCCACTAATTCCATGACCGTTTTACGACCACGGTCATCTTCCATAGTAGTAATATAGTTTTTAGGTTTGTTTAATAAAACGTAACGCTTTTGCTCCATTGAGATTAGAGTTCCATCAAAACGAACTTCATCAGTAGGTTGTACTTTATACCCCATTTCTGTAACCAATTTTCCGTTTACAGAAACACTTCCATGTTCAATGTAAGTGTCTGCTTCTCTACGAGAGCAAATTCCAGAATTAGAGATGAATTTGTTCAAACGAATTCCTGTATCCTCAGTTTTTTTCTGAGCAGGTTTATTGCTTTTTGGTTTTCTGAAATCTTTTTTGAATTGATTTTTTCCTTGAGGATTGCTGTTGCGTCCAGCTTGTCGTCCTCTCGACGAGTTTTTTGAATTCATAATTAAATTTTAAAAGGCTGCAAATTTACGGTAATTATTTGGTTTTTAATCTAAAACCTCTACGACTTTATCAACAATTAAAGACTTGTCGATAAATAATAAGCTAAAAACACCAATTAATAACAATACTTTTAAAGTATTATGAGCCAATCGATATTGGTTGTTTTTTGTTGATTTCCAGGTGTAAAAACCAACAAAAATTAAAGTAGCAGCAGCTAGGTAAAAATAGTATTTCATGTACTCAATAGCAGGGTAGTTAAATAAAACTCCAATAGGTACTAAGGTTAATACCATTAATAAAATAATTAGCTTTTTGGTATTGTACTCTCCATATTTAACAGGAAAAGTATTGTAGTTATTAGCGATAGCTCCTTTGATATTTTCTAAATCTTTCATGAGTTCTCGAATCATGATAACCAAAAAAAGAAAGATTGCATGAACAAATATTACTTTTGAAAAGTTTTTATAGTGAACAAATATTACAAAAAATGGAAGTATAGTTAATACTGTAGCGCTTATCAATCCTATAAACGGATATTTTTTTAATTTATGTGAGTAAAACCAAATACCAAAAATATATACAGAGAAAAACAATGCTGCTCGCCATGATACTAGCCATCCGAAGAAAAAACCAATAAAATTTAATGTAAAATATAAGGTTAGTTTTGTTTCCTGTTTTACGTAAGAATCTAAGCCAGTTTTTATAGGCCTATTAATAATATCGGCTTTTTTATCGTAAAAATTATTGATGATGTATCCAGAAGCTACTACACAAACGGTAGCAATAACTAAATAGAGTAAATGCCAATCAAAAACTACAGGTTTCACTGATTTTGCATCAGAGAAAATAAAAATAGCAGCCAAATATTGTGCTGCTATTAGTACTAGAATGTTATAACCTCTTATGACAGATAAAAGGCTAAATATTTTTAAGAAAAAAGTATTGTTTTTAAATGTACTCATAGTAGCATTTTAAAAGCGATACACTAATTCTAATTTATAATCTTTTAAACTGTTTTTTGCTTTTTCATAATCTTCAGTAAACCCTAAGATGTAACCTCCACCGCCAGAACCACAAAGCTTTAAATAGTAATCGTTGGTTTGTATACCTTTTTCCCATACTTTGTGAAAAGCAGTAGGAATCATAGGTTTAAAGTTGGCTAAAACTACCTTTGATAGTTTTTTTACGTTCCCAAACAACGATTTAACATTTCCTTGTAAAAAGTCTTCAATACATGCATCTGTATGGGTTGCAAACTCTTCACTAATCATTTTTCTAAAACCTTCGTTTTTCATCTTGTTCATAAAGATGTTAACCATAGGTTCAGTTTCACCAATTTGCTCAGAATCTAATAAGAAAACAGCTCCTTTTCCTTCTTTTTGAGAAGGGATTCCTGCTGGTTCAATATGTTCTTTTGAATTGATTAAGATTGGTAAACTTAAATACGAGTTTAAAGGATCTAACCCAGAACTTTTCCCGTGGAAAAAAGATTCCATCAATGAAAAAATTTGTTTTAAGGTTAGAAGCTTGTCTCTCGTTAGGTTTTCTAAAATTGTAATTTTATCATTAGCGTACTTATCGTAAATAGAAGCTACTAAAGCACCAGAACTTCCAACTCCATACCCTTGAGGTATTGAAGAGTCGAAATACATCCCGTTATCAATATCACTTTTCAAAGAAGCTAAATCAAAAGAAACGAGTTCAGAGTTTAAATTTGCTAAATAAGTGTAAAACTTAGCTAAGCTTTGATTTGATTTTTTAGCTTCTCCAGTTATATTTTTTGCAGACTTTAATGCTCCTTTATACGAACTAAAAGGAATGGCTAATCCTTTAGAGTCTTTGATAATTCCGTACTCTCCGAAGAGTAATATTTTTGCGTAAAATAAGGGTCCTTTCATAGGTGTTTTAATTACGATGCAAACATACAAGTAAAACTACTAGTTTACAAACTAGTACACGTTTTTGTAAAAAGTTTTCCAAACGCCCACTTTTTCATTATCGCGGTATTTACCTTTCGTTTCTATTTTACCATTTTTATAAAAAGTTTTCCATATACCTTCTCTTTCACCTTCTTCGTACTTTCCTTCCTCTTTTAACTCACCAGATTCATAATATACCTTTCGAATTCCGTGAAGTTTTCCCTTTTTGTAATTAGCCCTGTGAAAAGGCTTTCCGTTTGCATGGTAATATAGTACTAAACCGTCAAATACTTCTTCGTTAGGTATATTCACTGTGCTAAAACCTTCCATTTGAATCTGTCCGTTTTTGTAATAATCTACAATCCAAAAACCGTTATTCATTCTTTTAGGAGTTGGTCTGTAAAACTCATGTTCTCCTTTTGTTGTTTCATGCCAATTTTTATCGAACCAAATTGTGTCTTGTGCAGTAACAGAATTGGTTATAAAACCAATAAAAAGGGCAATTATTAATGTTGAAGTTCTCATAATAGTTGGGAATTTAGGTTAAAATAGGTCTCGCGCCAAAACCCACACTATCACAAATATAATGATTTTTTTGGCAGTATGCAGCCAAAACATTCTTAATAAATGCTTCAATTTCAGACTTTTCTGAGTGAGGGTATAATACATGTACATTGGCCCCAGCATCTAGTGTAAAACAAACGTTGCTATCGTTCTCTTGTCTGTATTCCCATATTTTATTAATAATTTCTAGCGTGTTTGGTTTCATTAAAATAAAATACGGATTACTAGTTAACATCATTGCGTGGAGTGTTAATGCTTCACTTTCAACGAGGTTAATGAATTTCTTAATGTCTCCATCTTGAAGAATTTTTGATATTTTTTCTAAGTTTTCATTCGCTTGCGTAAAACGATTTTCTGCATACGGATGATGGTGCATTAAATTATGTCCAACCGTACTCGAAACTTGTTTTTCTCCTTTGTCAACTAATAAAATAGCGTCTTGATAATTTTCAAAAATAGGATGAACCGTATAAGGGAATTTTACACCAAATAAATCTGAACTTCCTTCGATCTCAAGGTGATTTCCCCAAACTACCAATGGACCTTCGATACTTCTACTAGCACTTCCAGACCCTAAACGAGCTAAAAAGGAAGCTTTTTGGTTAATGTATTCATTAGTTAAGTTTGGATTTAATTCTTTTTCTAAACTCATTAAACACATGGCAATAGCACTCATTCCGCTTGCAGAAGAAGCGATACCGCTACTATGAGGAAATGAGTTTTCTGATGAAATAACCATGTTATATTCTAAAATATAAGCGCAGTATTTTTGAACTCTTTCAAAGAACTTGGCTATTTTAGGTTTAAAATCATCTTTCTTTTTTCCTTCAAAGTACAACTCGAATTCTGCTTGATTTTTAGGCTGTGTCTTTGTGAATTCAATTTTTGTAGTGGTATGGCAATTGTTTAATGTAAAACTTATTGAGGCATTTTTAGGAATTTGTGGTTCACTTTTCCCCCAGTATTTTACCAAAGCTATATTACTAGGTGTTTGCCATGTAACTGTTAAGTTATCTACTTTTTTATCTTGAAATTGGAATATAAAATCTGATGTATTCAACGTGTAAAATTTTGCTGTAAAGATAGAATTTCGCTTACACTTGTGCTAATTTTTGTAAAACAGCTTCTTTATAGCTTCTGCTTATTGAAACGGCCTTTTTACCAATTTCAATATATTCGTTGGTGTATGAAGAAATTTTAGATATTGAAACGATGCATGAACGATGAATTCTTATAAAACAATCACTTGGTAATGTTGCTTCAAAATTACTAATGGTTTCCCTAGTTATTACAGTGTTGTTATTGGTGAAAACTTTAACATAATCTCCTAAACTCTCGATATATAAAATGTCGTTAAAGTTGATTTTAACCATTTTTCTGTCAGCTCTCACAAACATAAAATCCTTATTGTTTTCTTCTTTCTGAGAAGTTTTTAGACTAGCATTAGTAGGATTCGAAACTTTTTGAATAGCTTGTAAAAAGCGATTCAAAGCAATAGGCTTTAATAAATAGTCTATTACATTTAAATTGAAACCTTCAACAGCGTAATCTCTGTAAGCAGTAGTGAAAATTATCTGTGATTTGTTATTGATAATTTTAGCTAAGCTCAATCCGTTAATTTCAGGCATATTAATATCTAAAAAAAATAAATCGATGTGTTTTGTTTGCGCAATTTGTAATGCCTCTACTGCATTTTTACAACTTGAAATTAGCTCTAGGTTAGGAGTTTTCTTTATAAATGACTCGAGAATTTCTCTAGCAATCGGTTCATCATCAACAATGACACAAGTTATTTTAATAGCCATTTTTTAGCGGGATTTTTAATTCGACAATAAATTGATTTTTTATAGAAGAAATAGAAAGTTTTGATAGGTTACCGTAAAGCATTTCCAATCTCTTTTGAATATTTTCTAAGCCAATTCCATTTTTATTTACCTTGTTGTCTATAGAGGTGTTTTTAATATGAAACAATAAAATGTCTTCAGTTGTTTTTAAATTGATATCAACATTTAATACCCCATCAGTTTGTACTCCGTGTTTAAAAGCGTTCTCGACAAAAGGTAATAATAACATAGGGGGAATTTGAATAGTCTCATCGTATAGGGTTTTAGTAAAGTTAACGTACAAACTTTCTTGAAAACGTATTTTTTCTAATGAAATATAATCATCTATATGCTGAATCTCATTCTTTAAAAGCACAGAGGGTTTGTCCACTTGGTATAAAATATAGTCTAACAAATTAGAGAGCTTTAAAATCATATCAGGAGCTTCTTCCGATTTTTTTAAAGCAAATCCGTATAAGGTATTTAATGTGTTGAATAAAAAATGTGGGTGGATTTGCATTTTTAAAAACTTTAGTTCTTGTTCTTTTAGTTGTAGTTGGGTTTGTAAGAACTTATTTTTTAAGTTTTCGTTTTTTATGTTAGATAGGTAATTGTAAATAATTAAGCTTAAAGAGGTGGCTACTATAACAATAAAGTAAACCCCAATTATAACTAATGGTAAAGATTTCGTTAAGGTCTTCGCGTTGCTTCCTCCTAAAAAAGAAGAAAATACTAAGCCAAAGAAAATAGAGAGCAGAATAGCTGTAAATGATATGATAAAAGTGTAGCAACTGTATATGATAAAAAGAAAATACTTTTTCTTAAGCAGGTAGTTAGGAATTAAATATAAAATAATGAAATAACTTAAGAATATAGTTACAGGCATTAAGTATGCAGAAAAAGCATCTACATAAGCGGTGTTAGAGCTTCCATAGCCTAAGAAGTATGTGTAAAAGAAATAAACACCTACCCAAAATATAATATTGAATAAGAAGAATATAAAGCGCTTAGCTATTGATGTAAATCTTTTCATTAAGTTGCAATATCATATTTTTTGAAGAAAGAGATAGGTTTTTGCGGTAAAATCCCTGAAATTGTAGACGAATAACGGTTTTCTGTTATTTGGTTGAAAAAGGACGATAATGTGTAGTTTAAGGGATGAAAAAGGAATGCTATCGATATTATAAAACTCAAAAGAGCTATAAGCATAGGTTTGTGTTGTAAATAACTTAAAAAATTAAAATTATGAAATTCTTATTCTCAAACCTTTTGAATGAAGGCGGATCAATGTTTATGTATCCAATATTATTAATGCTATTACTTTGTGTTGCATTACTATTAAAGTTATTCCTGAAGGGTGATAGTACTGGGAAAACAATGAGCTTGCTTAAACATGTAAGTTTGTTTGCTTTAGTTTATGGGTTTTTAGGGCTATTTTTTGGGTTAATTAGTGCTTTTGATAATATTAGTTCAATGCAAGGAGATATAGCAACTCCTGTTTTAGCTGCAGGATTAAAAATAGGTTTGTTAGCCCCATCTTTTGGAATGTTAGTTTTTTTAATCGCTAGATTAGGTATAATTGGGTTAACACTCAAGAAAAAAGAAGCTTAAAAAAATCAAATAACTTATTAAATTAAAAAAAATGAAGAAACAACTAATTGTTCTTATAGGATTGGTATGCCCAGTTATTACTTATGGACAACAAGTAAATTTAGATCAACTTTTACATTCTTTTGAAGCAGAGCATAAGGCAATGGGTACGGTTTCTGTTTTTAAAAACGGAGCCGAGGTATATAATAAGTCATTTGGTAAAGCAAACTTAGCTTTAAATAAAATGGCAGATGAAAATACTATATATAGAATAGGATCTATATCAAAAGTTTTTACAGCTAGTATGGCACTAAAACTTATTGAAGAAAAGAAATTGCAATTAAGTACACCGTTAAGTGCATATTTTTCAGAAATTCCTAATTCAAATGAGATAACGATAAAACATTTGTTAAGTCATCAAAGTGGACTATTTAACATTACCGATGAAGAAGGTTTTGATACTTGGATTCGCAAACCAAGAAATAGAAAAGAGATGATAGGTAAAATTGTAAAAGGAGGATTGGTATTTGAAGTAGGAACACAAACAACGTATTCAAACTCTAACTTTATACTACTGTCTTATATCGTAGAGGATATAGAAAAGAAACCGTTTGCAAGAGTATTGAAGGAAAGAATTTTTGAGCCCCTTAATTTAGAGAGAACCTCTTTCGGTACCGAATTGAACCCGAATAAAAACGAAGCTTTTTCTTATTATTCAAATAAAAATGTTTGGACTCCAATTTATCAGGAGACAAACTTAAAGTCAACTATGGGAGCTGGAGGGATAGCTTCTACCGCTCAAGAAGTAAATGAATTCTTTAATGCTTTGTTTATGGGACAAATTATTTCAAATGAGATGATAAAAAAAATGACAACACCAGAGAATGAATGGGGGTTAGGAATATCTGTAGTAAACTTTCAAGGTATGATTATTTATGGACATGATGGGGGGATTGATGGATTCCAATCTTTAGCACTCTATCTACCTGTGCAAAAAATATCAATAGCTTTTACATTCAATGCAACTAATGTACCTACAACTCCAACAGCTATTCAAATATTACAAACCTATCTTTCATCAGAAGCAAAGAAATAATGATTATGAAAAAAATTGTAGTATTTTTTATAATGCTTTCATATAGCTTGTTTGGTCAACAAAAAAATAAAGGAGATAGGTTAAGGAGCGAAGGAAGGTTAGATGAGGCAATTAAAGCTTATAAAGAGATATATCAAAAGAATCCAAAAAATCAAGATAATACATATAATCTAGCTTGTGCATATGCTATTCAGTATAAAAAAGATAGTGCTTTTCATTATTTGAATGTAGCGTTAAATAAAGACAATTCTTTATGGGCTTTGGCAGATAATGATTTATATGCTCTTACTTCAGATGAAAGGTGGAGGGTAATAGAAAAACAACAATTAGAGAAATACCAAAAACAAAATGGGAATGTGCAAAAACCAAAGTATGTACTGAAATTATTAAGATTGATAATGAAAGATCAGGCTTTAGATTATCAGTTAGATATGGCCAAGCAATACTTTATGAGAAAAGGTAAAGCACCTCATTGGTATTATCCTATAGCTCAAATGAAAAAAGAGATTGGGAATGGAAACTTTAATAAAATGGAAAAACTAATTTTAGAAAATGGTTGGCCAACATATAGTTCTGTAGGGAAGTTAGCTGCTGATAGCCCACTTCTAATTATAAATCATCATCAAGATGAAGCTGTTAGAGTTAAGTATCTTCCTCAAATAAAAAAAGCTTGTATAAATAAAGAAGGAAGTTGTTTAGAGTATGCAAAAATTCAAGATAGAATTTTGGTGAATACAGGGAAAAAACAGTTGTTTGGAATGCAGTTTCATTATAATGATAAACGGAAATTAGAACCGTTTCCTATAGAAAATCCTGAATATGTAGATGAAAGGAGAAAAGAAATAGGGTTGGAACCTTTAAAAGAATATTTAAAAAGAAAGATTAATTATACTTGGAGTGTAGCGCAAAAGTAAAACAGTCAATCTAGCTATAAAATACCCGTTTCTATTTTAGAAATGGGTATTTTTGTTTTATGAGAAAAATTAAACTGATTTGGGATTTTAAAGGACCAGATGGTCTTGAAACAGCAAAGCATCACTGTGTCCATCTAAAAGAATTTGCTCAGATTGATAGTTTGCCGTATCATGAAGTAAATTTTGTATCTTTAAACGAAATGCACACTATTGCTTTTATGGTGGTTGATGAAGAATACATGAAAACCTTTAGAGATGCATTAAAACCTCACAGAGGAGAATTAGCATAATATAACACAAAAAATAGATCTATGTTTTTAATTAATGCCTTAGCAAAACCAAAAAAATCTTCTGAACATTACGATGAAGTTATCGGAGCTTACGTAAGCTTGTATATCGATTATAAAGATATTGAAGGAGCTATGCGATTAGCAAAGTTTTACATCAAAAATGAAGACTGGAAAGTAATAGAAATAGAAGATGAATACTTTACATTAGACACGGTAGATGATGTTGAAGAAGATGAGCAAAAAGAACTGTATGAAGAAGCAGTAGAGTATGGGTATTCTATTCTTTTTAACTGTTACGAAGAAGAAGGAGAAGACGAAGACTAAAAAATAAGATCATTTCGAACAAAGGCTTAAGAATACTTTGTTCGAAATGATTTTTATTTATTCAGCAATCGCATTTGCACAAATAAAACCACCCGTCCAAGCATTTTGAAAGTTGAAGCCACCAGTAACGGCATCAATATTTAATACTTCGCCTACAAAAAACAAGTCTTTGTATTTTTTACTTTCAAAACGTTTAAAGTTAATTTCTTTCAAATCTACACCACCAGCAGTAACAAACTCCTCTTTAAAAGTAGTACGGCCATTTGCATTGAATAATCCTTTTGTCAATTGGTCAGTTAAGTTTTGAAGCTGTTTATTACTTACATCAGCCCAATTCTGATTGTTTTTTATTTCTGAAGCTACAACCAAACGCTCCCATAATCGACGAGGAATATCGCTAAAAGGAGATTTTAAACTAACTTGTTTTTTAGCTTGCGATTTTTTTAACTCTTGTAATGCCGAAAAAACCGAATCGGTATCTTGTCCTAACCAATTTACCAGTACGTTGTATTGATAATTTTTGTCTGCTAATATTCTGGCTCCAAAAGCAGATAATTTTAAAATAGCAGGTCCACTTAACCCCCAGTGCGTAATTAATAAAGGACCAGAGTTTTCTAAATTAGTTCCAACAAGTGTAACTTCTGCATTTGGAACTGATATTCCGCCTAAATCAATAATTCGTTTGTCTTTTATGTTGAAAGTAAATAAAGAAGGAACGGGTTCAATAATCGTATGGTCTAGTGTTTTACATAAATCCCATACTTTTTTACTGCTTCCTGCAGCAACCACTACGAAATCAGCTTCAAAATCTTGATTTTTTGTGTTGATAATCCATTTGTCATTTTGTTGATAAACAGAATTCACACCATGGTTTTTTAACACGCTAATTCCGAGGTTATCAACAGCGTTTTGGAAACAATCTATAATTGCTTGTGAGGTGTTCGCTTCTGGAAATACTCGATTATCTTCTTCTATTTTTAAAGGAACTCCGCGATTTTCAAACCACTCAAAAGTATCGCCCGTCATGAATTTATGAAAAGGGCCTAATAATTCTTTTTCGCCTCTTGGGTAGAATTTTGTTAGTTCTTTAGGTTCAAAACAAGCATGCGTAACATTGCAACGACCTCCACCAGAAATTTTTACTTTTTGTAAAACCTCTTTTCCTTTCTCAAGAATAGTAATGTCCAATTCTGGATTGAGTTCTTTTGCATTAATTGCAGTAAAATAACCTGCAGCTCCACCACCAATAATAATAACTTTTTTCATCTTTTTTATATCAGTTCGAGTAATTTTCAGTAGAAATTATATCGAGAACCTTTTTAAATCATCTCGATACAAATTTATTTCATTCTTCAATAAATTTACTCGATGTGACAGGCTTAATTTTATAAAATCATTTCTTTATACGAAAGAACAGTGTCGAATCCTTTTTGTTTAAAATAACTTATTGTGTCTTCATTTCCTGTAGCTAAAATAAAATCACCACCCCAAGCGCCTAAGCTTTTTATTTCACCAAAATAGTCGGGAAATAATCTTTGTTTTACAGCGTCTTGTTTTATAATTGAACTAATGATTCGTTCATGCTCAATAATGATTTTTTCTAAATTTTTAGAAGTGTTGGCTTTTAAAAATTCTTGAGTTAAATTGTCAATTTCAGGAATTAAGACTTTGGCTTCTTCTTTGTGTTTTTTATAATGCGCAATTCCTTCTCGGCTATTTTGTTTTTGATTCAAATGCACAAAAAACAATTCCTCAGAAAAACTTGGATTGAAATTTACTTCTTCAATATGAGGTTGTTGACTTCGATTACGCTCAGTCATCATTAATCGATATAGAATCGGAGTGTTATGTTTTGCACAAGCGATATCGTAGCCACTTCCAGAAAAAGCATTCCAAAGTAAGGTAAACGGATTTACATTTGCCCAAGTAGCAATATTGTTAATTAAAGTTGAAGAACTTCCTAATCCCCAGTTTTGTGGAAAAGTTAAATTGGTTTTTACAATAAAACCATGTTCAGTAGTTAGAAATTCTGGATTCAAACGTTTCGCTTCTAGTAAAATATCACGTAGTGTTTCAGCAATAAATTCAGCACTTCCTTCTTTATCAGAATTAAATGTTGCTGAGGTCAATCGTAGTTTTGGTAAATCAAATGAAGCTTCAAACCAGCACTCTCCAGTATGTGTAAAACTTCCCCAGATAAGTTGTGAATCTTTAATTGGTTTAACAATTAAATCTTGTCCAAACTTAGTAGGAACCGCTAATGAGGTTGCACCATCCAAAACAACATATTCTCCAGTCAGTAATAATTTTCCGTTAGAGTAGCTTCGACTACGTTCAGCTACCCATTGGTTTGTATCTTCTTTCATGTTTAAACTAAACCTCTTCTTTTTTGAATTCTATAATGACTTTCGTTTTGACATTCGGAAAGCTTAGGTAGTATTTCATAATTATTATCGATTAAAGCTATCTTTTTAGCTCTAGACCAACCTTGAATTTGCTTTTCTCTATAAAAAGCTTGATGTATTTGTTGGAATTCTTCAACATAAACTAAGCTGATAGGTAATCTTTTTTGAGTGTGGCGAGCACCTACACCATTTTGGTGTTCGCTAAGTCTTTTTTCTAGATTAATAGTACTACCGGTATAGAAACTTCCGTCTGAGCATTCTAGTATGTAAACAAAACCTTTAGGCATTTAATAATTTTGATGTTAACTGGTGACTGAGCGTAGTCGAATTAATTGGTGACTGAGCGTAGTCGAATTAATTGGTGACTGAGCGTAGTCGAAGTCACAATCCAAATTGTTTAAAATGATGTGTAAAATGTTTTACTTGGAATTTTTTCCAATACTCATAATCCAACTCTCCAAAAAATGGATGTACTACTTTTCGGCTTGGGTCTTCATTAAAAACAGTTTCGAAGTGCTGTACTTGTTCAATCAAATCGGTAATAGCTTCTTCCATAGAGTTAAACTTTAACGGAGTTGGGTCTTCCGATAAAAATGGAGCTTTAAATCCGATTTGTAATTCACTATCAGAATTTAAAAATGGTTTTCTTCTAGCTGATTTCTCATCAGAAACATAGGAGTCAACCTTCCAGTTTCCATTCGCTATTTGAGTTACTGCACTTAGGTGCTCTACCATTTGCTGTCCATTCATTTTTCCAAATAAAGGTTTTGCATCAGTCTTTAAATTAGCAAGTGTACTACGTACTTCCTCCTTATTTAAAAAATTGACCCATTGTACTTTGGGTTTACGTAACTCGTTTAATTTTTCTACCACAGCACTATGTGAGGCAGTTCTGTCTTCAAAATAAGCTACCACAGCTTCCTTTTCTTCATTAGTAGCTTTGTGTTGATTTAAGATGTTCATCAAGTGCATTTTCATGTGTCCATGTTGAATTCCTTTGGTTGTTAAGGCACGTAAAGCTGCGAAATTTTGAGCTAAACCAGCAGCAGCAATAATTTGCATTAAGGTGCGTGCGCTTGGTTTTTGCATCATGTCTAACGATAGTTTTGCCATTGGGTGTAATGCTGTTAATCCACCCACAGTTCCTAATGCTAAAGGGATTTCAATCCAAAACCTAAAAATACCGTTTTTTACCTCACAGTGTGTTAGGCTTTTATACTGTCCGTCTTTAGATGCATACGCATGTGCACCAGCTTCAATGGCTCTAAAATCATTTCCAGTAGCTAATACAACAGCATCAATTCCGTTCATAATTCCTTTATTATGGGTTACTGCACGATATGGCTCTATCTCTGCGATTTTAACAGCTTGTTCAAATTTTTGAGCAAACTTTTCAGGGTCTTTACCACCTAGTTCCTCAACTCTACAGCTTACTTCCGCTCTAACTAAACATTCAGGAACGTAGTTAGAAAGAATACTCATAACTATTTCAATATCGTCTTTTCTAAAAGTCTTTGCAATAGCTTCTAAACAAGAATTAATAAAGTTAGCCCCCATACTATCTTTTGTTTCAAACGTAACATGTAATTGATAGTAGTTTGCAAGCTTATTTGTTTTATCAACTAATTGAATATCTAAAATTCCACCGCCGCGTTTTTCCATGTTTTTGGTAATAGATGCGGTAGCTGCGTATAATTCTGTCTTTTGTTGATTAAAATAGGTCTCTAACTCTTTTTTGTCGCCAGCATACATAAAATGTACTTGGCCAATTTTGTTGGTAGAGATTACTTCTGTTTTAAATCCACCACGAGTACTCCAAAACTTGGCAACTAAAGAAGCAGCAGCAACTACAGAACTTTCTTCAACTACCATTGGTATTACATAACTGCGTCCGTTAATAATAAAATTAGGAGCAATACCGTAAGGCATGTAAAAGTTAGAAATGGTATTTTCAATAAAATCATCGTGCAGCTGTTGTAGCTTGCCATCTACATTCCAATATTGTGTAATAGTTTGTATAATTTCTGGTTGATTATTAAAGTAAGTTTTTGCCAACCAGTCTATTTTTTCTTCTTTGGTAAGTTTAGAAAAACCAGAGATCGTTTTAGACATTCTCAATTCATTTTTGATGGTTCAAAGATACGTGAATCCTGTTAAAATGGTTATGTTATTTGGTTTTTATGATTTTTTTGAGGGGATTTTTGGCTATTTTTCCGTAAACTTGGCAAACTTTTTAGATAAACAACAACTTAACATGAAGAAATTATTATTATTGTTTATAGGGATATCTTCGCTAGTACAAGCACAAAAAAAAGATATTTCTTTAGAGGATATATGGCGAAAAGGCACGTTTAGAGCCGATTATATGAACTCTTTAAATTCTATGAATGGAGATTTTTATTCGCTATTAAATTATGAGAATGGAAGTTCTACTGTAGATAAGTACAGTTATGAAACTCTAGAAAAAGTTGCAACAATAGTTGATAGTAAAGATTTAGCAGGATTGAAATATTTTCAATCATATAGCTTTAATAATGATGAAACCAAATTAATTTTAGGAACGAACTTCAAACAAATTTTCCGTCATTCATATTTAGGTACGTATTATGTGTATGACATAGCAAAAAAATCGTTAGACTTAATTGGTACAGATATTCAAGAGCCAACTTTTTCTCCAGATAGTAAAAAAATAGCATACGCTAAAGACAATAATTTATTTATTAAAGATTATTCAGATGCCAATGTGGTAATTCAAATTACCAATAGCGGTAAAAAGAATGAAATCATTAACGGTATTACTGATTGGGTTTATGAAGAGGAATTTGGTTTCGTAAAAGCATTTGAATGGAGTAAAGATAGCAAAAACTTAGCCTATTTACGTTTTGATGAAAGTAAGGTTAAAACTTTTTCAATGGACGTATATGGAAAAGAAAAATACCCAACACAGCATGTGTTCAAATATCCAAAGGCTGGCGAAGAAAATGCAAAAGTAGCTTTGCGTATATTTTCATTAGAAACGAATAAAACGGCTGAAGTTAGAGTTGGAGATTATGAATACATTCCAAGAATTAACTGGACAAACAATCCAAATATTTTAGCCGTTAGAACATTAAACCGTCATCAAAATGATTTAAAAATGTATTTTGTTGATGCGACTACTTTTAATAGTGCTATCGTTTTAAACGAAAAAGATAAGGCGTATGTAGATATTACTGATGATTTAACTTTCTTAGACGATAATAGTTTTATTTGGACAAGTGAAAAAGATGGGTACAACCATATTTATCACTATGATAAGGACGGTAAGTTATTAAATCAGGTAACGAAAGGAAATTGGGAAGTTACTTCTTACTACGGATACAATGCTGACAAGAAAACTATTTACTATCAATCAGTAGAAAATGGTTCTATTAATAGAGGAGTATATAGTATTTCTTTAGATGGTAAAAACAAAAAGTTATTGAGTAATCCTACAGGAACAAATAATGCTGCTTTTAGTAAAAATATGCACTATTTTATCAATACTTTTTCTGATGTAAATACACCACCGGTGTACACGTTAAGAAATGATGAAGGGAAGGTGTTAAAGACTATAAAAGATAATGCAGACTTAAAAGAAACTATTGCAGGATATAATTTAAGTAAAAAAGAGTTTTCTACAATTAATGTAAACGGAAACGACTTAAATATGTACACTATGAAGCCTGCAAACTTTGATGCTAATAAAAAGTACCCAGTTTTAATGTATCAATATTCAGGACCAGGTTCTCAAAATGTAAAAAATAGTTGGAATGGTTCAAATGACTACTGGCACCAAATGTTAGCGCAAAATGGTTATATAGTTGTTTGTGTAGATGGTAGAGGAACAGGTTTTAAAGGTCGTGATTTTAAGAAAGTTACTTACATGAATTTGGTAAAGTATGAAACGGAAG
Source organism: Tenacibaculum sp. (assembly GCF_048269885.1). NCBI lineage: Bacteria > Pseudomonadati > Bacteroidota > Flavobacteriia > Flavobacteriales > Flavobacteriaceae > Tenacibaculum > Tenacibaculum sp. The sequence continues at coordinate 56,520 of NZ_JBLWTZ010000011.1, read as the reverse complement.
ATCAAATTTCTGTAGCTAAAGAGTTAGCAAAATTACCATATGTAGATGCGAATAGAATAGGTATTTGGGGATGGTCTTTTGGAGGACATATGAGTACCAACTGTTTATTAAAAGGAAATGATGTTTTTGCTGCAGCAATTGCAGTAGCACCAGTTACTACATGGCGTTTTTATGATTCTATTTATACAGAGCGTTACATGCGTACACCAGAAGAAAACCCAGCAGGGTATGATGACAATTCTCCTTTAAATTATCCAGAATTATTAAAAGGAAAGTATTTGTTAATTCATGGTACAGGTGATGACAATGTACATGTACAAAATGCTTATAGAATGGCAGAAGCGTTAATTCAAGCAAATAAGCAATTTGAATGGGGAATGTATCCAGATAAGAATCACGGTATTTATGGAGGAAACACTCGTTTACACTTGTATACCAAAATGACTAACTTTATTAAAAACAACTTATAAAATTCAACAACTATGAGTACAGTTAAACAAACAAACCAAAGTGAGTTTTTGGGGCACCCCAAGGGACTTTATGTATTATTCTTCGTAGAAATGTGGGAGCGTTTTTCATACTATGGTATGAGAGCTATTCTAACACTTTTTTTAGCAGCACCCGTTCTTTTAGAAAATCCACAATCAGGCTATGGTTGGTCTAATGCAGAAACGTTATCATTCTACGGAACCTATACTATGTTTGTTTATTTAATGTCTATTCCTGGAGGTTGGATTGCTGATAAATTTATTGGCCAGAAAAAAGCCGTTATGCTTGGTGGATTGTTACTATGTATAGGACACGGTATTTTGGCAATTGATGCTCAATGGGCATTCTTTACTGGATTGATACTAATTGTAATTGGTGTAGGTTTTTTAAAGCCGAACATTTCAACAATGGTTGGAGGACTTTATAAAAAAGGAGATGATAGAAGAGATAAAGGGTTTTATATTTTTTATATAGGAATTAACCTTGGCGCTTTTTTAGGTGCTTTAATTGTAGGGGCAGTAGCTGCTAAATGGGGATGGCATTATGGTTTTGGATTAGCAGGTATAGGAATGGCTTTAGGTCAGGTGGTATACATGTTTGGTTTAAAATACTTAGAAGGCGTAGGTGATTTTTTAGGAAAACAAGATTCTCCAGATAAAGATTTAATGAAAAAACCTCTTACTGCAGTAGAGAAAGACAGGATGTTAGTTATGTTTTTATCTTTCTTAATTATCATTGTTTTCTGGGGAGCGTTTGAGCAAGCAGGAGGTTTAATGAGTTTGTATACAGAACAAAAAACAGATAGAGCACTTTCTTTTTCATTACCACTTATAGGAAATGAAGTTCCTGCGGCTGTTTTTCAATCAATAAATGCATTTTTCATCATTACACTAGGAACTCTAGTAGCTAATTTTTGGTATAAGTGGGGTAAAAAAGGAAAAGAATCTTCTTCGTTATTTAAAATGGCCATCGGTGTTATTATCATGGCATTTGGTTTTTTCTTTATGAGTAAAGCTAGTATGGAAGTGGTTATGGATGGAGATAAAATAGTAGAAAAATCAGCAATGATATGGTTGGTGTTAGCATATTTATTTCATACAATTGGAGAATTATGTGCCTCGCCAGTAGCTCTGTCGTTTATTACTAAATTAGCGCCAATTAAGTACGCCTCATTCATGATGGGAGCTTATTTCGCAGCAACAGGTTTAGGAAATAAAGTAGCTGGTTTTGTAGGTGAACTTTCAGAAGGGGCAGGAGAATTCCAAGTGTTTACTGGAATTGCTATATTTTGTACAGTTTTTGGATTGTTAATTTTAGCAATTTTAAAACCTCTGAAGCGTTTAACTCATGGAGCAGAAGAGTTTAATAAAACTTCACAAGAAGAAGCTGAAGGATTCGAATTAGCAGATAATAATTAAAAAAAATAAGCCATGGTAGTATGAAATTGCTACCAAGGCTTCTTCTATTATAAACTATATATCAAAAAAATGAGTACAGATATCGAAAATTTATTTAAAGACAAGGTTTTAGGGCACCCAGCAGGGTTGTTCGTTTTGTTTTTTACAGAAATGTGGGAACGTTTTTCTTATTATGGAATGCGAGCCCTATTAATATTATTTTTTACCGCTTCATTAATGGATGAAGGTTGGGGGTGGCCACGTGAATGGGCATACGCAATCTTTGGTACTTATACCTCTTTGGTATACCTATCTACAATGGTAGGTGGATATTTTGCTGATAACGTTATTGGTATTCGAAAAGCTGTAGTTTTGGGGGCTGTATTAATGACTTTAGGTCACGGATGTATGGCTGTGGAAACTCCATTTTTTATCTACGCAGGTTTAGGCTTATTAGTTGTAGGTAGTGGTTTTTTTAAACCAAACATGACTTCTATTATCTCAGAAATGTATAAAGGGAAAGAAGAAAAGAAAGATGGCGCTTATACTATTTTTTACATGGGAGTAAATGCAGGAGCGTTTTTAGGAATACTTTTATGTGGATATCTAGGAGAAAAAGTAGGATGGTCTTGGGGATTTGGAGTAGCAGGTATTTTTATGTTATTTGGAATGTTACAATTCTGGTTTGCCCAAGGAATTTTTGGCAAGATAGGAGATGGACCTAAGAATAAAAATATTGATATTATCGATGATATAATCGATGAAGAAGCTTCTGAAGATGAAGGTAGAAATTCGTTTACAGGTGTTCAAAAAATAATGATTGCTATATCTTCATTATTAGGTTTGGCTTGGATATTTAACGATCCTATTTCAAAAATTTCCGAAGGAAAATATAACCTATTCCCATTCGAAGCAGTGGGCTTGTCTGGTTCTAATGTTGCTATCTTAGTAGCCTTAGGTCTTTTTATAGCCCTTTTGGTAATTAGAATACCTAAGTATGCTCCAGTGTTAAGAGACAGAATGTTAGCTGTTGTTTTCTTTGCATTTGTAACTATATTTTTCTGGGCGATTTTCGAACAATCTCCAAGTTCATTAACTGTTTTTGCTAAAGATTATACACAAAGAACATTAGAAGGAAGTGCAGGAACAATTTTTAAAGTAGTAAATTCTTTAATGACCATTGTTCCTTTAGGTATTATTACTTGGGTTTTATATTTGTTATTTAAAAAGACTTTTGGAAAATATGCACTTTCAAATATTTTCTTAGCATTAAGTTTTTTAATTGTATGGGGAATAGCTCTTTGGATGTTATATGCTGAGTTCTTAAAAGACACAACAGAAGTGCCAGCATCATGGTTTTCAATATTAAACTCACTATTTATTATTACGTTAGCGCCATTATTTTCTAAATGGTGGGAAAGTAAATACAATCCTAATGCAAATATGAAATGGGCAATAGGTATGGGGTTATTAGGATTAGGTATGGCGTGTGTTGCCATTGGTTCTGCAGGAATACCCGTAGGAGCTAAAACAGCATCAGTAAGTATGATATGGTTAATTTTAGTGTATTTATTTCATACTATGGGAGAATTATGTGTGTCTCCAGTAGCTTTATCGTATGTATCTAAGCTGGTACCGGGACGTATGATTGCTTTTATGTTTGGTATTTGGTACCTAGCAGTAGCCATTGGTATGAAATTAGCAGGTGTATTTGCAGAGTCTTCAGAGGCAATAGCACAAGAAAAAGGATTAAGTAGCTTTTTCTGGTTGTTAACTTTTGTGTCTTTAGGTTTAGCAGTATTATCAGCAGTACTTTATCCAGTAATTAAAAAATTAATGCACGGAGTTAAATAACTCTAAATAAACGTTAAAACAATATTTTACAACCTGTCAATTTTAAATGTTGGCAGGTTTTTTTGTAAATTTGGAACACTTATTGAGACTTAAGGAGTATGAAAAAAATAATAGTAGTAGCAGTTTTAACCTTTATTTCATTTGGAGTAAAGGCGCAAGATAAAGTAAACTGGTTAAGCTTTGAACAAGCAATGGAAATGAGCGAGAAAGAGCCAAAGCCAATTTTAGTAGACATTTATACTGACTGGTGTGGTTGGTGTAAAAAAATGGATAAAACAACCTATAAAAACAAAGTAATTATTGAGTATATCAATACACATTATTATCCAGTAAAGTTAAACGGAGAAGCAAAAGATGATATTACGTTTCAAGGAAAAACGTTTAAGTACCAAGCTCAAGGAAGAAGAGGGTATCACCAGTTAGCAGCGGCTATAATGAAAGGACAGTTAAGTTATCCTTCAACTGCTTTTTTTAATACAGAAAGACAATTGTTACAAAACGTACCAGGGTATTTGGAAGAAAAAAAGTTTGAAAAAATACTAGCGTATTTTAACAAAGATAATTACAAGAATACACCATGGAAAGAGTTTGAAAAAAACTTTAAAAGCGCCATGTAAAGTCTATTCTCTTAAAATATAAGCACCATTTTGACCAGTATACCAAAATGGTGTTTTTTGTTTATAACAAGTTTCTCTCCATCTAGTAATATATGATTTATAATTACTTCCATCAGCAATAATTTGTTGAGGTTTTAAGGTAGTAATTAATCTATTTAAGTTTATTTTAGGACTGTTTCGTAGGAGAACTATCGGGTTTTTAAGTCCGTTTATTCGATAAATTCCTACACTATCTACAATTAAAAATTGCTTACTTTTATATGAGAAAACAGCTAAGGTAGAGTCAACAATTTTAGAAGAAACATGTTCTCCAATTCTATACGACTGTATTGGTTTTTGTTGATGTAAAATAGTTTTATTCAAAGAACTAATGATTGATAATTCTTTCCCATTTCTCTTTCCGTAAAATGAGTGTCGGCTTTTATGAAATACAATGAATTCACTTTTTCTGTTAATTTGAAACTTTTCATAAAAATAAATTCCCTGTAGTAAGAGGATAGAAGCTAAAAGTAAAGTTACATTTTTATAAGTTTTTCGAATACACGCTTGATATAAGAAAATAATAAAAACATACCAAGCTAGCATTGTTTCAAAAGATATGGAAATTTCTTTGAGTAAAAAATCTTCTTGATGCGCAATCCAATCAACAAAATAATTCATTGTTGAGATAATAAACCCGTAAATATTAGCTATAAATTGAGGAAGGATGTTCAATGTAGCTAGTAAGATAATAATGATTCCAAAGAGCAATATGCTCCCTAAAAAAGGAATAATAATTAGATTTGAGAGTATAAATAAGCCTGGAAATTGATGGAAATAATATAAACTAATAGGTAAAATACCTGCTTGTGCAGCTATTGAAACGGTAAATAAGCTCCAGCCTTTATCTAGTAACCAAAGTTTAGGTTTCCAGAGGTTGTAGAGTAATGGTTGCACCCAAACAATACCAAAAACAGCCAGATAACTCAGTTGAAAACCAACATCAAATAAAAACATGGGTTTTATTAAAAGTAAAAAGAACATAGAACTGATTAAAGAATACTCAATCATCTTTTTTCGTTTGAATGATTGTCCAATTGCGACAAAAGTGAACATGGTTACAGCTCTAACTACTGAGGCTGATAATCCAGCAATAAAAGCAAAAGACCATAAGAGTAATACAATACAGATGGTTTTTACGAGTATTCCGTTAGGAAGTTTTTCCATAGGTTTGAATACATAGGAGAGCAATAGCAGTAAAATACCAATATGTAATCCTGAAATGGCTAAAATATGAATCGCGCCTGCATTGGTATAGCTTTCTAATAGCTCTTTAGATATTTCTTGACGCTGACCGAGTAATAAAGCATTAATCACAGCAAATTCATCATTGGAAAAGTGATATTGTTTTAAGGAAGTTTGTACTTTTTCTCTGATGCTAGCCGATAAAGCGATTAAAGAAAAACTAGCATTGTTAAGCTGTTTAAATTCTTGCTTGCTTAAAAACACTTGATGATAAACATACTGTTTTGCTAAATACTGTTTGTAGTCAAATTGATGCGGATTTAAAGGTGTAATTAGCTCTTTAAAAGGAGTTTTGATAAAAATCCGATTACCTACCTTTAATATAGGTGATAAACTGTCCTTTTGAATGTTTAGAAGAATAGTTCCAGCAGTTTTGGTAGTATCTACTTGTGAAACTTCAGTTAGGTATCTTGTATAGTAATTACCTGATTTTAATACTTTTTGAATAGTTAATACAGAAGATGAGTCATCTGTTAATTGATGTTTGTAATAATTCGTATAATTCTTCGGATTATGAATATAGGTGGTGCTAACCCCAATAAAAACAAAAAGGAGTAAGCTAACTACGCTAAATATTTTTCGTTTTTGTAATCTTTTTAAAAAAAAGAGAACAACCCCAAAAACCAATAATAAACTGCCTAAATAAATAAAACTATATCGCCAAACCTGTATATAGAATTGAAGCATAATCCCAATAACAAGGCACACTAAAAAGTGAAAAGGAGGGTATTCTAACAATTTTTTCATAGTCCCTTAAAGTTATGAAAAACTTTGAATATAAGAAGTTTAGCTATTGTTACAGAGGGTGTGGGTTTATTTTAACAATTTATACTCATTCATAGCTAGTTTATTAAAAATAAAGCAAAATCAAACAAAAAGCAATCTTACTTCGGCTACGCACAGTAACCAGTAAGATTGCTTTTTGTTTATTATAAACTTTAAAAAGTAATTTATATAATTTCTACAAATAAACCTTCTTCCGTTTTTTCAACTTTAGCAAGATTGTTTTTAGTCAATCCTTTAATGGTTTTGTCCCACTTTTTATTAGACAAACCACTTTGAGTTTTTAACTCGTTTAAATCTATTTTTTCAGCTTTTTCTATCAATGCTAGCAATGCTTTTTCGTCATCGTTTAATTCAACAGCAGGAGCTTGCTTTTCAGGTTTCATTTGCGGGAAGAATGAAACCAAGTTTTAGAAACCTTTATAAATACAGGTGTTTCTAACTAATGTTGTTTTTAAACTGACAAATTTGTGACTGAAAATGCAGGTTTATCTACTAAAATATACTAATTTCAATCAATGTAAGGTTTGAATGGAAATTTTTCCTCTAGCTTAGCTATCTCATCTTTGTCTTTAATTTCAAAAGTTCTTTCTTGAGTAATTTCCATTTTAGAGAAAGGACTAGCTTGGTATTCTTTATAAAGAATGGTTAAAACCGTATCATTTGGTTCTTCTTTCTGTATTCTTTTTCCGAAATCTGTTTTGCTATCACCTGACACCCACCCATTAGGTGTTAAGTGCCAATATGTATACTCATTACTTGCTGACATTTTCTTTTTTTTTATTCTCAATAAAAGTAAAATATTATTTACACTTAAATGAGTTTTTATTTATTTTAATCTATAAACTTTTGCTTTACCACTTTTCCGTCCCAAGTATTGAATTCTTTGTAATGCACTTCTACAAAAAAGTATGAAGGATTATTATATCCTTGTTTACAATTAAATTCACAATAAATTTTCACCAAATACCTAAAGTTACCTAGGTGTCGAAGTAAATATGGCTGATAACTGCCCTGACGAGTTACTTTGCAATTAGGTTTTTTATTTATCACTTTTTTGATATATAATTTAGTGGCTTTGTATGCTTCTTTTCTCCAATGGTCTGAGTATTCAAATTCTTTTAATGTTGGTTCTTTATGTTTTTTATTATACTCTTTGGGATTTGACCAATGTTCCAACAAATCTAGTTGAAACTCAGATTTATTTTGAAAAGGTGAGTTGGTAGTTATTTCTATTTTTCACCCTCTTTTAGTTGTTGAAGTTGTTGTGCTTTTTTTATCCAATCTTCATTGTTTTGTTTATGAGTTTTTGGCGGTTCAATTATGGTGTTTTGTTTCTTTTCTAGTATTTGGTTGTTATGTTGTTGAGGAGTTTCTTTACAACTTATTAGAAGTAATGCTAGAATTAATGTTGTTGTTGATATTTTTAATGTTTTCATTATTTTATTTCTATAACTCCGTAGAAAACTAATTTTTGACCATTTCTAAATTCATAACCAATATTGCCCATTGTACTAACCCATACTTGAAAACAATTTGGGTTTTCAATGTCAAATTCCATTCCTTTTAGTCCTAATAGACTTTCTGTTGTTTTGCTTTTCTTTATTTTAAATTCAAAGGTTTTCCAATTTCCGTTTTGTGATTGAGATTTCATGATGATAAGGTTTTTATTAAAATCAAAAGTATGATAGCTTACCTCATTAGTAGTCTGTAATATTTTAACCTCATTTTCTAAGTCATTACTATTACTTATAAACCTAAAAACTAACGCATTTTTCTCATTCGTCTTGATTCTTTGTTGAGAAGATTTGTTAGTATGATTGCAACCAATTATGAATATAAAGCCAATGGTTATAAGGTGTTTGATACTTGTTATATTAGTGCAGTTCACTGTTAAAATTGTTAGTTCAACCAAGTACCTAATTGAAGTTATTATAAAATAAGAGGCATGGTACTTAAGGACACTCTTTAGTAAGGTACTGGTATACCTATAAGTAAAGCGAACTAAGCCCATGCCAATATTATGCATGGGCATTAGCTCATCTTTTTCTACTTATTTTTAAAAATTACCAGTTTTTACTAAAGTTAAAGATGGCCAATGCCTTTCGATTATGTTTTAATGAACGTTTATATCTGTCTTTCTATTGTTTTAATTGTTATTCAAATATATATGTTTTTATGTTGTTTTATAAAGGATTATTGATAAAACCCGTTAATAATAGTTTTAAAAAAATTGTTGTAGTAAAAAACGTACATAGTATTCATAAAGAATGATTATCTAAAAATTAATGGGGGACAGATATTACCATATCTAACTTAAGCCTTTTTGTTCATCAGTAATTTTTTCAATTTCAATTTGTTTGTTAAAATATTCAATTTGTTTTTCTGTCCAATTTGTTAATTCATCGATATTTAAATGTATTAGTTTTTCTAATAACTTTTTTCTAGACTCTAAATAAGGAACTCTTGAACCAACAGTTGTCATTGAATGAAAGTTAGATGAAAGTTCATCAAGGAATTCTTCCTTATTTCCAAATTGAATTATCATTTTAAATGTAAAGTCAAACCATTCTCCGGAATCAGAAAACAAAGGAGTGTAACGAATTATTCTTTTTGCAACCTCAGGATTTGATATACACCAGTTGAGAATTTTATTGTTTCTTTCCTTGTCTGAGAAAAAGGGATGGGTATTCCTGTCACTTGAAAAACCAAGATTAAAAATTTTAGAGAATAATAGGTAATTAGGTACTTCAAGTAATAACTTAGAATAATTACTCCAAGCCAAATCAAAATTTTTCTCTAAAGTTAAAATAGCGACTTTCGTTATGTGATTCTCACTAATAAGTGAAGTGAAATTAGATTTATTATATGAAATTATTTGTTCACATATAATAGAAACATAAGCAGGGTTTGTACACAACATTATTTCCATTGTCTCTTGCCAATCATAATTATCTCGATATGCACTCTTATTGATGTTTTCTAGAAGATTGTGTTTTTTCATCAATTCATTTAACCATTTAAATATTGCTACTCTCCCCATATTAGATTTATGAGATCTTAGATAATTATGTATTAAATTTAAAAACGGAGATTTATTTTCTAATAATTGATTTAACCTTTCTAGAAAAGTAATTAATTCTCCAATATTAAGTGATGATAATTCATGCCCAGCAAATCTCAAATATTTTATATTATCAATATTTATAACTTCTAATAATTTTAAAGCATCTTTTAGGTTTGCATTAATGTTTCTAAAAAGGTAAAATGAAAATTTAGATTTTTTAGATAAAAACTTATAGAAAACAGATTTTCTGATTTCAGATGAAAATTCAGATAAGTATCCATTCAAAAAGGAAATATTCCAATTCTCATCATCTCTTAAATCAATCAGAAATATTAAAATTTCATTTAAAAAAGTTTCTTCAAAACCTTTTAGTTCTCCGTATTTTTTACCAAAATTATATGTTTGATATTGTTCTCCAATGAATAGGTTTTTTAAATAAAGACTTAAATCAATTCTTTCATGAAAAATTTTTTCTGCAAAAGCTTCACAGTTTTCTTTATTTATATCTTTATTTATATCTTTTGAATAAATGTATTGAGGATTTGATACTTTATCTTTTATTTCTTCTTCAATTGTTTGTGGTTCTGTCTTGGAGATAAACTCATTAATTACTTCTATTTGAGTGTCATGTTGAATTTCAAAAGATTTAATATCTAACAAAGATTTTCTGAGTTCATGTCTAGATTTTGAATCCTTAATCATGTTTTCAAAAAACTCTCCTAATAAATTAAAATCATAGCTACTTTCTATAAAAAAATATAAGCTTGAACGAATAATTCCATTTATATTATCCTGATATTTACCATATAGCTTTCTTAAGATGAGTAAAATATCGTTTGTATAATCATTAATTTCTGATAAGTTTTTAGGTTGAAAATCTTTTAAAGGAATTTCGCTCCCTTGATTTTCTGCTCCAATTATTCTTGTATTACTACTCATTCCACTTAAAGCAGAACTACAAGCTTTTAAAGTCATAATATCAAAGTCAGGATTCTTCTTTTCGATAGCCCATTGTAATGTTTTTATTCTTTCGTTATAATTAACCTCTGTTCCTGCCAAATAAATATGAAAAAGTTGTTTGAAATAACTGGTAGAATTATTACTGTAATAAGTTTCTATTTCAGCTACTGCAAACGACATTAAAACTTTTGAAGCATTTGGAAAAGTTTCTTTTCTAAAGCATAATTTTTCTAAAGCCCATACAAGGTTTTGTCTGCCCTCAATTACTTCTGAAAGATATTCTGTTGGTTTGTTTAGGTAATTTTTTACAAGAACCTTGGTTGTCTCTTCTGGATTCACAGTTACAATTGAGCGAAAAAGACGTGAACCCATATTAGAATTTAATATTTCCGCTGTTGAAAAATTTCCATTTAGCCCCCACATAGTTTTTACTAATCCTTTAGCTTTATCTACACCTCCTATTTGTTGAAGTTGATCTGATAATGGTATTTTTAGGGAGTCAGGAATGTCAGAGATGAATTTACTATAATGTAAAGGAGATAAATCATCCCAAAAGAGTAACGATAACTTTAACGCAAGTGGATTTGGTCTTATCATAATAAGATTACCTCTGCGTTCAATAGTACCTTTATCAATGAATTTTTTTATAGTTAATCGAAATTTTTCAAATTCTATCTTAAAAAAAGATGATAAGAAGTTTATACCTTCCAATAATTGTTTATAGTGGTTTTCATCTATATAAAAATACTCATCTGATGGGAATTCCACTTTGTCAAAAACAGATAGTAATTTTAGTATTTTAAATTCATCACTATCACTTGGTTCTCTTCCAAATATTATTTTTTCAACTAAATCGTTATTAAATGCTTCATTAAGGTTGATTTTTTTAACTGAAGCATTTGCAAAATCAATAGCCATTTTTGTATTTCCTTCTGAGAACTTAATAAGAAATTCAATGTCACTATCTGACAATTCACCTTGGTACTTTTCTTTTAATATATCCTCAGTTACTTTAATGTAATAATCACTTTTTAAATCTAAGATTTCATCACCATTACTTTGTGATTGATTAACTCTATCAAAGTCAATGGATATTAATTGAAGATTACTGCCAACTCTCTTACATTCTCTAGAATACAATAAGTGATTATCAGGAGGACAGTTATCTAATACAATTATAGCTTGTGTATCTAAAGCATGGCTTCTGACAAAATTAAGTAGGTCAGAATTGTTATTACTTATATCAAAAAAGATTGAGTTTTCTGAAATAGTTTTTCTTACTAAATCATACTGTCCTTTGTCATTTTTATTTCCAGGTGACATTATTTCACAAATCAATCTCGATTTACCAATACCTGAAGGTCCTTGAATTCTAATATGTTTTCCCTGATAAATATCATTTCTTAGTTTGCTTATAATATTTTTAAGTTCAGGACTACTTTTAAAATCCTCTTGATTTTCTTTATATGTTTTTAGTTCATCCCAAATTAATAAACCGTTTGGTTTTGTATAACCATTACAAATCTGAACATATGAAATTGCAGAAATATATTGATTAGTCCAATTACTGATTAAATTTGCATCATAAATTTTAATTTTAGCATTTTCAGAAAATACTTTTGCATCAACTTCACTTAAACCTTCTTTTATTTTAGCTTCTTTTATTCCTTCTCTAATACTTGCTACTCTATCACTATCCTTATCAAGGCCTTTTTCTACAATACTCTGTGTTGTAACCAATATATATGTTCCATTATGGTCTAATATTTCTTTTACTTTTGGTTTGAGATTTCCTTTTGAGTTAAGTAATTCTTCTTTACATTTTCCTTTTGACATATCAGACGCTTTACATTGATATAAGCATAGGTTGTCAGTAACCCACATAGAGTCTTTGTGGTCTGTTGTTTCAATTCGACCATCTTCTCCACCGTCGGCAACATTAATATTCTGAGGTACGCTTATATAGCAATTTTCAAAATTATATTTTTGATGTTCTAAGAAAAGTAGTTTTAGTATAAGTTTGGTTAATTGAAAATCTTGAAGATGATTTATTGCTGTATGGTTAATAGAATTCATAGTTGTATTTTTCGAGCTACAAATTAATTAATAAACCTCAACTATGAGCAAAAAATTATGATTTTTATAAGGGCTCTCAGTATCTAAATATAAAGATTAGGACAAATTTCTATTCTTCTTCGTAATGAATAGACATTGCCAAATAATTTCGTTCACTTATTAGGTAAGTATACTGCTTGGTTACTAAAACACTTTTTAAAAAAGAATTTAACTTTTTTAAATCTTTAATATTGTGTTTTTTTCTTAATCTAATTTTAAATGTTTTTACTTGTATCTTTTTGCCTTTCATTTTGTTTAAAGTTTATTATTTTATCGTCCAATTCATCTATTAAGTACTTGTCTAGTGTGTTTTTATGAGCTTCCTTTAATAATTCATTTACTGTATGTTTTAATTTACTACGTTTAGCTACTGAGTTTTTTAAATCAAAATTTAATTCAGCGATTGTATTACTTATTCTTTGATACCCTACTTTCTCAACACCGTGATATGCTAGGTACTTATATAAGCCATTGTATTCGTATATTAAATGTATTGGGTCTATACCAATCTCAATCTTATTTATCTTCTTATAACTTTTCTCCCACCTAGTATGGATTTCATTGATAATGCTTTTTCTAAATAAAGTGCTTACTTTAAATTTATTTACGTTAAATCTTCTCCGTAAATTTGTTTTAAACCTAATTTCATATCGCATAATTCTTTTATTATGATATTCAACAGGTAAATTGATGAAATGATTTTTATCGCTCGATTTCATTTCTTTTAACTTATCATAGAATATTAAAGTTTTTGAAGCGTATTTTGTAAAGAAGTATATAGAGTCTTTATATCTATTTGTATCAAATCTTGGATATGAATTTAAACAACTTAAATATTTATGTACTGGATGTTTAAGTTTAAAACTATATCCATAATCAACTCTAGTTAAATTAGCTTTCTTCATATTCATTCCAATATCATCTGAAAACATATCTACTGCCTTTTTTAAAGTTTTCATATTTAGATGAGATAAATTATTACCAAAGTAATATTTGGACAATGATCCATTGAAATACATCCTGTAAGGTATATTTTCTGAATTAACTTTAATTGTTATCTTAAAGTTTGAGACATTCAAAATTGCATTATATCCTTTCTCATGTATACTTATACTAGCCTTATCTATTAATTTACTAATATTATGATAGTGCTTAGACTTTAAATCTCTATATCCCTTTATTGTATCAATCATAATTATTTCCTTTATACAGAAACTTGTGTAGCTTATTATAAATACCAGGATTAAAGCCTCTTTTTTAAACTTAAAAGATTATTCGCTAAAATAGTATCAGCATCATCTTTTGTAGGAGTATAGTTTCTCATTAGAAATTTCTCTAAATCTTTACGCCTAATAAAAATTAGTTTACCATTTGGCTTAGAGTAAGGTATTTGATTAGTGCTGATAAGTTTTTGTACATAGGAAATACTTACACCTATTACAATTGAGGTTTCTTTAATAGTGTAGATTCTTTTTCTAAAAAGATAACTTTTTTTTATTTCTTTTTTAAGGTTTTCTACCTCATCGATTAGTTTGGATATTTTCTCCATAATTAAATATTTAAATTAATAATGGTTCAAATATCGCAACCTTAATCTGTCTATTATGTAAGTGTTAAGTTAGTACTTACATTATCAAAAATTTCATTAGTTATATCCTTATACATGTTATCTTTTTCAATAGAAAAAACCTTGCTTAATTGCTTTTCTTTAAATGGATTACCATTTTTGTTTATAAAATGAGAACAAATGATTTTATATTTAAATTGATTACATTTTGGTCTCAAATACTTGTTTTCAATTAGCAAGTTAATCAAATTTGCAATTTGTTTTTCTGTGCCTTTCCATAATATTTTACACTCCCAAGCATTAGTAAAATGTAAAGAAAATTCATCTAAGTCAATGTTTATTAATTCATTGTTTAATAGGTGTTTATGAAGAAGTTTGATTAAGGAGTCTTTGTCAAAATTTTTATTTAATAAAAATTGAGTATTAGGATTTTTTGTTCTTTTAGGTTTCTCAATTTCTTGAAGAATATCATTTTCATTTTTTCCTATATTGGATATTTTAGTGTCTATGATTCTTTTTAGCTTTATTAATCGAATTTTTAATTCCATAAATTTTTCTGCTATATTATCCTCAAGTTCAAGAAGAAGTTCTACAATCCTATAATGGTATTTCATAAAATATTCCTCATAAAAAAATTCATCTTCTGTAATGTCTTCATAACCTCCTTCATAGAAATCTTCTAACACTAGATAGCTAAAACTTGTTTCAAAATCTGTTACTATTTTATCTTCTAAATATTCAACTTCTATTTTTGCTTTTTTATATTTCATAACTAAAATTTTAAATTAATACTATTTACGGCTTTCTGTTTTTCTTCGTCAATTACTTTAGCATACACCATAGTGCTTTTTATGTCTTTATGTCCCATCAATTTTGAAATAGTAAAGATGTTAGTTCCTGAAGTTACTAATAATGTTGCAAATGTATGCCTTGCGCAATGAAAATGAACTTTCTTATTTATACCTGATAGTTTTATAAGTTTTTTTACTGTTCTATTTAATGAGCTGGTATGTTCAGAGAGATTAAAAATGAAATTTTCATTTAGTTTTTGCTTTTTTAGGATGTTTTGGGCAGCACTGTTTAAAGGAATATAAACTGTGTTTTTAGTTTTGTTTTGAACGAGTTGAATTTTATTTTCGACAATATTTGACCATTTGAGTTTCATAATATCTGAAGCTCTTAAACCAGTGTAACAGCTAAAAAGAAAAGCGTTTTTTGAATCATTATCCCAAAAATCAGTATCAATTATTATTTGAATTTCTTCCTTTGTTAAATAAACTATTTCAGTTTCTTCCTTTTTTGGTCTATCTATATATTTTATTGGATTTTCAACTATAATTTTTTCTTTTACTGCTTGATTTAATGCAGCATTAATCTTATTCGTATAAGTTAATATTGAATTATTTGCTAAACCTTTACTTTTTAAATATTCTATAAAATTTTCTAACCAACATGAAGAGATATTCTCAAATGTAATTTTTCGTCCTTGGAATTTTCTTATATGTTTTAACGTGTTATCCCAAGCAGTTTTTGTTTTCTCCTCTTTTTTGTTTCCTAATTTTTCAAAATAGCTAATAAAGTTCGCTTTTTGTAACTGTCTTGATACCAAACCATGTTTTGCATTTCCCAGTTCGATTTCTAATTTTGACCTGATATTATTTATTAACCTTTCTTTTTGTTTTCTGTTTTCCTTAGAGTCGTTAGGATAAAATACTACTTCTTTAATTGTTTCTCTAACCCTTTTACCATTTAATGTATAATCTAGTTGTTTCTTATAAGCTCTATTCTTTTTTGAAATCTTTGGGTTTCCTAAATATTTGGTTCTTAAATTAACTGACATATCTGTATGTTGCGTTTTCTAAATTTATAAGATATTTTTCAATCTAGTGACAGATTGGTGACACTTTATCTGTCTTTATCTGCTATAATATGCAACAAAAATAGGTTGCCATTTGGCAACCTATTGTAAGTGTTTAGTAAGTACTTAATTTATTTATAATACTTCTACAAATAAGCCCTCATCTGTTTTTTCAACTTTAGCAAGGTTATTTTTAGTTAACCCTTTAATGGTTTTGTCCCACTTTTTATTAGATAAACCACTTTGCGTTTTTAACTCGTTTAAATCTATTTTTTCAGCTTTTTCTATCAATGCTAACAATGCTTTTTCATCATCGTTTAACTCAACAGTAGGAGCTTGCTTCTCAGGTTTCATTTGCGGGAAGAATAATACTTCTTGAATTGACGGATTGTTTGTTAAATACATAATTAAACGATCCATTCCAATTCCTAATCCAGAAGTAGGAGGCATCCCATATTCTAAGGCACGTAAAAAATCTTGATCGATAAACTCACCCGCTTCATCATCTCCACGTGCTGCTAACTTTAACTGAGCTTCAAAACGTTCACGTTGATCGATTGGGTCGTTTAATTCAGAGTATGCATTGGCAATTTCTTTACCACATACCATTAACTCAAAACGTTCAGTTAATTCAGGATTGTCACGGTGCTCTTTACATAATGGAGACATTTCCTTCGGGTAATCGGTAATAAAGGTTGGTTGAATGTAGTTTCCTTCACATTTCTCACCAAAAATCTCATCAATTAACTTTCCTTTACCCATGGTGTCGTCTACCTCGATACCCATGTCTTGAGCGGCTTTACGGATTTCATCTTCCGATTTTCCGTTGATGTCAAAACCAGTAAAGTGCTTGATAGAATCAGCCATCGTAACACGGGCATACGGAGCTTTAAAATCTACCTTATACTCTCCAAAAGTAGCTTCCGTAGTTCCGTTTACAGCTAAAGCACAGTGCTCTAATAACTTTTCGGTGAACTCCATCATCCAGTTGTAGTCTTTGTACGCTACATAAATTTCCATGGCGGTAAATTCTGGATTGTGCGTTCTGTCCATTCCTTCATTACGAAAGTTTTTAGAGAACTCATATACACCATCAAAACCACCAACAATCAAACGCTTTAAGTATAACTCATTCGCAATACGCATATATAATGGAATGTCTAAGGCATTGTGATGTGTAATAAATGGTCTTGCAGCGGCACCACCTGGAATAGGTTGTAAAATAGGTGTTTCTACTTCAAAATATCCTGCATCATTAAAAAACTGACGCATGGCGTTGAATAACTTAGTACGTTTTACAAACACTTCTTTTACCTGTGGGTTTACTACCAAATCAGCATAACGCTGACGGTAACGCATCTCAGGATCTGTAAATCCGTCAAAGGTATTTCCTTCAGCATCTACTTTTGGTAATGGTAATGGCTTTAACGATTTACTTAATAGTTTAAAATCTTTTACCATGACAGTGATTTCTCCAACCTGAGTTTTAAATAACTCTCCTTCAATACCTACAAAATCACCTATATCCAATAACTTTTTGTACACTTCGTTGTACAAATTTTTGTCTTCACCTGTACAAATCTCATCTCTGTTAAAGTATACTTGAATACGTCCTTCACTATCTTGCAATTCAGCAAAAGAAGCTTTTCCTTGAATACGACGAGACATTAACCTACCAGCAATCACTACCTTCTTACCTTCCTTAAACTCCTGTTTAATCTGTTTGGAATTCGTATCTAATGGAAATAAATCTGCGGGGTATGGATTGATACCCAATTCACGTAATTTTGATAGTTTTTCTCTACGTACAACTTCTTGTTCTGATAATTGCATTGACTTAATTTTTAAGTAATTTTAATTTAAAGGTGCAAAGATACAATCAATTACAAAATTAGACAACGGTAGTATCACATAGATTTTATAAAAAAAGTTATTTTTTATTTGTGAGTTTCTGAAAAGAATGTATATTTGCAGGCTGTCTAATTTTAAAAAGACAGCATTTAGTTGTGTTGTTAGATACTTTAAATAGTATCATGGTTTTGTTAACCAATGGAAAGCTTCCCTTAGATGGGTTGCTTTTTTTTTGCATTTTATTTATGTTTATTTAGAAGCTATTTCCCGCTTTCCGCACTCGCTCTCTTCGAGGAGCTCAAACAGATGCTCCAATCGGGGCTAAGTGTATTTGCTAACTTTTTAAATCATTAATACCTGTCATTCCGAACTAGGTGCGAATAGGAACCTCATGATTAGAAGTAAAACTTAGATATAGCTTGCTTGCTTCTAAAAGAAAGAATTACTGTATTCAAAAAACTTAACAATAAATAACACTAAGAATACCATAGAAATTGAAAATTTAATGGTTGCTGAAGCTAAAAAACCTAAAAAGGCACCAAAAGAAGCTTTAATCGCTCTGTTAGTGTCTTTGCTGTCATAAATTAATTCACCAACTAAGGCCCCTACAAAAGCACCTATTAAAATTCCAAAGGGAATAGGGGAGAGTAATCCAATAACTAAACCGATAGTAGTACCGTATACTCCGTATTTGGTACCGCCAAAACGTTTAGTTCCCATAGCAGGTATAAAGTAATCAAGAAAAAATATAATAACAGCAATAGCTAAAGTGATTCCTAAAAATGTCCAATTTTGAGGAATAGCTTTTGTTAAATGCAATAATAACAAACCTACCCATCCAGTAATAGTCCCTGGTAATATGGGTAAAAAGGAACCTATTATCCCTAAGCAAGCAAAAACAAACCCGAGTATAACTAAAAATATATCCATTAACTTTTTATTGATAAGACGAAAATATAAAAGCTTTGTTACATATTTTATAACTAAAAAATTAGTTTAAACTAATTTTTTAGTTATATTTGTAAGCACGATGTCATAGGAAAGAAGGAGAGGTAGAGGCTGTTGTGTAAGTAAGAGTTGATAAAAAACTTTAAATAGGGTAAAATGAAAAAAATAATAATATTGCTACTGTTTTTTACAGTAGCAATGAATGCACAAGAAAGTGATAAGGATAATCAATTAATTGAAGAGACTATTATTAATTATATAGAGAATTTTTTTGAAAATAAGTTTGAAGAGATGAAAGTATCCCTGCATCCTAGGTTATCAAAAAGAGGATTAAATCCCAACGGTACTTTAAGTGAAGATTTTCCTATAGAAAAGTTAAAAGAGTTAATGGACTCAAAAAGGGCTTTTCCAAAAAAGGATCAAAAAAATGTGGTAGAAGGTATCATTGTTATGGGAAATATGGCAAAAGCCAGTTTAATTACAGGATACTCTAAAACAAGATGGGTAGAGTATATTCACTTAGTTAAGTTGGATGATAAATGGCAAATTATTAATGTATTTTGGGATTTTAAAAAGAAAAAAAAGAATGAATAAGCAATTAACGAAAGCAGAAGAACAAATAATGCAAGTAGTATGGAAGTTAAAAAAAGCTTCAGTAAAAGAAGTAATAACTGAATTATCCGAGCCAAAACCAGCATACAATACTGTTTCAACAATTATAAGGATTTTAGAAACTAAAGAGTTTGTGGGACACGAACCCAAAGGTAGAGGTTACGTATACTATCCGTTAGTAGAAAAGTCGGCGTATAGTAATGAAAGTTTACATAAGTTAATGAACGGCTATTTTGGAGGTTCATTTAAAAGCATGGTGTCTTTTTTTATGAAAGAAAACAAAATGGATATCCAAGAGCTGGAGAGTATTTTAAAGGAAGTAAATAAAAACAAGAAGTCATGATAAACTATATCATTCAAGTTGTATTATTCCAAGTGCTTTTTGTAGCGGTGTACGATTTCTTTTTAAGCAAAGAAACCTTTTTCACCAAAAACCGATGGTATTTGTTAGGTACTGCATTACTATCGTTTGTGTTGCCTTTGTTTAAAATTTCAACAGTTCAAAAAGCAGTACCGCAAGAATATTACATTCTATTACCAGAGGTAGTATTGTCACCTCAAAAAGTAATTGAAAAAGCGGCTTGGTATCAATCTATTACTTATTTAGATGTATTGTTTTGGGTTGGGTGTGCCTTGTTTTTAGTTGTGTTTTTAGTAAAGTTAGAGCGTATCATACGATTAGTTTTACGATACGGAACTACTCGAAAAGACAATTATAAATTGATATTCCTTCCAAAAGAAACAAAGGCGTTTTCATTCTTCAATTATATTTTTTTAGGAAAGGATATTCCATCATCAAAGCAAGAAAAAATTATTCAGCACGAATTGGTGCATAGTGAGGAAAAACACACGATAGATTTATTGTTTTTTGAACTTTTAAAAATAGTAATGTGGTTTAATCCAATGGTGTATGTATACCAACATCGTATTTCGTTAGTTCATGAATATATTTCAGATGCTGTAGCTAGCAAATCTGATAAGAAAGAAAATTATATCAACCATTTACTCGCTGATATTTTTCAGGTTGAGCATATTTCATTCATTAATCAATTTTACAAACATTCATTAATCAAAAAACGAATTATTATGATGACAAAAACGAAGTCAAAAAAAGTAAAACAGCTAAAGTATTTACTGCTAATTCCGCTTTTAGGAAGTATGGTTTTATATACAGCTTGCTCAAGTGAAGAAGTTAAAATGAATAAGGTTGAAAAACAACCTATAACAATATATAAAAGTGAGGAAGGTAAAATTGTAAAAAAACCATCTACGGGCTACCAAAGTAAATATCTTGATTTGTTTTTAGGAAAAGAACTTCCAAATACTAAAGAATACTCTATAGATGACCTGACAGAAGAAGAAAGAGGAGAATATTTAGCTTTATTAAATGGATTTAGTAAAGAAGGAATGCCTCAATTAAACATTAGAGTTTTTGAAGCTGAAAATGATAGAAAAATGGTTGCTTTTGACTTTATGGAGAAAAATAAAAATCAAGGAAAAACCAATAGCCAAGACTCAGAAGATGTTTCTTTTTCTACAATGGAAAAAGTACCAACTTTTCCAGGCTGTGCTGAAGGAGATAAAGCTTGCTTCGCTAGAAGTTTACAACAATTTGTAGCAGATAATTTTGATACTTCTTTATCGAAAACGTTAGGGGTATCCGCTGGAAAAAAACGAATTTATGTTCAGTTTAAAATAGATAAACAAGGAAAAGTCGTTGATGTAAAAGCAAGAGCACCTCACGTAACATTAAAACAACATGTAGAAGCGTTGGTACAAAAATTGCCTCAAATGCAACCAGGTGAACATAAAGGGAAAAAAGTACGAGTGAGTTATACCTTACCCATTACATTTACCGTAGAATAAATTAAGTATATTGGTTGCAGCAAAGCAACAGATAAAACCAAAAATAGAAACGTGAGAAATAAAATTTTACTTATTGTTTTTGTACTAGGAATACTAAAAGTCGAAGCGCAAGTTTCGACTTTTAAAACGATTGATAGTTTAGTAAATATAGGACGCTATCAAACAGCATTGACTAAGTTACATGCTCTGGATACTACTTTCCAATCAACTTCAACAATAGCCGCAATTTATGCGTCTATAGATAATTACAAGCAAGCATCAAAGTATTATGAACAAGCCTTAGCCTTACAAGATGATTACTCTGTTAAAGTAAGGTTAGCTAAAGCATATCAACAACAAAAAAAATTACAAAAAGCCATTGATGTTTATGAAGGTATTGTAACTAAAGATGCTGAAAATTTACTTATTCAGTATCAACTAGGAAAATTGTATGCACAAACAAAGCAACCAGCGAAAGCAATAGATACTTTTAAAAACATTATTAAGCAAGATAGTACGAATGCAAATTACCATTACCGATTGGGAATTGCTTATGGAATGTTGAAAAAGCGTAATCTACAAATAAACAGTTTTTTAGAGGCTTATAAAAATGATTCAACTCACATTAAATCTATTCACCACTTAGCATTAGCCTATACTATATTAAGAGATAAAGATTCAACAAACATTTTTGTAAATAGAGGTTTGGTGGTAGCTCCGAATCATATCAACTTAAATAAGCTAAAAATTAATAATTTATATAGAGAAGAAAAATTTACGGAAGCTATTCATTTTTTACAAAGACTAGATACGTTAGAACCTAACGAACACTACACACAAAAAATGTTAGGACGTAGCTATTTTAATCTAAAGAAATACGATGAAGCAAAAAAGTATTTTAATAACGCTATTAGAATTGATCGGTCAGACTTTAAAGCCTATACTTACTTGGGAGATATTAATTTTGAAAAGAAAAAGTTTTACAAAGCTCAGTTAGACTATATGGTGGCAATTTTTACGGGTAAAGAACCCAGAGATGTTGAATACTACCAATTGGCGAGAGTTTATGAAGAGTTAGGAAACCCTAAAGAAGAATTAAAGTCCTATAAAAGGGCCTTTGAAGAGAATAGGAAAAACTACAAAGCGCTGTATCAACTGGCTAAAACAAGTGAAGCTTATTACAAAGATAAAAGAATAGCTTACAAGCATTACAAAGATTATGTAAATCGTTTTGAAAGAAAAGATTCAGTAATGACAAAACATGCTAAAGAAAGAGTAAAAGAAATTAAAAAGTACTATTTCTTACAAGGAGAGATTTTACAATAGTATTTAATTTTGTATATTCATCTTAAAATCAACAAGATGAATTTTCGCTATGTAGCTTTTGGGGTTTGTGCTTTGCTATGTTCTTCTTGCGATTTCTTTCCATTTTTTAAAAAAGAGAATGCAAAGGTTATAGATACTATTGTAGATTTTACAAAAGTAGATGAATCTCCTTCTTTTAATAAATGTAAAAATTTGTTTAATGAAGCGAGAATTAATTGTTTTAGAGAAGAGATTTATAAAAGAATAACAACCAGTTTACTAGAGTACAAGTTCGTAACTAAAAATAGTTTAGATGAAGAGGTGTTTATTGATGTTCTAGTTAATAAGGAAGGTAAGTTTGTCTTAGGAAAGGTAATAGCCCCTGAAATTGTTGTCAATCAATTACCCGAATTGGATAGTATTATAAAGCTAACAATAGAGAAATTACCCACCATAACTCCAGCAACTAAAAGAGGAATACCTGTAGTAACAAAATACCAATTGCCAATTAAAATAAAAACAGAGTAGTTGGTTATAATTTCAAAAGCTCTTCAACAAAATCACGACTATTAGATAAACGAGGAATCTTATGCTGTCCTCCTAGTTTTCCTTTTTTCTTCATCCAATCATAAAACAATCCTTCACGAGCTTGATGTATTTTAGGCATTGCTAAAGTCATATCGTTATAACGTTTAGCTTCGTAGTCAGAATTACAATTTTTTAAAGCATTGTCTAGTGCTTCAGTGAAAAAAGTAATATCCTTAGGCGATTTTTTAAACTCAATAATCCATTCATGAGTTCCATTCTCTTTACCATTCATAAAAACAGGTCCCACCGTATATTCTTTAATTTCACAGTTGGTTTTGTCACTTGCTATTTTTAAAGCATCTTCAGCATTTTCAATAATTAATTCCTCTCCAAAAACATTGATATGATGCTTCGTACGTCCTGTAATTTTTATACGGTAAGGATCGGTTGAGGTAAACTTAATAGTGTCGCCTATCAAATAACGCCATAAACCACCATTAGTGGTAATAACAATGGCGTAATTAACATCTTTTTGTACATCAGAAAGGGGAACTGTCTTTGAGTTTTCTCCGTTGTATTCACTCATTGGAATAAACTCATAAAAGATTCCGTAGTCTAGCATTAATAACATCTCATCAGAATTATTTCGGTCTTGAATGGCAAAAAAACCTTCTGATGCATTATAGGTTTCATAATATTTAAAATTGTCTCTTGGAATGAGCTTCTTATATTGCTCTCTGTATGGATTAAAGTTAATACCTCCATGAAAATAAACCTCTAGATTGGGCCAAACTTCCAAAATATGATCCTTTCCTGTTTTTTCTAATACCCTGTTTAATAAAACCAGCATCCAGGAAGGAACACCAACCAAACTTGTGATGTTTTCGTCTATAGTTTCGTTAATAATAGCTTCCATTTTAGTCTCCCATTCACTCATCAATGCAGTTTCTTGTTTTGGAGCCGAGCTAAAATCTGCCCAAAAAGGCATGTTTTCAATAATAATTGCCGACAAGTCACCAAAGTAGGTGTTGTTGTCTTCATATACCGCAGAACTTCCTCCTAAACGAAGTCCTTTTCCTGTAAAAAGATTTGCGTTTTCATTGTTGTTAATGTATAAACACAACATGTCTTTTCCGGCTTTAAAATGACAATACTCAATAGCTTCGTCACTTACAGGAATAAACTTGCTTTTGGCATTGGTAGTACCGCTAGATTTGGCAAACCAACGTATAGGAGTAGGCCAAAATAAATTTTGTTCTCCCTTCCTACAACGTTCAATAAGCGGTTCAATGCTTTCATAACGTTGAATAGGAACATTGTTGGTAAAGTCAGTATAACTCTTAATTGAAGAGAAGTTTTGTAGCTTTCCAAACTCAGTATTCTTAGCGGCACTTACAAGTTTTAACAATAGTTCATTTTGAACATCAATAGGGTATTTTAAAAATAGCTCTACCTGATGTTTACGCTTTTTTAAAAACCAAGAAATGATTGAATTTATAAATGGAAACGTCATAGATTAACTCTTAATTCAATTTTTTTACTGTAATTTTGTGAAGCTAAATGTAACAAAATTTAAGACATGCAATACCAAGGAGTTTTAAAAAAAATGCCTACCGAAAATTTACATACAGTTCAATACTACTTAGATATGGGGGCTGATTTTTTGAATATGAATCAGTTATTGAATAAAGAATTGAAGTTGAGTTTTGTTACTTACGAGTGTTTAAATTGCCATTTAGAAAAAAAAATATACCGTCAAGGGTTTTGTAAAAAATGCTTTTTTGAGACTCCAACTGCAGGAGATTGGATTATGCGCCCTGAGTTGAGTAAAGCACATTTAGGAGAAGAAGATAGGGATTTGGAGTATGAGAAAAAGGTACAGTTACAACCGCATATTGTGTATTTAGCAAATTCAAGTAATGTAAAAGTGGGAGTGACAAGAAAACAGCAAGTTCCCACTCGTTGGATAGATCAAGGCGCACATGAAGCGATTGAAATAGTGGAGGTACCGAATCGTTATTTGGCAGGAATTACAGAGGTGGCTTTAAAAGAACATGTAGCTGATAAAACGAACTGGAGAACCATGCTGAAAAATGATATTAAGGATGAAAACTTGGTTGAATGGCGTGAGCGATTACAAGAGTTTATTCCTGATGAAGCGAAAGAATATTACATAGCTAATAACACTGAAACGAATATTCAATTTCCAGTTGAAAAATTTCCCCTAAAGCCTAAAAGCTTAAATTTAGAGAAAGAAGAAACCTATACAGGTAAATTGATAGGAATTAAAGGACAGTACTTAATTTTTGAGGACGAAACAGTGTTTAATGTTCGTTCTAATGAAGGGTTGGTCGTTAAAATTGAACTTTTATAACAGTTCAATTTCTTTCTGAATATTTTTTCGTGCTGTATCTTCGAATTTTTGAAAAAAGTATTCTGTTTTGAATATTTTTTTCATCGTTAAAAAATGTTGAAGAGCTTTTTTACGCCCTGAGTTATAAACCAAACTAGGATAAACGGCATATTCTTTTCGAACATTTGTATAATACTGAGTATATATTTTCCAGTCTTGACCTAAGATTGATAAATCAGCGTCAGTAAAATAATTGGTGTCTGAATCTTCAGCCACATTATGAGATTTAGTGGCTAAAATTTGAGTGCAGCAACTCTCTATCATTTCTTTAGGCACTGAAAGTTGTTTCATTCTTTTAATAGCTAATTCAGCGCTTTTTTCTTCGTTGTTACTTTTTAAAGAGTTGTAGATGATATCATGATAAAACAGTGTGAATAAAATTGTGTTCCAATGACTTATTTTGGTTTTTATAGGAGCTAATTGAAAAAGTAAATTTTCAAGATGTTCTAATGTGTGATAATGTCTTTTTTTACGAGTATAATGCTCTTCTATTTCTTGCCATAATAAGATATTGAAACTGTTGTCGTTTGAATAGTTGGCTAGCAGGTTTAAAAAAGTATTTTTTAGCATAAACAAAAAAGGAGTAAAAAGAAAAAAGGGTTCATTCGAACCCTTTTTTTAATGTTTAACAGCCACATGATTATCATTCATTTTCAATTCACTAAGAACGTTTAAGGCTTCATTTACATAAATGTCTTTTCGAAGGTTTTGATGCCACGCAACTCGTTTTTCTTCTAAAACAGTATCCTTTTTAAACAAGTTTAACTCATATTTAGGAGACACAAAAGTTAGATGAGAATCAAACTTAAAAATGTCTTTAAATTGTTCTCCTTCTTTCGTTTTAGCCTTGCTTTCTTCTTTAAAGGCTTCATAGTTTAAAGAATACACTCTTTCATCTTGGTTCTTCTTTAACCATTTAGCGTAATCATTTATTTTATTAAACTTTTCGTTATTCATTACACGTTGTTTACTGTTGTATACTACATCAGCAAAGTTACTGTATGAATTCGTAGCAGTATATTTTGCTTGTTGTACCTTATCCCAAGGCAAAGCACCGTCTAAATCACGCTCTCCAAAATCCATATAGCTATATCGGGTAGGTAAAGAAATATCAGAATAAACTCCTTCAATTTGAGTAGACCCACCATTAATTCTATAGAATTTTTGAATGGTCATTTTTAAAGCGCCCAGATCGTTTGGGTATTGTTCATAAAAACGGTTTATAGGTAATACATTTTGTACAGTTCCCTTACCGTAAGTTTGTTTACCACCAATAATAACCCCACGCTTATAGTCTTGCATTGCTGCAGCAAAAATTTCAGAAGCAGAAGCAGAAAATTCATTTACCATTACTACCAAAGGTCCTTCCCATTGAATTTTTGGATCAGTATCAACCTTTACTAAAGGATCTTCACCACGGTATTTAACTTGAACTATTGGTCCTTTATTAATAAATAAACCTCCAATTTCAATAGCTGTTTTTAATGATCCACCACCGTTATCACGTAAATCAACAATTAAACCTTGAACATTTTCTTCTTTTAAACGTTCAATTTCTTTTTCCATGTCTTTTGCTGCATCTCTGCGGCTTAAATCGTTAAAATCTATATAAAATCTTGGAAGATTGATAATCCCGTATTTTTTACCATTTTTTTCAACTATACTCGACTTTACAAAAGTTTCTTCAAGTTCAACAACGTCTCTAATAATAGGAATTACTTTAATAGAACCGTCAATTTTTTTCTTTACAGTTAAACGAACTTCAGTTCCCTTTTTCCCTTTGATAAATTTTATGGCATCATCTAAACGCATACCAACAATATCTAAAGGCTCTTCATCACCTTGTGCAACCTTTAAAATAATATCGTCAGCTTCTAACTCTCCTTGTTTCCATGCTGGACCTCCAGAAATTAATTCAACAATATGGGTGTAAATTCCTTTTTTCTGTAAACGAGCTCCAATTCCTTCTAGCTTACCAGACATCTCTTGATCGAAACGTGTTTTAATTCGAGGAGACATATAGGTTGTATGTGGGTCAAAACCACTTACGACACTATTTAAAAATGTAGAATACCAATCAGAATTTTCAAGTTCACCAATACGCATGTATAAATCATCCATGTTTTTTAGGACTTTCTTTCTCGCTTCAAACTCTAACTCTTTAAAGCTTTTCTTTTTAAAAGTTTTGTCTTTTTTAGCTTTTTCGTTTTGTTGGTTTTCAGCGTCTTCAATGTTACTTAAAATAGATAGCTTTAATTGTTTTCTCCAATAGTCGATTAATTCAGTTTCGTTTTGAGCATACGGAATTTTGTCGTAATCAATATCAATAGTTTCTTTCTTTTTATAATTGAAAGGTTGTTTTAATAAAGAACGGTAGGTCTTTTTACCCGATTCCATTTTTTCGAGAAAACGTTGATATACTAACTTATAGAAGTCAATATTAGACTCTCTTAATTGATTGTCTATTTGATATTTATATTGAGAAAATTCTTTTAAGTCTTCTTGCGTAAAATAACGTTTACTAGGATCGAGCCCGTCTATAAATGTAGTATATACATGTTCTGAAAAATCGTCATTTAATTTTTTTTGAACGTAATGATACCTACTTAAAATATTTTTTAAAACATAAACAATTACACGGTCTTTTTCAGGGTCGTTGTTAGGAAGTGTATTCGAACTAACAGAGTTAGAAAATAAAAGAGTAATTGCTAAAAATGGAATGATAAATTTCGTCTTCATAAAACCTTCTGTCTTTTTAATTTTTGTTGAGTCGTTGTGTTGCTAAGCTACTAAAATAATGCCAATTTTTTAGTTTTATTGCTTTTTATAAATGCCTCTAAAAACTTCTTTGGTTTTTTTGAAGTTTTCGTCAAGAAGATTCCATACTTGCGTTACAGAATAATCTTTGTTTTTTGTCCAAGTAATTTGATTGTAATAATTGCCTTTATCGTTTTCTATAAGATCACTTTTTAACATCATAGAATTATCTTTAAAACGACCTTTTAAAACTAATGAAAAACCAGTGTTATCAATCCAAACTTGATTCCAAGTATCGTCTTTTTTATTGTAATAATTGTAACTAGTTCCTTTACTTTTAGATGTTTTTGAGTCCCAGTTTTCTTGAATAGCACAAGCATTCGGCATTTTTATAACATTGTTATGACCAATTAATTTTCCTTTAGTGTTATAAACATTCCAATTTCCGACCCAAAAATCAAATTGAGTGTAGCTTATTTCATTACATGGTATTGTGGGGGTGTTTTGTGCAGAAATGATTGAAAAAAAAGAAGAAATAATAAAAATAGTTACATAAACAATAATCCGTACCATAATGTTTGGGTTTGATTACCACAATTTTACATATAAAATTAACCAATCTGTCTTTACAAAATGTTAAAAATAGAATCCATTTTTTATGTTACATTTGTTGTAAAACTTACTTACTATGCAAGATAGACCTTTGATTTTAGTTACAAATGATGATGGAATCACCGCTCCTGGTATTCGTATGTTAATTGAGATTATGAATAAAATAGGGGATGTAGTAGTGGTGGCTCCTGATAGTCCACAAAGTGGTATGGGACATGCCATTACAGTTAATAATGTGTTGCACTGTAATCCTATTACCATTGATGAAGGTCCGCAGATAGAGTATAGTTGTTCAGGGACACCAGCAGATTGTGTTAAAATGGCAAAGAACGAGATTTTAAATCGTACGCCCGATTTGTGTGTTTCAGGAATTAACCATGGAGCAAACTCATCAATTAATGTAATATACTCAGGAACCATGAGTGCAGCTGTTGAGGCTGGTATTGAAGGAATTCCAGCAATAGGGTTTTCTTTGCTAGATTTTGATTGGCATGCAGACTTTAGAGCAGCGCGTAAGTTTATTGAAAAAATAGCGTTAAATGTTTTGTTAAACGGATTACCTGATGGAGTAATTTTAAATGTAAATATTCCCAAACTAAAAGAAGACGAAATTAAAGGAGTTCGTATTTGTAGACAGGCAAATGGTTATTGGAAAGAAACATTTGATAAACGTAAAAGTCCCTTTGGTAAAGAATATTATTGGCTTTCTGGAGAGTTCGTTAATAGAGATAAAGGACAAGATACAGATATTTGGGCATTAGAAAATGGTTTTATATCGGTAGTGCCTGTTCAATTTGATATGACTGCACATCACGCTATTCAAAAATTACATACATGGGACATATAAAAAGAGAAATAGTAATAGGAATTTTAGTATCGTTATTAGCAACCACTTGTGGCTTTTTTGTCTATTTACAGTATATCTCTGAGCTTAGTATTTCTAAAACTATTGCTACTGTAAGAGAGGGAGGAGTTTTAGGATCTGTAGTTGCTTTGGCTGCAATCCCCAACTTATTTGTTTTTTGGGTGTTTTTAAAGAAAAAGCAAGATTATAGAGCAAGAGGAGTATTAATAACTACCATTGCTGTAGCTTTATTAACTGCATATTTAAAGTTTTTCTAATTTTAATACATGAAATATTACATTCTTGTAGGTGAAGCTTCGGGCGATTTACACGGAGCCAATTTGATGAAGGCCTTGCTAAAGGAAGACCCGAAAGCAGATATTCGTTTTTGGGGAGGAGATTTAATGCAAGAAGTTGGCGGTACGCTTGTTAAGCACTATAAAGAGCGTGCTTTTATGGGCTTTGTTGAAGTATTGATGAATTTGCGTAAGATTTTAGGAATGATTTCTTTTTGTAAAAAAGAGATTGCCCAATTTAATCCAGATGTACTAATCTTTATTGATAATTCAGGCTTTAATTTACGCATTGCAAAGTGGGCCAAAAAACAAGGCTTTAGAACAAACTATTATATTTCACCACAAGTTTGGGCAAGTAGAGCAGGAAGAGTAAAAGATATTAAACGAGATATCGATAAAATGTTTGTAATTCTTCCGTTTGAAAAAGAGTTTTATAAAAAATATGATTATGCTGTTCATTTTGTAGGACACCCTTTAATTGATGGGATAGCTGGAAGAGAACAAGTTTCTATAGAAAAATTTAGAAAAGAGCACAATTTAGGGTACAAAGAGTTCATAGCACTGCTACCAGGAAGTAGGAAACAAGAAATAACAAAAATGTTATCGGTGATGCTTTCGTTGGTAGATGATTTTCCAAAATATCAATTTGTAGTGGCAGGAGCTCCGAGTCAATCGTATGAGTTTTATAAAGAAATTATTGGAGATGCCAATGTAAAATTTATTAATAATAAGACGTATGATTTGTTGAGTATTTCACATGCTGCTTTGGTAGCATCAGGTACAGCAACACTAGAAGCAGCTTTGTTTAAAGTGCCTCAAGTAGTGTGTTATAAAGGAAGTAATATTTCTTATCAAATAGCCAAACGAATAATAACATTGAAGTATATATCGTTAGTAAATTTAATAATGGGTAGGGAAGTGGTAAAAGAGTTGATACAAAATGAGTTTACTAAAGAAAATTTACAGCACGAATTAACACGTATTTTAGAGCCAGAACACCGTCAGGAATTATTTTTGTCATATTTTGATTTGGAGCAAAAATTAGGAGGAAAAGGAGCTTCTGAAAAAACAGCAAAGTTGATTGTTGCTGGAGTAAAAAAATAAAAAAAAGCATGATGAAAAAAATCTTTTTTATATGTATAGTTTC
This sequence comes from Tenacibaculum sp., assembly GCF_048269885.1. Taxonomy (NCBI): domain Bacteria; kingdom Pseudomonadati; phylum Bacteroidota; class Flavobacteriia; order Flavobacteriales; family Flavobacteriaceae; genus Tenacibaculum; species Tenacibaculum sp. The sequence goes on along the minus strand of NZ_JBLWTZ010000011.1, from coordinate 25,371 downwards.
GCTTTTAATGATTTCTTGTGGGTCATCAAAAAACATAAGTAATACATACAAAACAAGAAAAAATTCCATCACGAGAATAGAGAACAAAAGAGCCGTAAAAACTACCAAAAAAGCAGCAGGAGTAACCATCGCAGATAAAGTTGTATGGACTGCGGTTACTTATAAAGGAGTTCCATATCGTTTTGGAGGGATGACAAAAAGAGGAATGGATTGCTCGGGATTAATTTTTACATCATTTAAGCAACGAAATATACCTATTGCAAGAACATCGCATCAAATGTATGTACAAGGTGAAAGTATTTCGTTACGAGAGGTTCAAAGAGGAGACTTGCTCTTTTTTAAAACCTCTAGAAAAAGAGGTAGAATAAACCATGTAGGATTAGTAACATCGGTAACGAATGGTGACATTCGATTTATTCACTCTACTACCTCACAAGGTGTAATTGTTACTTCATTGTATGAAAATTACTGGAAACGAGCTTTTATCAAGGCAAAGCGAGTGTTGTAATACTCGCCAAATATCCGGTTAACAAATTTTTGGTTAGGTTTTATCTGTTTTGAAACAGGTGTTTATAGGTTAGTAGAAACACAACTTTTAATAAAGATAAAAATAATTTAATACTTTTGAGCAATACCTCTTAAAACCTACTTTAGAAAATGAAGACATTAGATGTTGTTATTATAGAAGATGAAGATTTAGCAGCATCTTCTTTGGAGAATTTATTACTTAAAAGTCCTTATTCAATTTCTGTAAAAAAAAGGTTAGAAAGTGTTGAAGATTCAATTCTGTGGCTTCAAGAAAATACATGTGATTTAATTCTAAGTGATATTCACCTCGGAGATGGATATAGTTTTGAAATTTTTGAACGTTTGAAAATTTCAATTCCGATTATTTTTACCACAGCTTTTGATGAATACGCAATTAAATCTTTTCAGTTTTTTGCAATAGATTATTTATTAAAACCCTACAGTGAAGAGTTGCTTAATAAAGCAATTGAAAAATATATAAATCTTAGCGAAAATAAAAACTATACCGATAAGCTAGAGCAATTGCTATTACAAATGAATAATAGAATACAGCATCAAAAAGAAAAAGAACGCTTTTTGGTGTCAAAAGGAAGCTTATCAATTTCTATAAAAAGAGAAGATGTTGCTTATTTTATGGCACAAGGTAAGTATTTGTTCTTATTTACCTTTGATAATGAAAGCTACCTCTATGACGGAACCATTTCCAGTTTAGAAGAAGAATTGTCTGAAAAATATTTTTTCAAGATTAATAGGAAATACATTATTCAGCATTCAGCAATTAAAAACATTTCTAAATATAGTAACAATCGCATAAAAATAGACTTACAATCTAGTTTACAAGTGGAGGAAATGTTATTGGTGAGTGCTCAAAGAATAAAAGACTTTAAAAACTGGTTAGATAATTAGTTTTTATGAAATTCCTGTTAAAAAAAAGAAAGCACCAGTACTACTTTGCCGTTAGTATCTCTTTAATCGTTTTATTTTTTATTGGTTATAGATTAATAACCAATAAAATTACATTAGAAGCCGAGAGGTTAGTGAGTGAAGTGGTGAGTCAAACTGTAAGAGAAAAGAAAAATATATTACAATTTGATTTTAATGAGTTTGATAAGTTTATTTCAGGAGCAGAAAAAATTTTAGAAAAAGGGGCAGATTTAGAGGAGTCTGAATTTAAAAATAGATTGTTATTTAATAGTGAACTTGCTTTTTCTGAAGAAGTAATTGATGTCAGTTTTATTTACTTTTTAAAAGAAAATAAAGTTACCTATGCATCCTTTTTAGGGGCTGAGGAGTTAGAAGCTAAAACACTTGAAAAAATAACAGTATTAAAAAATGAGAACGAAACCTTTAACACAGTACTAGAGTTAAATAGTATTACATACTATCAAAAAATTATTACGCACCAATTACCAGATGGTACAATGGTAATATATGGTTACAATGTTAACTTATTAAAATATTGGAACTATTTTTCACAAAAGTATAAAGGGTATGGAGGTTATGTTATCGTTACAGATAAGGAAGGTGTTTGTATACTTCATCCAGATACTAGTTATATAGGGAAATATGAAAAATCTTTTTTTAACAACGTTACGCCAAGTAAAATTATTAAGTCTTTTAAGGTCAGGGAAGCAAAAAATAACCAACAAATTAAATCAACTGTTACCTCAGAGTACTTAAACTTGGAGGTATTAAGGTATTATAATGTATTACAAGTAGGTAAGTCAGAGTTAGTTTTAATAACAAGTTTTCCTTTAAATATCTTAATTAAAGAGTCTGTAAATGATATAAAACAGTATTTGCTTTGGATGAGTTTATTAGCATTACTAACATTTATGTTAATTTTAGGATTCTCGCGTAGTCAGTTAAGAAGTCAGCATTTAAGAACACTTCAATACGAACAAGAAAGAAAACGATTGGCAATAAGTAATGAGCAATACCAACAAAAAAATGCACGATTACAGCTCAGTCAACTACGAAAAAAATTAAATCCCCACTTTTTATTTAACACATTAAATTCTTTACATGTTTTAATAGGGCTAGATAAAACAATGTCTCAACAGTTTGTTCTAAAGCTTTCTGAAGTTTATAGGTATTTATTAAAAGATAGAGAAGCTAATTTTACTACAGTTAAAGAAGAGTTGCATTTTTTAGAACAGTATTTCTTTTTGCAAAAAATTAGATTTAATAACAGTATAAACTTGAGTGTTACAGACAGGAGTGAGGGAAAAGCTTTGCTAAAGAAAATTCCATTTTTAGCATTAGAAACACTAATTGAAAATGCTATTAAGCATAATGAAATAACAAAAAAGAACCCTCTTTTTATTAATGTTTTAATAGAAAGGGATAAGATAGTGGTAAGTAATAATTACAACCCAAGAAAAAGTAAAAAAGAAAAAAGCCATGGTGTTGGTTTGAGTTATTTAAGTAATTTTTATGCATTTTATAATGTAACCTCATTTAAAACAGAAGTTTTTGATAAAAATTTTAAATGTTATCTTCCTTTATTGTCAAAATAATAAAATTCACTCCTTTAATAACACACTTCACTCTAGTTTAATTTTAAAAAAGCAACTTCAGCGCTACATTTGGTTTCTTCTTAATCACAACTAATTTATGAAGAGGTATTCTCAGATGAAGAACATTAATGTAAAAGTACTAATCTTGTTTTTTTTATTTTTTACTACAATAGCTGTAGCACAAAAAGAAGAAGAAAAAGATACTATTAAGAGTACAAGCAAGGTTTCTTATAAGAAACTACAAAAAGAGGGAAATAAAAAAAGAGGGGTATTTAATATTTATAGATTAGAAGAAGACATCTATTTTGAAATACCAGACTCATTATTATCAAAAGACTTTTTAATAGTTAACAAAGTTTCTCAAGTTCCATATGCGCTTAATGGACATGGGTTGAACAAAGGAATGGCTTATGAAACGAAATTAATTAGATTTTATAAAGATACACTCTTAAAAAAGGTGTGGGTAAAAACAATTAATCCCAGAGTAACTTCACCAAAGAACAACGCTATAACTCTTTCAGTACACGAAAATTTTGGAGAATCTATTATAGAAGAATTTAAAATAGAATCTGAAAACGAAGACGCTACCTCGGTGCTTATCAAAGTAAATAGAGTTTTTAATGGGGAAGATAAAAGTTTTAATGATTTGTTGTCGAATATTGGGTTAGGAGGGAGTATTAAAACAAAACTGTCTAAGATAGAAAAAGTGAAAAGTTTTTCGAGAAACATTGTGGTAAAATCACTTTTAACAACTTCTGTAAAAGAAGGTAAAAGTGCAGCATTACCATTATCTATAGGGGTGACAACAAATATCGTTTTGTTACCAACAAATATAATGAAACCTCGTTTTGGAGATAAAAGAATAGGGTACTTTAGTAAACCCATGGATTATTATTCTGATAGACAACATGAGGTAGAACACCGTGATTTAATCACTCGTTGGAGATTAGAGCCTAAAGAAGAGGATATTGAAAAATATAAAAAAGGAGCTGTAGTAACTCCTAAAAAACAAATAGTGTATTATATAGATCCTGCAACTCCTAAAAAATGGATACCATACATAAAAAATGGAGTATACGACTGGAACAAAGCTTTTGAACAAGCAGGGTTTAAAGATGCTGTGGTTGTTAAAGAAGTAACCAAAGAAGACAAAGATTTCGATATTGATGACGTTCGTTACTCTGTAATTACCTATGTGGCTTCAGAAAGACAAAATGCAATGGGCCCTTCAATTGTTGATCCACGAAGTGGTGAGATTCTGGAATCGGATATCATTTGGTGGCATAACCTAATGAAAGGACTACATCAATGGATTCGTGTGCAAACAGGTCCTATAAACCCTGAGGCAAGAGCAAATGTTTTTTCAGATGAGATTATGGGGGAATCTATTAGATTTGTATCCTCTCATGAAGTTGGGCATACTTTTGGGTTAAAGCATAATATGGGAGCATCATTTAGTTATCCTGTAGATTCTTTGAGATCAGCGAGTTTTACCAAAAAAATGGGAGGAACAGCACCTTCTATAATGGATTATGCTCGGTATAATTATGTTGCACAACCTGAAGATAAGATAACAGAAGTTAGTCCTAAAATAGGAGTGTATGATAAGTATGCAATTAACTGGGGGTATCGTTGGTTAGAGGTAAAAACACCTCATGAAGAGTTGCCAATATTAAATCAATGGATAAGAAAACACGAAAATGATTCATTGTATTTTTACGGACCACAGCAAAGTAAAGTTATCGATCCAAGATCACAAAGTGAAGACCTAGGGAATAATGCAGTTAAAGCAAGTGAGTATGGATTAAAAAACTTAAAAAGAATAGTGCCAAATATTATTAGTTGGACAGAAGAAGAAGGGGAAGATTACTATAAAGCAGCAAAACTTTACAAAGCTGTAATAGACCAATGGCAGTTATACAGTGGACATGTAATGGCTAATATTGGTGGGATGTATATTAACAACACCATTTATGGCGATGGTAAAAACACATTTGTCTCAGTACCAGCTAAAATCCAAAAAGAGGCCTTAGAATACATCATAAATGAGGCGATATTACCACAAAAATGGTTGTTTACTCCAAATGTAATACATAAGGTATTTCCAGTAAGAGATGCACCAGATGGAGAACGTTTTTATTCTCCAATATCGATGCATCGTGCATATCAAACAAATATGATTTATCGCTTGGTTGAAACAGATAGATTAATGCGTATTACAGAAAACAAGGTGCTAGCTTCTAACACAGAAGAAATTTTTACAGAAGAATATTTATTTGATCAACTTTACAAGGCCATTTTTAAAAAAACAATCAAAAATGAACCGCTAGACATGTTAGATCGCATGACCCAAAAAAATTATGTAGATGTACTAACTGTAGATAGAAACACCTTATTAAAAAAGACGAAACAAGCAGCATTAACCCATACAGAAAAGAGCTTTAAAAATGTACACTTTTCTTATATACCAAGAGTGTCTGATGTTGGTTCCAATAAAAGAGCAGAATTAGAAAGAATCTTAAAGTTATTAAAAAAGAAAAGAAAGAAAGGAAACAAGACGACTAAAAATCATTACAACGATTTAATAGCCAGAATTGAGTATAATTTGAATAATTAGGATGATGAATAAAAAAATAATTTACTTACTGCTTCTTATACCTTTTTCAGTTTTTGCGCAGAACACAAAAACAATAAGTGGAACAGTTATCGACGAAGCTAGAAATGAAACTTTACCAGGAGTTAGTATTTATGCTTCAACAAAAATGATTGGAAATAAAACCAATATTGATGGCGTTATTCAAGCTTCAATGATTGGAACAACTACTGATTTTGATGGAAATTTTTCATTCAAAGCACCAGCGGAAACAAAATATATTATAATCTCATATATAGGCTTTGAAACAGAGAAAGTAAACGTAGAAAATAGAAGCACTAACATGATTATAACCTTAAAAGAGAAAGAAGAACTTTTAGGAGAGGTTATTGTTATGGGATATCAAAAAATTGAGAAAAGAAAAATCACTTCGTCATTTGCTAAAATTAAAACAGACGATGTTAAGCGTGCTGGTACAGCTAATATAGACCAGATGCTTTCTGGGGAAATTTCAGGAGTACTTGTACAACCCACTAATGGAGCACCAGGAGCTCCCGCTAAAATTCAAATTAGAGGAACGTCGACTTTAAACGGCTCTTCTGACCCTTTGTGGATTTTAGATGGAATCCCTTTACAAGGAAATGATATTCCAAAAGATTTTAGAGATAAAGATAATATCGATAATTTAAAATCTTTTCCTATTGCAGGGATTAACCCAGAAGATATAGAAGAAATAACAGTGTTAAAAGACGCTTCGGCAACTTCTATATATGGGGCAAGAGCAGCAAATGGAGTAATTGTAATTACGACCAAAAAAGGTAAAGAAGGAGCTATGAGAGTTAACTTTAACGCCAGTACTTTCTTAACTTTACGTCCTAATTTTGATAAGTTAAACTTAATGAATGCTAGCGAAAAAGTAGACTTTGAACTAGGTTTAGCCCGTAGATCAGATTTAACGTATCAAAAAGAAAGAGGAGAAGTAGCTCGCATTTTACAAGCTTATGGAGCTTATGATAACTTCCAAAACAATGGTTTTTCAAACATTAGCCCCTTAGCACAAAATGCAATTAATAGTTTAAGAAACCAACAAACCAATTGGGGGAATGAGTTGTACCAAGCAGCAATAAACCAACAATATGGACTAACACTTTCTGGAGGAAGTGAAAAATCGAGGTATTATTTCTCTTTAGGATATTTTGATGAAGAGGGAACAACCAAAGGTACTGGTTTAAATAGATACAACCTTACGTTTAAAAACGATTACGACGTAAATGATAAGTTAAATGTAGGAGTATCTGTTTTTGCAAGTAGAAATAAAAGTACATCTTATATTACTGGAGCAGACGCTTATACAAACCCTGCATATTACTCAAGAAGGGTAAACCCTTATTTTATGCCTTTCAATGCAGATGGTACATATAATTATGATCCTGATTTAGTCGAAAGATCCGATTTAAATCTACGTTACAACCCGTTAGAAGAAAGACAAAATACAAATCAAGAACTCACATCATATTCTATTAAGCCTATCATTGATCTTACTTATAAATTTGACAATAGTTTAAAATTATATACTCAATTAGGAATGCAGTTTGATTTTGATCAAACAGAAAAATTTGCTGATCAAAACAGTTACTATACAAGAAAATATAGGTTTGGATCTAGATATCAAGATGTAAGTGGAAATGATGCGTATTTTTTACCTGAAGGAGGAATCATTCAAAATTGGAATAGTGATGCTTTCCAATATAACTGGAAAACAACGCTAAATTACAACACATCAATAAACAATATACATGAAGTAGATGTTATGTTAGGTACTGAATTTAGAGAAGATAAGCGTACAGAAATTCATACAAAGGGCTTTGGATTTAACAGTAATACTTTAAGAACCATACCAATAACAGATGAAAGGGCCTTAGGAAATGAGTTGTTTAATCCATATAGAAAAACAAAGAACGAAAATGCGTATGCTTCTTTCTTCGGAACAGCTTCGTATACCTATGATAGAAAATATACAATCTTTGGAAGCTTACGATACGATGGGTCTAACTTATTTGGTGTAAATCCAAAATTTAGATACTTGCCATTATGGTCAGTTGCTGGTTCATGGGATGTAACAAAAGAGAACTTTTTTGATGTAACAGCAATTAATGAGTTTAAAATAAGAGGATCATATGGAGTGCAAGGAAATATAGATAAATCAACATCACCTTTTGTAGTCGGAACCTATGAAGATGTAACAGTGTTACCAGGAAATTCTGAGCAAGGAATTAATGTTATATCTGCTCCTAATAAAGACTTACGTTGGGAAAAAACAATTTCATCAAATGTTGGGTTTGACCTAGGTTTATTTAAAAATAGCATCTATATCTCGGCAGATTATTATTACCGTAAAAGTTCAGACCTAATAGGTTTACAAGCTATTCCGTTAGAATCAGGTTTTAATTTTATCAACACCAATTGGGCTACGTTAAGTAATAAAGGGGTAGAGTTGGCTATTCATACTAAAAATATAGTTAAAGACGATTTTAGCTGGAGCACTAGTTTTAATATTTCACATAATAAAAACGAGGTAGAAAAAATTCAAATTAGAGATAACGACTTTAAACCATCTCTACAAGGTTACGGTGTAAATGCAATTTTTGCTATTAAAACAACGGGGCTTGATAGCAATGGATTGCCCTTGTTTTGGAAAGATGGAAAGCAAGTAACGGCTGTCGATTTTTATAATCTTTCAGAAGGGGTAGACGGAAGTCAACTAACGAGAGAAGAACACAGAAATTTATATACCTATGTAGGTAATGGAGACCCAGAATTTAGTGGAGGATTTATCAATAAGTTACAGTATAAAGAATTTAGTATAAGTATTGCAACAAACTTTAATTTAAATCAAACAGTAAAAAGAACGCCTTCGTATCATCCAACACAAGTAAGTCCAACATATAATTATAATAAGGAAATTTTAAAAGCAGGTACAGGAAATTATCCAGCGTTGATAGGAAGTACAACCCCTGGTTTTGAAACCGATTTAGTGTATAATTGGTATCATAATTACGATACAGGTAATACGTTCAGAGATTTAGATATTTGGGTAGATAAAATTTCATACATAAGAGTTAATAGTATAAAGTTTGGATACAATGTACCTGCCAAGTATTTGGAAAGTATGCATGTTTCGAGATTAAGTTTTAACCTAGAAGGAAGAAACCTATTTGTTTTCGGAACGGATTATGATGGATATTTTGATCCTGAAACTTTTGGAAGTCCATATTCACAGCCAATACCAAAGATTATCTCTTTTGGATTTAACCTTTCTTTTTAAAAAAATATAGAAATGAAAACACACATATATATATTATTTATAGCTGTCGTAAGCATGGTTTCATGCGATGATTACTTAGATGTAGAACCAATAGGACAGGTAATACCTAAATCTGTTGAAGATTATAGAAACTTTTTAACAACAGCCTATGCAACAGAAAAAAATAACTATTTACTAACTACTTATAGAGCTGATGAGTTACAGTTGAGTAAAAGTTCTGTAGGGATTGAACAGTATGAAGATATGTATTTATGGAATGATACTAGTGCATCACCCTTAACGACTTCTTTTTCATATGCCAGTTTTTATAAAATAATTTTTCACACCAATCATATTATTGATAATCAAACAGAAATAATAGGTGACGTAACAAAGATTAATCAATTGGTTGGAGAAGCATATGCATTGAGAGCCTTACAATATTTTCAATTAGTTAATTTGTATGCAAAAGCATATAATGCCACTACAGCTAGTAGTGATAATGGAGTGCCTATTGTTACAGAATATAATTTAGATCAAAAATATGATATTCAATCGCTGGAACAAGTGTATGTACAAGTTTTAGAAGATCTTGTTAGGGCAGAAGCACTTTTAACCATAGAGCGACAAGAAACAGGGTTCAATTACAGGTTTTCAAAAGCTGCATTAAAAAGTTTAAAAGCCAGAGTGTACCTATATAAAAAAGAATGGCAAAAAGCTATTGATGCAAGTAAAGAAGCATTGACTATACAGCATACATTACAAGATTTAAATACAAATAGTGCTATTATGCCTTCAGAGTTTACTTCAGTAGAATCAATCTTAGCATTAGACGTGGTATCTTCATTTGATATTGCAAGTAATGCCGCTATCTCAGACGATTTACTCAATAAATACGATAGAACAAATGACTTACGATTCCAGATGTACTTTAAGAAAGATGGAACGGTATATAGAGCTACCAAAACAGCTAATATAAAATACAAATCAACCCTTAGGGTAGCAGAGTTATATTTGATTTTAGCTGAAGCCTACACACAACAGAATCAATTAAGTTTAGCAAGAACTCAATTATTAGAGTTTGCTAAAAACAGGTATACACCAGCTAAAATAACAGATTATACTACATTTATCAACGCTTTAAATAAACAAGAGTTGTATGAAGAAATATTAGAGGAACGTGCACGTGAATTTGCTATTGAAGGTCAACGTTGGAATGATTTAAAAAGAACGATACAACCAGAAATTGTAAAATGGTATGAAGGAAAAAACTACACATTACAGCAAAATGATAGTAGATACGTAGTTCCATTTCCTAATGATGCTAAAATAAATAATCCAAACTTTTAATATAGACATCCGGTAAGTGTCAAACGGAATAAAATAAATTGATGCTCAATTACTAATATTTAAATATTTACATTATGAAAAAAGTTTTCCCTTTTTTGTCTTTAATTATAGCACTTGTAGTTGTAAGTTGCTCTAGTGATGATAGCGATAAAGTAGTACAATCATCATTAAATAGTATTACAAGTTTTAAAATAAATTTTGAAGGAGTTAATGAAGAGGATGTTATATATGATTTAGGAAACAATATAACGATTAGTGTTCCTTTCAACACAAATATTTCAGGAGTAATTCCTAACATCACGATATCAGACAAAGCAACTATTTCACCAGCTTCTGGAGAAGCAGTAAACTTTGTAGACGGAGAAGCAATGCCTTTTACAGTTACAGCAGAAAATGGTGATGAAAAAGTATACAATGTAACCATTAACATTCGTGGAGAAGTAGGTAGCGGTTCTCAAATAAAAGTATATCATTTTAAAGATGATTATAGTGAGAGTATTACTACATATACCTACGATGACAATTCTAATTTTATCAGCTCGTATACTATAGAAGAAGGAGGGGCTACTACAACTTATACTGTTGTTTATAATGATAAAAATCAAGTAATAGAAGTAAAGTCAGATACAAAAAGCACTCTATATACGTATAACGACAAAGGCTTAATTGTAAGTGCAGTTGAGAAGGAAGACGGTATAGAAGCCTATACTTATACCTATACGTATGATGCTGAAAATAAATTAGAGAAAAAAGAGAGAGTAAATAAAGAAAACGATAAAATAACTAACACAAGTTATACATACAATGAAGAAGGGAATGTAAAAACAGAGACAATAGGTACTCAAACATTAGAAAATACCTATGATGACAAGAACAATCCTTTTAAAGGAGTTTATCCTACAGCTTTTGCTAAAATTAATGTAGGAACAGGATTAGATGGAGTAAATATAAATAATCCAGCACAAGGTAGTTTTTCTAGCGATACTCCAGTAACTTATACTTATAATACAGATGGATATCCATTAACAGCTTCGTATGTTGTATTCGGTTTTCTTAATACTAGTATTACATATACGTATTTTGATTAATTAATGTTTCCCCTAGTAAGCACTCTTAAAATTTAATTTTAAGGGTGTTTTTTTATACCAAAAATCATGAAAAATATCATAACAATAATCATCACTTTTATAGTAATAAGCTGTAACACAGTCGAAACTAAGAAAGAAGAAGTTGTAGAGAGTTTAACAAAAGAAGAAAAATTAAAGGAACTATATTTAAAAACAGTAAAGCCGTTATTTAAAGAGTTTACAGAAGTAGATATTCCTAATGAGTTTAGAATAGATAAAAACGATGTCTCAGTGAATGCAGGAGCAGCAACGAATTATGTTGAGGTAAGTCAGGGGTTAATAGAGTATGATAAAAATTATATACAAGTTTTTGTGTTGACTCATGAGCTGGGGCATCTTGTAACACTTAAACAAGCAGAGCAATTTCATTTAGGAACCGAAATTCCCAATGGAGCTAAAACAAATGCGTATAAGAAAGCAGAATACCTTGCAGATATCATAGCAATGTATTTATTAACTACACAAGAAGTAGCGTTAGGTAATGAGTTGATAGCTAATATAGAAGTTTTACAAAGCCTCCTAGGACCAGAAATTTTTACGCATCCAAGTGCAGCTGATAGGGTAGCGTTAATAAATGAGTATGTAGAAAAAAGTGCCAAAGAGAATGCAAAAACTGCTTTTCAAGAAATGTTTAGAAGAATTTGGAAGATGGAATAAGAGAACAAAAAAACACCTCGTAGAGGTGTTTTTTTATAGGGGTATTTTAAACAAAAGCTAATTCAGCATTTGCCACAATTTATCTTTTAGCTCCATTAAGCCTTGTTGAGCAACAGAAGAGATAAATAACGCTTCAATGCCTTCAGGCAAATCGTGTTTAATTTCTTCTTTTAGTTCATCGTCTAGCATATCCGATTTTGAAATAGCTAACAAACGATCCTTATCCAATAATTCAGGATTGTGTTTGCGAAGCTCATTCAATAAAATTTCATACTCTTTTTTTATATCCTCGCTATCAGCAGGAATTAAAAAGAGTAGGGTAGAGTTACGTTCTATATGACGTAAAAAGTGATGCCCCAAACCTTTTCCTTCAGCAGCTCCTTCAATAATTCCAGGAATATCTGCCATGACAAAACTTTGATGATTGCGATATTCCACAATTCCTAAATTAGGTTTTAGGGTTGTAAATGCATAATCAGCGATTTTAGGTTTTGCAGCGGTAATAACAGATAATAAAGTCGATTTTCCTGCATTAGGGAAACCAACTAAACCAACATCAGCTAAAATTTTTAATTCAATGCGGTACCAGCCTTCTTGTCCATCAATACCTGGTTGTGCATAACGAGGAGTTTGATTGGTAGAAGACTTAAAATGCCAGTTACCACGTCCACCTTTACCACCTTCTAATAAGATGATCTCTTGTTCGTCTTCAATAACTTCATATAAAATTTCGTCAGTATCAGCATCCCGAATAATAGTTCCTAATGGAACAGGAATGATAACATCGGCACCATCATGCCCAGTACTTCTACTACTACTACCATCACCACCGTGTTCTGCTCTAAAGTGACGTTTAAATTTTAAATGGAAAAGTGTCCACATATTTTTATCGCCACGTAATATAATATGACCACCTCGACCACCGTCACCACCATCAGGTCCACCTTTCGCAATGTATTTTTCGCGATGTAAGTGTGCAGATCCACGACCACCTTTACCTGATGATGCGTAGATTTTAATATAGTCGACAAAATTTCCTTCAGTCATTGTTAATTGTTTAATTGTTTAATTGTTGAATCGTTTAAACGATTCAACAATTAAACAAGTGTTTGTTATAATGTATCAAATACGTCTGATAAACGTTGAGTAATTTCTTCAATAGAACCCACACCATTTATCCCGTAATAATTACCTTGTGCTTGGTAATAGTCTTTTAAAACAGCTGTTTTAGTATTGTATTCATTAAAGCGGTTACGAATTTTACTTTCGTCCATGTCGTCTGAACGACCACTTGTTTTACCTCTTTCTAATAAACGTTCAACTAATAAATCTTCTGGTACTTCTAAAGCCACCATTCCGTTAATACGCTCGCCTTTTTCGGCTAAAAACGTATCTAAAGCTTTTGCTTGAGATTCTGTACGTGGGAAACCGTCAAAGATAAATCCTGCTGCATCTGCATTTTTAGTTACTTCTTCTTTTAGCATGTTAATAGTAACTTCATCAGGAACTAAATCTCCAGCATCAATATACTTTTTAGCTAATAGTCCTAATTCAGTTTCATTTTTAATATTAAATCGGAAAACTTCTCCAGTTGAAATGTGTACCAAATTGTATTTTTCTCTTAAAACTTCTGCTTGAGTACCTTTTCCTGCTCCAGGAGGACCGAATAATACGACGTTTTTCATATTGGGTTGTGTTGTTAATTGATAAATAGCAGGCAAGTTTCTACCATAACCTTTGTAATCTAATCCGTAACCTACAATAAATTTATCATCAATACTTTTTCCGATATAGTTTATATGCAGCTCTTTACGATACACATCTGGTTTGTAAAAAAGAGTTACTATTTTTAATTCTTTTAAATTTTTCGTTTTAAAGATGTCATAAATCTCTTGAAGAGTCGTACCAGTATCTATAATATCTTCTAAAATAATAACGGTTCGACCAGATAAATCTTCATTAAGACCAATTAAGTTCTTTACATTTTCTGTTGAAGAAGTACCTTGGTATGAAGACAACTTAACAAAACTAATTTCACAGTTTCCTTTATATTCACGTAAAAAATCAGCGGTGAAAACAAAGCATCCGTTTAAAATCCCTATAAAAATAGGCACTTCATCAGAAGGTAAATCTTTTCTTACTTGTTCAGCCAATGAGCTAACAATTTTAGAAATTTCATCAGCTGAAATAAATTCTTTAAAGTATAAATCGTGGAGTTTTGTAATTTTCATCAGACTGCAAAGATAGTTGCTTGATATTAAATGAAAAAACCGTTTTGAAGTTTATTCAAAACGGTTTTATGTATGCTTTTATATGAGTTACTTGTTTTCTTCTTTTTTAGAAACGTCAAACATAATTGGCGTTGCAACAAATAAAGAAGAGTAAGTACCTACTACCACACCTACGATTAATGCGAACATAAATCCTTTAATACTGTCTCCTCCAAAGAAGAAGATAGCTAACATTACTAATAATGTTGTTAAAGAGGTGTTGATAGTTCTTCCTAATGTACTATTTAATGCTTTGTTTACTAAACTAGCAGTAACAGAGTTTTTACCTTCTGTAAACTCTCTAATTCTATCAAAAATTACCACGGTATCGTTCAATGAATATCCTACTACTGTTAAGATGGCAGCGATAAACGATTGACCAATTTCCATATCAAATGGCATGAACTTGTATAGTAAAGAGAAAACTCCTAATACCACCAATACATCATGGAAAACAGCTACTACAGCACCGATAGAGTATGCCATTTTTCTAAAACGTAATAAGATGTATAAGAAAACGACAATTAAGGAACCTAAAACTGCCCATAAAGCTGATTGCTTAATATCATCTGCAATAGTTGGTTCTACTTTCATATAGCTCATAATTCCATTTCCTGCTTTTTCAAAACCAGGTTTGAAGTTTTCATATGATGTATCACCTAAATATGGTTTTAAACCATTGTATAGGGCATTTTGTACAGTTTCATCAACATCAGTACCTTCTTCATCAATTTTAAAGGCAGTAGTAATTTTTAATTGATGATCAGAACCAAAAGTTTTTACTTCAGGAGCAGTACCAAATACTTCTTTTAATTGCTCAGCCACTTCATTTCCTTTCATAGCCTCATCAAAACGAACTACATACGAACGACCTCCTTTAAAATCTACTCCTTGCTTTAATCCTACAGTAAATATTGAAACTAAACCAACAACAATAAAGAAGCCAGAAATGATGTAAGCAATCTTGCGTTTTTGCAAGAATTCAATACTAATGTTGTTAAACCAATTTTTAGAGAAACCAGTATTGAATGTTAATTTGGTGCCTCTTTCAACAGCGCCATCAATAAATAAACGAGTAATAAATACGGCGGTAAATAAAGAAGTAGCAATACCTATCATTAATGTTAACGCGAAACCTTTAATAGGTCCTGTACCAAAAGTATATAAAATAATACCTGTTAATAAGGTAGTAATGTTAGCATCAATAATAGCAGATAATGCACCTTTAATACTAAATCCTTCATCTACCGATTCTCCTAAACTTTTCCCTCCGTATAAGGCTTCCTTAATTCTTTCGAAAATAATTACGTTCGCATCTACTGACATACCTATGGTTAAGATAATACCAGCAATACCAGGTAAGGTTAATACCGAATTAAATGAAGCTAAAATCCCGAAAATGAACAAGATGTTAACTACTAATGCAATGTTAGCATAGATACCAGCTTTACCATAGTATAAGAACATCCAAACTAAGACTAAAATAATAGCCAACCCGAATGACCACATACTCGCATCAATAGATTCTTTACCTAAAGATGGTCCAACAACTTCAGCTTGAATAATACGAGCAGGAGCAGGTAATTTACCAGCTTTTAATACGGTGGCAATATCTTGTGCTTCCGTTACTGTCATTGTTCCTCCAGAAATTTGAGTACTACCACCTGTAATAGCTCCATTTACTACAGGAGCAGTATATACGTAGTTATCTAATACTACAGCAACGAATTTACCAACATTTTCGCTAGTCATTTTTGCCCATTGTTTAGTACCAGAACCATTCATTAACATAGATACTACAGGTTTACTCAATTGGTCGTATTCTTGCTTAGCATCAGCAATTACATCACCGCCAATTGGAGCTTTGTCTTTTCTGTTAGATTTAATAGCATATAAACCAATAATTTCAGTTCCATCAGCACCAGCTTGTGACTTATAGTCCCATAAAAACTTAGTGTATTTTAAGTTGTTAGGTAACAAAGCTCTTACCTCCTTGTTGTGTAAGAAGCTATTTACTTTTGCAGTATCCTGAACTCTAGCTTGTGCGACCAAAGAACTTACTTGTTGTGGACTTTGAGCTACGTTAGGATATAAATATGTAAATAAATTCTTTTGAGTTTCAACTTTTGTTGAATCAGTTGATTCACCTAGTAAATCATCAATGTCATTACCTTCCTTAGCAGTATCTTTTGCTTGTTCTGTAGCAGAATCATCTTTTAACATTTCGGCAACCTTAGCATTTGCTGTAAAGAAAAAGTTTTGAATGTCTACGTTTGTATGTACTTCCCAGAACTGTAATTCAGCAGTACTTTGTAATAACTTCTCTACACGGTCAATATCTTTAGCTCCAGGTAATTCTACTTGAATTCTACCAGAGTTACCAATACGTTGAATGTTTGGTTGTACAACCCCAAATTTGTCAATACGGCTACGTAATACTTCAAAAGCAGTGTTGATAGAAGTGTTGATTTCTTCTTGTAAAGTCGATTTAACCTGCTCGTTTGTTTTGTTGAAGTCTATTTTATCACGTAAAGCTTTGGTTCCAAAAATACTTGGGTCGCTTAATTTAACGCTACCATTACTTAATTTTTCGAACTCATTATAGAATAAATCTAAATAATTCTCTTGACTGTCTTTTTGAGCTTCATCAGCATTTGTTAATGCTTGCTTAAAAGTTGTGTTTTGAGAATCGTTAGATAACCCAATTAAGATATCTTTTACTGATACCTGTAAAATTGCATTAATACCCCCTTTTAAATCAAGACCAAGGTTCATTTCCTTGTTTCTGATGTCGTTGTAAGAGTACTTTGCAAATCCTAAATTTACGATCTCTTTGTTAGCTACGCTATCTAAGTATTTTCGTTCATACCTAGCCAAAGCTCTACCATTGTTATCACTAACATTAGCCTTAGCATACTGTTTCGCACTATCTTCTACCTTATTGGCAAAGAAAGTAAACGATAATTGATAAATACTTACTAAACCAAAAAGTATAGCAAATAATTTAATTAATCCTTTGTTTTGCATTGTAAATAATTTAAATCGACTTTATTTTAAAAACGTGCAAATATAGCGTTTCATTAAAAGAAAAGCCAATTCTTTTACCATATTTGTGTTATTAGATAATAATTAAGGAATATTTGCTAACAAATGTCAGTTTTTATGGGGATTATATTACGTATATTTACCTGCTTTTTTTAGTACAACAAATAACTTAAAAATTTAAATAATTTGCCATGGCGCATTTAACCGATATCGAGATTGCTCAAGCAAAAGAATTACAACATATTAAATACATAGCTAATAAGTTACAAGTAAGAGAAGATGATTTAGAAATGTATGGGAAATACAAAGCTAAATTACCTCTAAACTTAATAGATGAAAACAAAATAAAAGATAATAATTTAGTGTTGGTAACAGCATTAACTCCAACACCTGCTGGAGAGGGAAAAACAACTGTTTCTATAGGGGTAACAGAAGGATTGAATGTCATAGGAAAACAAGCTACTGTGGTGTTAAGAGAACCCTCGTTAGGGCCTGTTTTTGGAATTAAAGGAGGTGCCGCAGGAGGTGGATATTCGCAAGTTGTACCTATGGAAGATATCAACTTACATTTCACAGGAGATTTTAACGCTATTGAGAAAGCTAACAATCTACTGTCTGCTCTAATAGATAACAACTTGCAAAGCGGAACGAACAGCTTACATATCGACCCGCGTACCATTTTATGGAAACGTGTAATTGATATGAATGATCGTTCGTTACGTCAAATTACAATTGGTTTAGGAGGAACAGCAAACGGAATACCACGTGAAGATGGATTCAATATTACACCAGCATCAGAAGTAATGGCTATTCTTTGTATGGCAACTTCTTTTGATGATTTAAAAGAACGTTTAGGGAATATTTTCATAGGATTTACTTTTGATAAAAAGCCAGTTTTTGCACGTGATTTAAAAGCACAAGATGCAATGGCTATTTTGCTAAAAGATGCTGTAAAACCAAACTTGGTACAAACATTAGAGGAAAATCCAGCGATTATTCATGGTGGGCCTTTTGCAAATATTGCGCAAGGAACCAATACAATTATTGCAACTAAAATGGGATTGTCGTTATCAAATTACGTAGTAACAGAAGCTGGTTTTGGTGCCGATTTAGGAGCTGAGAAATTCTTAAATATCAAATCACAATACGCGGGGTTAAATCCAAAATGTGTGGTGTTAGTAGCAACAATCCGAGCATTACGTCATCATGGAGGGGCACCAAAAGAAGAATACAATACTCCAAGCTTAGAGCGTGTACAAAACGGGTTTAAAAATTTAGAAAAGCATATTGAAAATATTAGAAAATTCAATATTGAGCCTGTAGTAGCAATTAATTCTTTTATATCTGATTCTGATGAAGAAGTACAATTTGTTATTAACGCTTGCAAGAATTTAGGTGTACAAGCTGTTGTTTCTGAAGGATGGGCTAAAGGAGGAGAAGGAACTAAAAATTTAGCCGAAGCTGTGGTTGATGTAGTTGAAAATAAAGCTACACAATATAAGCCTTTATATAATTGGAAAAGTCCTGTAAAAGAGAAAATAGAAAAAATTGCTAAAGAAATTTACGGGGCAGATACTGTAACCTATGATAAAAAAGCTGAGTTAAATTTGCGAAGAATAGAGCGTTTAGGATTTAATGATTTTGCTGTGTGTATGGCAAAAACTCAAAAATCATTTTCTGATAACGATAAATTAATAGGGAGGCCAGAAGGATTTACAGTAAATGTTAGAGAGATAGAAATTGCAGCAGGAGCTCAGTTTATCATCCCTATTTTAGGGAAAATGATGCGTATGCCTGGGTTGCCAGCCACTCCTGCATCAGAAAACATGAGCATTGATAATAACGGGGTAATTTCAGGGTTATCTTAATGTATTAAAGATGAAGTCACTTATTGTAAACTAAGTAATGAAGATTTCAACAGATAAGGGTATGGGAAGCGATAACTACTTATTCTTTAATGCTAGGATGATTTTTGATAACATTCCTGCTTTCGAACTAATAGTTGGATTTATCACGGAGTTCAATGTGCTGTCAGAAGAAAAAACTTTTTGCATGTTTGGAAGGTTATAGATATTGTTGACAAAGAAAGAACAGTTTTTGTGAATGGAAATATCCTGAATTTATTGATGAAAGCTTGTTGCTTACTTTTGAAGTAAAATTTTTGAGTAAAGAAGAAACACAGTTTTCTGTAACAGTTTTAGGAATTGAACATTTCTCAAATACAAATATTTAAGAATTTATAAGATAAAGTTGTAAAGGAGGTTGGGAATATTTTTCCAATCGATTACAACAGTTTATTAGTATAAAACAAAATCCCGAGTTCATACTCGGGATTTTGTTTTATACTAGTTCATGATTAAGTTAAGGTAGGTTAACTTACACCGCGCTGTTTGTTGATCTCGTCTTGTAATTGTCTACGTAGTTTTTGCTCTTTTTCAATAGATTTTCTTTTGTACTGTTCAAACTCTTCTTCAGTTTCAACTAACAAGCTTTTGGTTTCTTTAGTAACCACATTGCTATTCTTAAACCTGTAAATAAAGAAAGCCAACCCAACCAGTAAAACAAGGATAATACCCCATACAATAGAGTTGTAGGTAGCTTTGTTTAATGGAACACCAATAAAGGAAATGGCATCTTCTTTGTTGATAGAAGTAGCTAAGTCTTTGTTTAACGTGTCTATTTTAGTTTGTAATTCAGTTATATTTTTTTGCTGCTCATTTATTTTAATTTGTTTCGAACTGGCATCAGTTTTAATAACTTTTATGCTATCTAAAATACTATTCTGTAGTCTTAAGTACTCATTTTTTTTTACAACTTTATAAATTTGATAATTGTTTGATTTTTTATAAAGTTCTATAAATTGGTTTTCAACAGTATTTGGTTGTTCAGAAGGGCTATTTTGAGCAATAATACTTTGCGTGAAGATAAAGATGAATACTATTTTTAAAAATTTCATAATATTGATATTTTAGTTCAATTGATGAATATGGATGGTTTAAAAAAACCCAAACGTTAAGGTTTGGGTTTTTAGTATAAGCAAGGGTATGAAACTTATTTTACTTTTTCTACAATGGCCTTAAAAGCTTCTGGGTTGTTCATCGCTAAATCAGCTAAAACCTTACGGTTTAACTCAATATTATTAGCTTTTACTTTCCCCATAAACTGTGAGTAAGACATTCCGTACAGACGAGCTCCAGCGTTAATACGTTGAATCCATAATGAACGGAAGTTTCTCTTATTGTTTTTACGGTCACGGTATGCATATAGCATTCCTTTTTCAACCGCATTTTTTGCTACCGTGTAAACGTTTTTACGACGTCCAAAGTAACCTTTTGCTTGCTTCAAGATTTTTTTTCTTCTATTTCTTGAAGCTACTGAATTTACTGATCTTGGCATAATTCAAATGTGTTTTTGTAGTAGGCGATTATGAAACTGTGAATTGATAATTACGAATTGATACAACCCTATAATTTAAAATTCATAATTCATAATTCTTTAACAAGCCTAACTCCATGGTTAATAATTAAATTCCCTGAGCTAACAATTATTTTAAAACTAATTGCTGCTTAATGTTTGCTTCATCAGATTTGTGTACTAATGTAGCGTGTGTTAATGCAAGCTTACGTTTTTTAGACTTTTTCGTTAAAATGTGACTTTTAAACGCGTGCTTTCTTTTGATTTTTCCAGTACCAGTTAACTTGAAACGTTTCTTAGCACTAGATTTTGTTTTAATTTTAGGCATCTTTGTTTTTTAGTTTTATCTTGCTTATATTATTATTGTATGTATTATTTACTCTTTTTAGGAGCAATAAACATAATCATACGCTTTCCTTCTAGTTTAGGCATTTGCTCTACCTTACCATATTCTTCTAATTCTTGAGCTAATTTTAATAGTAAAATTTGTCCTTGTTCTTTAAATACAATTGAACGCCCTTTGAAGAATACAAAAGCCTTTAATTTAGCTCCATCTTGTAAGAACTTAATTGCATGCTTTTTTTTGAACTCGTAATCATGTTCGTCAGTTTGAGGTCCGAAACGAATTTCTTTAACGGTAACTTTAGTAGCTTTAGCTTTTAAAGCTTTTTCACGTTTCTTTTGCTCATATAAGAACTTTTTGTAATCAATAACTTTACAAACAGGAGGAACAGCTTTAGGCGAAATTTCAACTAAATCTAATTCTAACTCTCGTGCAATCTCTTTAGCTTTAGCTAATGGATATACACCAACTTCCACGTTATCGCCTACAAGACGAACTTCATCAACATGTCTAATTTTTTCATTAATTCTATGTTGATCTTCTTTAATTACTCTCGCGGGTCTTCTACCGCCTTTTCTTCTAATTGCTATGACTTATAAATTTTAAATTACTATCTATTTTTAACTTCCAAAAGGAACCAATGTTTTACTAACTTCTTTCTGTATTAGAGAAATGAACTCTTCTATAGTAAATGTTCCTAAATCACCTTCACCATGTTTTCTTACAGATACTGTGCCATCTTTTTCCTCTTGCTCACCAACAATAACCATGAATGGTATTTTGCTAACTTCAGCATCACGTATCTTTCTTCCTGTCTTCTCGTTACGGTTATCAACGAGGGCGCGAATTTCGGAATTTTCTAACAAAGTTAAAACTTTTTCGGTATATTTTTGATATTTCTCACTGATTGGCAGTACAATAACTTGCTCAGGAGTTAACCAAAGAGGGAAATTACCTCCTGTATGCTCTAGTAAAACCGCAATGAAACGCTCCATAGAACCAAACGGTGCACGGTGAATCATTACCGGGCGGTGTAATTGGTTATCAGCACCTTTATAATGTAAATCAAAACGTTCTGGTAAGTTATAATCCACTTGAATAGTTCCTAATTGCCAGCTTCTACCTAAAGCGTCCTTCACCATGAAGTCTAATTTTGGGCCATAAAAAGCAGCTTCACCTTCTTCAACTACGTAATCCAAACCTTTGTCTTTAGCTGCATTAATAATTGCTTGTTCGGCTTTTTCCCAGTTTTCGACTGAACCAATATATTTATCAAGGTTTTCCATGTCTCTAATAGATACCTGAGCAGTAAAATCTTCAAAACCTAAAGAGCCAAATACATAAAGTACTAGGTCAATTACATTTTTAAACTCTTCATCTAATTGTTCAGGTGTACAGAAAATGTGTGCATCATCTTGAGTAAAACCACGAACACGAGTTAAACCATGCAATTCACCACTCTGTTCATATCTATATACGGTACCAAATTCAGCAAAGCGTTTAGGTAAGTCTTTATATGAATATGGTTTATGGTTGTACACTTCGCAGTGATGCGGACAGTTCATAGGTTTCAGTAAAAACTCCTCGTCTTCCTTTGGAGTAGTAATGGGCTGAAAACTATCTTCACCATATTTCGCATAATGCCCAGAAGTTACATATAGTTCTTTCTGTCCAATATGTGGAGTCATTACCATTTCGTATCCTGCTTTCTTTTGAGCAGCTTTTAAGAAATCTTCTAAACGACCACGCAAAGCAGCTCCCTTTGGTAACCATAAAGGTAAGCCTTGCCCCACTTTTTGAGAAAAAGTAAAAAGCTCTAATTCTTTACCAAGTTTTCTATGATCACGTTTTTTTGCTTCTTCAAGTAATTCTAAATATTCTTTTAACTCTTTTTGTTTAGGAAAAGAAATTCCATACACACGAGTTAACTGGTTATTCTTTTCGTCACCACGCCAATAAGCTCCAGCAACATTCATAATTTTCACCGCTTTGATAATTCCAGTATTCGGAATATGACCTCCACGGCATAAATCGGTAAAATCACTGTGGTCACAAAAAGTAATGTCGCCATCTTCTAAACCTTCAATAAGCTCTACTTTATATTGATTGTTTTGTGCTTGGTAGTATGCCAAAGCATCAGCTTTGGAAATAGAACGCATCTTAAACTCTGCTTTTTCACGAGCACGTTCTAAGAATTTCTTTTCTATTTTATCAAAATCTTTTTCAGAAATAGTGTCCTCTCCAAAATCAACATCGTAATAAAAACCATTTTCAATAGCAGGGCCAATAGTTAATTTTGCATGAGGGTAAAAATCTTGAATAGCTTGTGCCAATACGTGAGCAGATGAATGCCAAAAAGCCTTTTTACCAGAAGCATCATTAAATGTATATAAAACCAACGAGCCATCTGTGGTTAAAGGTGTAGAGGTTTCAACAGTTGTTCTATTAAAACTAGCAGAAATAACATTTCTAGCTAAACCTTCACTAATACTTTTAGCAACATCCATTGGAGTGCTGTTCATTTCAAATTCTTTGACGCTCCCGTCGGGTAGTGTAATCTCAATCATTATATATGTATATTTTTATAATTTCCTTACAAGTGGAAATTTTGAGTCGCAAAGATATTGTAAAAGCATTTTGTAAGCAATACATAATAATTAAAGATTGTAAAATCAATTTCACTCTTACAATAATTATAAAGAGCCAATGCTTTTTAAAATGAATTAATTACTTTTAATTTTTTAAGCATCTATTTTTTAGTTATGTTTTTTGAGTTTTTTAAAAATAAAGGTAAGCTTGAGCCGTTTGAAATTAGAAATAGTAGTACAGTTCTGTTGTTAATGGCACCTGGGTTGTATATTTATTCTCTTCTAATTTTTTATTTTAATAAAAAGGCAGTAGAATTTCCTTATCTAAGAGAAATTTTTGCCGTTGTTTTTCTCGTAGCAGGATTAATTCCTTTTGTAAAAAAGAAATGGGCAAGAAAATACTATGGTTATGTGGTTTTTTTAGTGCTGTTCTTGTTTCAACACTACCTTATATATACGACAAAAACAAATAATTTTTCAATTGATTATTTGTTGGGAACTTTTATTGTGATGTTTGGGGCTGTACTAATGCTAAATAATAGAGGGTTTGTAATTGCTTTTAGTACTTTTCAATTATTGCATCTGACTTATTGGACCCTTACGTCAAATATAAATATTGTATTAGAATCTGCCATATTGATATCTACATCAACTATTTTTATTTTTTCAATAATCATTTTGAATGGACATATAAGGTATCGAAAAAAATTACAAGAAGTAAACTCGTCATTAGAAAATAGAGTAAAAGAAAGAACAAGAGATTTAGAAAGTAGAGCAAAAGAATTGTCAGAAAAAAACGAAGACCTAGAAGAATTTGCTTATGTAGTGTCGCATGACCTAAAAACTCCTTTAGGAAATTTACATGCTTTATCAGAGTGGATGTTGGAGAGTGATGAAGGAAATGATCGAGGAAAAAGCGAATACTCTAATATGCTCCAAATGATGAAAGAACAGGTAGAACAGATAGATTTACTAATCAATGGTATTCTCGATTATTCTTTAAGGGCGAATGATAGAGAAGTAAAACAAGAAGTAAATGTAAACAGTGTTGTAGAGCAAATAATACAATTGAATTCTGATTCTAATTGCACTATGGTAGTAAAGAACAAACTACCAACAGTACTGTATAATGAGTCTCAACTAACCCAAGTATTTAAAAATTTAATAGAGAACGCGGTTAAGCATAATAATAAAGAATATATATATGTAGAGATAGGGAGTGAAGAATATGATGAAGAATATATTTTTTATGTAAAAGATAATGGTCCAGGGATAGATCAAAAAAACCATGAAAAGATTTTCAACCTTTTTCAAAAGTTAGAAGAAACATCTTCATTTCAGTCTATAGGACTAGGGTTGGCTTTGGTTAAAAAGATTTTAAAGAGAGAAGGAGGGAGGATATGGTTGAAGAACGAAGAGGGTAAAGGGGCTGCGTTTTACTTTTCTATCATGAAAAATAAATAGTTTGCAAGGAAGAGTGCTGGTTATTAGTACGTTGTGTTTTTTAAAAAAAAAGATAAAAAAAGTCATTGTTGTAAAGAAAAAGGTATCTATATTTGCACCCGCAAACGGAGCAGCGGTAAGCTAGGAAGTTAGTAACAGTTCATTAAAATAGGGTTTAAGATATCTAAAG
>NZ_JBLWTZ010000010.1:0-129171 GCF_048269885.1 Tenacibaculum sp. | reverse complement strand
TTTTTTAAAACTATTTTTTAACCCGCTATAATCTAACTCTTTATATCTGAAAGTTTTTTCTAACCAATCAAAACAATACCTACTCTTGTGCTCTAAACACCCGCTTTAAATACTATCATTAACACAGAAGTGACTTATACATGTAGTACAACATAGACTAAAGTAAGTTACGCTAATACATAATTTGATTACTTTTTCTTGAGTTTTCGTTTCTTACGCATCTGAGCAAACATCTCTTTGTATTCCGTAACATCAACATACCCCCTACTTTTTGATACTATTTTTAAATAGTCTTTCTGTAATTTAGGTGCTTGGTACTCTAAGTTCTCCTCTATGTATGCTCGCTGAATGATATCTTCAACTAAATAGTCTTCGTTTTCCGTTTCAGGTTTATACTCTGATTTTAATGATAGCTTAAATAAGTTTGCTGTGGTATTGTACCAAAAAGCTTTCCAACCACTTCTTAATTCTTTTACATTATCAAAGGCTGTTTTTCCTGTTTGACGATGAATTAGCTTTAACAAAATTCTTCCTTCTGTTCTTGTTAACTTCTTTAAGGGGGCTGTTAATTCTTCTTCTAAATACTTTTGAATTCTTTTTACATATTTTCTTTTTTTACTTTTTGATGTTATTCTAGCTAATCGTGAATTTACACTATCTACTCTTTTTGCTGCTAAGATTGCATAAGGGTACGCTTTGAATACCTTTTTTCGTAGCCAGTAATAATAAAGGATGTCTTTTTTTTCTTTAAACTTATGTTTTGGGAGTATGGTAACTTCATTTAATTTTATCATTAAGCTATCTCCTTCTTTAATCAATATATACTCATCATTAAAGTTTGGTAATGTATCTTTAATTTGAGCGTTTGTGATTGTTACAAACAATATTGAATATAAGTATAGTAATTTTTTCATTTGATTTTTTATAAATAAAGGGATTCCAAATGTATCATTTCTCTTTTTAAAACAAAAAAACTCATGAAGTATTTCATGAGTTTTTATTTATTTTTTTAATTTCTTATTATTCTGCCATAATTGTAGCTGCTACTTGTTTGTAGGTTCCGTTTTCTAATTTTTCACGGATTGCAGAAAAAGCTACAATTGTTTCATTTACATCTTCAATTGTATGACGTGCTGTTGGAATTAACCTCAATATTATTAATCCCTTTGGTATTACGGGATATACAACAATTGAGCAAAATACTCCATGATTTTCTCTTAAATCATTCACCATTGCCATGGCTTCAGGAATTTCTCCTTTTAAGTATACTGGTGTAATACAGGTTTGTGTTGTTCCTAAATCAAAACCTGCTTCGCGCAAACCTGATTGTAATGCATTGGTTATTTTCCAAAGATTTTCTTTTAGTTCAGGCATGGTACGAATCATATCCAAACGTTTTAATGCTCCTTTTACCATTGGCATTGGTAGTGATTTAGCAAACATTTGTGATCGCATGTTATATTGCAGGTATTGAACCACATCTTTGTCTCCTGCAAAGAACGCTCCTATTCCTGCCATAGATTTAGCAAATGTTGCAAAATACACATCAATTCCGTCTTGCACTCCTTGTTCAAATCCTGTTCCTCTTCCTCCTTCTCCTAATGTTCCGAATCCGTGAGCATCATCTACTAATAAGCGGAAATTGTATTTTTCTTTCAAGGCTACTATTTCTGCTAAGCGTCCTTGCTCTCCTCGCATACCAAATACTCCTTCAGAAACTAACAAAATTCCGCCTCCTGTTTTTTCTGCCATTTTGGTAGCACGCTTTAAGTTTTTCTCACAGCTTTCTATATCGTTGTGACGGTATACAAAACGTTTTCCGGCGTGTAAACGAACTCCATCAATAATACATGCATGTGTATCCATGTCATATACTATGATATCATCTTTCCCTACTAAAGCATCAATTGCAGAGACCATTCCTTGGTATCCAAAGTTTACTAAATATGCGGCTTCTTTTCCTACAAACTCAGCACATTCTTGCTCTAACTGTTCATGGTATTTTGTGTGTCCTGACATCATACGAGCTCCCATAGGGTAGGCCATTCCATCTGTAGCGGCTGATTCTCCATCTACCTTTAATACTTCTGGATGATTTGCTAATCCTAAGTAGTCATTGATACTCCAAGTTATTACTTTTTTCCCATTGAAAGACATACGGTTAGAAATTGGTCCTTCTAATTTAGGAAACACATAATACCCTTCTGCTTTATCTGCCCATTTTCCTAAAGGTCCCTTATCTCCTTTAATTCTTTCAAATAAATCTTTAACCATTGTTATTTTTGATTTTTATAGGTTGCGAAAGTAGTGCTTTTTGACAGATTTTCAAAAATTACCGAGTGTTTCGTTTTCAATAAATAACAAAAACACTCTTTTGTTAAACCTACAAAGTTCGTTCGTTTTTAGGATAAAATATTTGATTTTAATTCTTCTATAAATGGTTGTTTATACAATCTCTTACCCAAAGCTTTATGAATTGCATTTGCTACTGCTCCTCCTGCTGGTGGTAAACCTGGTTCTCCTAAACCCGTTGGAGCTAATTCATTTTCTACAAAGTACACATCAACTTTTGGCGTTTCATTTATTCTTATCAGTCGATAATTATCAAAATTTCTACTTGATGGTGCTCCTTCATTAAAAGTTAAATTCCCATACATTGCATGTCCAATACCATCAATTACCCCCCCTTGAACTTGATTGATTGCTCCTGTTGGATTTACAACGATGCCACAATCGACTGCTGCGACGACTTTGGTTACCACCGGTACTCCTTCTTTTAGTTCTACTTCTGCTACTTCTGCTACATGAGTATTGTGACTGTAATACGCTGAAAATCCTTGATAAACTCCTTCTTTTGATTTTCCCCAGTTTCCTTTTTTTGCAGCTAGTCGAATTGCATCTTGCATTCTTTTTCCTGAATACTGGATATTCTCATCTTTTGTTTCTTTTACATTTTCTAATAAGTCTAAACGTAGTTGCACTGGATCAATGTCTAGTTCTTGTGCTAATTCATCAAAAAATGATTGTTCTGCATATCCTAAAAAGTTCGTGTATGGCGCTCTCCATGCTCCTGTACTAATGTTACTTTTGTAATTTCCTGTAGATACTTTATAATTTGGAATACATCCCGCTGGAAAGAAATGTGGAATTAATCCATACATATTATCATTAATTGCTGCTTCTTTTAAATGATACCCTGTTACTTTTCCATCTTTAATTGATGCTGCTATTTTATATTTAATAGCTGGTCGGTAAATCCCTGCTGTCATGTCTTCTTCTCTTGTTGAAACCATTTTTACTGGTTTCTTAATTTTATCAGATATTTCAAGAGCTTCATATACAAAGTCTCCATACAACCTTCTTCCAAATCCACCTCCCATTCTAGTCATTTCTACATGTACCTGTTCTAAATTACGACCTAACATTTCTGATGCTACTTGAGCTGCATATTCTGGTGTTTGTACAGGTCCTATTAAATGTACTTTTTCTGATGTTACATTCGCAAAAAAGTTCATTGGCTCCATACAGTTATGTGGTAAGAAAGGAGAATGATAGGTACGTTCTATAACTTTATCTGCTTCTGAAAATGCTTTTTTAACGTCTCCATCTTCTCTTCTTACATCAAGTTTATCTCCATCTAGTAAGCTTACTAATTTTTCATCGTGAAACTTTGTGTTTTCAAGTTCAGTCCCTACTTTCCATGTCGCTTTGATGGCTTTTGCCCCTTTGATTGCTGCCCATGTGTTTTTAGCTATTACTACTACTTTATCTGATTTTGGTAATTTGAAAGTCCAGTTATTTTTACCGGATTCAATAAAATTCCTTGCTTTTTCTCCGATAGTAACCACCTCGATAACTCCAGCAATTTTTTTAGCTTCAGATGCATCAAATGATTCCAATTCTTCACCAAAAGAAGGTGGTCTTACTACTGCTGCATAAACCATCCCATCCTCTTTGTAATCTAATCCAAACAAAGGTTTTCCAGTTACTATGTTACCGACATCTACATTGGTAGCATTGTTACCTATAATAGAAAATTCTGAAGGTTTCTTTAAGGTTACTTTTTCTGGTACTTCTAAAGTTGCTGCTTCTTTAACTACTTCTCCGTATCCTAATTTGTCTCCATTAGCATTGGTTATTGTTCCTTTTGAAGCTGAACAAGTACTAGCTTCTACTCCCCATTTTACTGCTGCCGCATTTATTAGCATTTGCTTTGTTGTTGCTCCAGTTTGTCTCAAAGCTGTCCATCCGTGACGAATAGACTGACTTCCTCCAGCTAATTGACGTGTATAGTTTTTTGTGTCTAGTGGGGCTTGTACTACATGTACTTTATCCCAATCTATATCTAATTCTTCGGCGATAATCATCGGCATCGAAGTTTTTACACCTTGACCTATTTCTGGATTTGGTGAGTAAATAGTTACATAACCTTCATCAGATATTTTTATAAACGCATTAAAATCGTTGAAATTTAAGTTTTCAACATCCACAGATGGTTTTACATTTGGCTTACATGCGGTAAATAAATTAAAGCCAATCATGATGCCTCCACTGGCTAGCGCAGAGGCTCTTAAAAAATTTCTTCTACTAAACGTTACTTTGTTTTCTTGTGTGCTCATGATTGAAAAATTTTAAGACATTTTTTCGGCAGCTAAAGCAACTGCCTTTTCTATTCTATTATAAGCTGCACAACGACAAATGTTTCCTTGCATGGCTTCTCTTATCTCTTCTTTTGAGGGGCTTGGATTTTCTTTTAGAAATGATGCAGCCGTCATAATTTGACCTGCTTGACAGTAACCGCATTGCGGAACGTCTACTTCTTTCCAAGCTTCTTGAAGCGGATGCTCTCCTTCTGCAGACAATCCTTCTATTGTAGTTATTTCTTCTTTTTCAAGCATAGAGACTTGTAGTTGACAACTTCTCATTGCTGTTCCGTCTACATGAACAGTACAGGCTCCGCATTGTGCTATTCCACAGCCGAACTTAGTTCCTACCATATTGAGTTCATCTCGTAAAACCCACAACAATGGCGTATCAGCATCTGCAGTAAAGGATACCGACTTTCCGTTAATTTTTAATGTATAATTTGGCATTTTAAAAGTCGTTTTTAGAATTCATGTAAGTTACAAAAAATTATGAAGTCTTCATTCTTCTTTAAATTAATTGTGTTTTTTGTATTTTAGTTTATCAACTAAAAACAACTCTCATGTATACTAAGAGAAATTATTCACTCAAGGACATGCTGTCTTGGACTAGGCGCTATATTTATATTTTTATTATTTTATCACTTATTCCTGTATTACTTTATACCGGACTACGTTGGTATTGGCTTCACCTACCTTGGTTACCTATTGGTTTAGTGGGTACTGCTTTGGCCTTTATTATTTCATTTAAAAACAATGCTTCTTATGATAGGCTATGGGAAGCCCGTAAAATTTGGGGAGGTATTGTAAATGCTTCTCGATCATTTGCCATAATGACTAACGATTTTATAACCAATGAACGCGCATCTGTTAAACTTTCAAAAGAAGAACTTTTTAAAATTAAAAAGCAGTTAATTATGCGTCATGTTGCTTGGATGACTGCTTTACGACATTCACTAAGAGCACCAAAACCATGGGAAATTTCTAACTTTAACAAATCTGATCGAGAATATATTGATACGCGTTTCAATGTAAAAGAACGGGTAAATAGCCTTGATGAAGAGTTGACAGGCTATGTAATAGACAAGGACAAAGCGTTTGTTTTAAACCAACGCAACAAGCAAGGTGCTTGTTTAAAATTACAATCAAATCAAT
This sequence comes from Tenacibaculum sp., assembly GCF_048269885.1. Taxonomy (NCBI): domain Bacteria; kingdom Pseudomonadati; phylum Bacteroidota; class Flavobacteriia; order Flavobacteriales; family Flavobacteriaceae; genus Tenacibaculum; species Tenacibaculum sp. The sequence goes on along the minus strand of NZ_JBLWTZ010000010.1, from coordinate 123,373 downwards.
TAAGGGAACTGAAAGAGAAAGGGTATTTATGGGAATTCGCCTTTTTAGAGATGGAAAAGATGCTAGTTGAGTTTTTTGCTTTACAAGGAAAAGCTGAACGCATAAAAAACTTTCCATACCCCAGACAGTTTGCTACTTTAAACCGATTTTTTATTTGGATTTTCGTTATTTTATTACCTTATGGAATGATGCACGAATTTGATAAAATAGGAAAACAAGTTGTTGATCTTACTCAAAACTGGAAACCTTATCCTGAGGAAGGTTTTCATCATTTAATTGAATTGATAGGCGAACACTTTGTATGGTTTACAATTCCATTTAGTGTAGTTATTTCTTGGATTTTTCATACAATGGAACGTATTGGAGAAGTTTCAGAGAACCCCTTTGAAGGTACTCCTAACGATATCCCTATTACCACCATGTCTCGAGCTATTGAAATTGACATTCGTCAAATCATAGAAGACGACCCTAACGACATTCCAGCGCCAATAGAAGCTGTTAAAGATGTACAGATGTAACCAACAAAAAAGCCTGATTTCTCAGGCTTTTTATTTTTATTTATTCTGTAAAAAGGTAGTTACCTTCTTTTCTATTCTTTCCAGCACATTTTCTGTATTTGCTTTTACAAAAGTTTCTCCTGTAATTTGCTCATACAATTCAATATATCTATTAGAGATTTCATTGATTTTTTTATCGGACATTTCAGGAATTTGCTGTCCTTCTTTTCCTTGGAAACCATTTTCAATTAACCACTGACGTACAAACTCTTTTGATAATTGTTTTTGCTTCTCTCCTTTTTCTTGACGCTCTGCATATCCATCAGCATAAAAATAACGAGAAGAATCTGGTGTATGGATTTCATCAATCAATACAATTTTACCATCTTTAGTTTTCCCAAACTCATATTTGGTATCTACTAAAATCAATCCTCTTTTAGCAGCTAATTCGGTTCCTCTTTGAAATAACTTTCTTGTGTAGTCTTCTAATACTAAATAGTCTTCTTCTGAAACAATTCCTTTTGCTAAAATAGCTTCACGAGAAATATCTTCATCGTGCTCTCCATTATCTGCCTTCGTTGACGGTGTAATGATTGGTTTTGGAAATTTGTCATTCTCTTGCATTCCTTCAGGCATTGCTACTCCACAAAGCATTCTCTTTCCTGCTGCATATTCACGGGCTGCATGCCCTGATAAATATCCGCGAATGACCATTTCTACTTTAAAAGGTTCGCATAAGTGTCCTACTGCTACATTTTCATCTGGAGTTGCTAATAACCAATTTGGGACAATATCTACTGTATCGTTCATCATTTTGGTTGCAATTTGATTTAGAATTTGCCCTTTGAAAGGAATTTGACGTGGTAAAATTACATCAAATGCAGAAAGACGATCTGAAGCAATCATTACCAATAAATCATCATTAATATTATAGACTTCTCTTACTTTTCCTTTGTAAACTGTCTTTTGCCCTGGAAACTGAAAATTCGTTTCGTTAATTGTATTCATTAGTATGTTGTTGTGTTGTTGTGGCGCAAATGTAATCTTTTAGACAGATTATTCATCAATCTTTTTAAAACGTTTTATCTGTTTTAAATTATCAGCTATTGGAGTGGCACTAATTGTCTTTTCTCCAGGAACGAAATAGAAAAAATAAGCGGAGTTTTGCCCTACTTTTTTAACATTTAACTTTGAATTATCTTTAAAAACTAAGGTATAGTTTGGTTTTATTTCTTTTTCTGACACTTTACTCCTAATTCCTAAGGCCATTCCTAATCGCATAGAAACGAATAGCATAAAAAACATAAACATTAATCCAAGCATCGGGTTTTTCTTACTTCTTAACCTTTCGTATTTTTTGTCCCATTTTTCAATATCGTATATTTTTTGATACCATTTTTTTTCTCTTAAGTATGCATAAATTTTAAACATCCAATTAGAAAAATACAAATACATTAATGCAAATAACACAGCTAAAATTAATGCCATCAACCAGTTATTAGCCAATAAACTTACTGGAGAAATTAAAGCATCTAATATAGTCGTATAGTTTAAATAGGTTACTCCAAAAACCCCATAAAAAATGGCATCACTAACTAATCCTAAAATAATTAAATATAAATAACCGATATAAAAATAATCTTGAAGACCTAGTTTATCTTTATCAATTTTTATCATTCTGTTTCTATACTTTTATAGGCTGAGATAATTTTCTTAACCAATCTATGGCGGATTACATCTTTGTCATCTAAATACACTTGTGCAATTCCATCAATATCTTTTAACGCTAATAACGATTCTTTAAGCCCTGACACTTGTCTTCTAGGTAAATCTATCTGACCTGGATCGCCCGTAATGATAAACTTTGCATGCATTCCCATACGTGTTAAAAACATCTTCATTTGTGAATGCGTGGTATTTTGTGCTTCATCTAAAATTACAAAAGCGTTGTCTAAAGTACGACCGCGCATGAATGCTAAGGGGGCAATTTGTATGACTCCTTTTTCGAGATGTGATTCTAGTTTTTCATGTGGAATCATATCTCTTAAAGCATCGTACAAAGGTTGCATGTATGGATCTAACTTCTCTTTTAAATCTCCTGGAAGAAATCCTAAGTTTTCACCCGACTCAACAGCTGGTCTTGTTAATATAATTCGTCTTACTTCTTTTTCTTTTAATGCTTTTACCGCCAGAGCAACTGCTGTGTATGTTTTACCAGTACCTGCAGGGCCTACAGCAAATAACATATCGTTTTTTTGCATTAGCTCCACCATTTTACGCTGATTGGCTGTTTGTGCTTTAATTAACTTTCCACTAACACCATGTACTAACACGTCTTTAGCATTCCCCGATTTTCGTATTTCTTCTTCCTTGCCAGTTGATGTTAAAATTCGCTCAATACTATTTTCATCTAACTTGTTGTATCTGTTAAAGTATTTGATAAGCATCTCTAGCCGCTTTTCAAATTCATTTAACAATTCAGGTTCACCAAAAATTTTAAGTTTATTTCCTCTAGCAACTATTTTTATTTTAGGAAAGAAGCTTTTTAACTGAGTAATAGTGCTGTTTTGAGCTCCAAAAAAATCGTTTGGGTTGATTTCTGTTAATTCAATTACGCGTTCGTTCAAATGATAAAAGTTTTAATATTATTCACACTAAAAATAATGATTATTTTTCTTGAATTACGTAGTTTTGTTTAAAATTTCAGCATAATTTTTCACAAATTAATTAACAAACACCTAAATTAATGTCTCTTATTACATTAACTACTGATTTTGGAACGAAAGACCACTTTGTAGGGGCTGTAAAAGGAGCTATTTATTCTGAGTTACCTGATGCCAAGATTGTTGATATTACGCATGAAATTTCTCCTTTTAACATTACTGAAACTGCTTATATTTTAAAGAATGCTTATAAGAGCTTTCCTGATAAAACAATTCATGTTATTGGCGTCGATTCAGAATTAAGTGTAGATAATAAACACATTGCACTAGAACTAGACAATCATTATTTTATTTGTCCTGATAACGGGCTAATTTCAATGATTGCTTCTGAAATTAAACCTACTAAAATTGTTGAAATTAATATTCACGATCGTATTGAGAGTAGTTTTCCAGTATTGGATGTTTTTGTACAAGTTGCTTCTCATATTGCTCGTGGTGGTAGTTTGAGTGTTATTGGTAGAGAGATTGAAACTTATAAAAAAATTGTTGAAATTAAGCCGAAAATAAACGAGCAGCAAACTATCATTGCAGGTGGTGTTATTTACATTGATAACTATGGAAATGTAATTACGAACATTAGTAAAAAACAATTCAATACCATTGGAAAAGGTCGTGATTATAAAGTTACAGCTAGACGCTATACTTTTTCTAAAATTTACAACCGATATAACGAAATTGTTGATTTTTCGGTCACTGATAAAAGACAATACGATGGTGAAAAGTTAGCTATTTTTAATTCTGCTGGCTTTTTAGAAATTGCTATTTACCGAAGCAATTTAGAAACGGTTGGTGGAGCTTCTACCTTACTGGGTTTAGAATATCGTGACACCATTACTGTTGAATTTGAAAATCCTGTTAAACCAGAGTTTATCCCTATAAATTAGAATGTATGTTTGTACGAATTGTAAAAATGAGCTTTCAGCCAGAAAAAATTGAAGTATTTTTAAACAACTTTAACGCCAAAAAAGAATTTATACGAAAATCACCTGGTTGCCGTTTATTAGAATTGTACAGAGACAAAACAAACTCAAACATATTTTTCACTTATAGTTACTGGGAAACTGAGCAAGATTTAGAAAACTACAGAAATTCTGATTTATTTAAAGGTGTTTGGGCACAAACCAAAGTATTATTTAACGACAAGCCTCTTGCTTGGAGTGTGGATAAAGTTGAATCGTTACCTTAGTCCATAGGCGTTAGACAATAGTCTTATAAAAATAATTAAACATTATAAACAACTAAACAGTTATACATTGTTACCACTACTAAAGAAAGAATTTAACTCATTTTTTGCCTCTCCTATTGCCTATTTGGTAATTGGGGTATTTTTACTTGTAAATGGTTTATTTTTATGGGTATTTAAAGATAATTTCAATATTTTAAATGCGGGTTTTGCCGATTTAAATAGCTTTTTTTATTTGGCTCCATGGTTGTTCTTATTTCTAATTCCTGCCATCACGATGAAAAGTTTTGCTGATGAGTTTAATAGTGGAACCATTGAGATTTTAAAAACCAAACCGCTTACCGATGGGCAAATTGTATTAGGTAAGTTTTTTGCTGCTCTTTTATTAGTTGTTATCGCATTAATCCCTACCTTAACCTATGCTTATACTGTGTATCAATTAGGAAGTCCGGTTGGGAATTTAGATGTAGGTGGTACTATAGGTTCTTATTTAGGGTTGTTATTTTTAGCAGCAACCTATACCGCAGTTGGATTGTTTACTTCTACCCTATCCAAAAATCAAATTGTGGCGTTTATTCTAAGTGTGTTTATCACTTTTGCTTTATTTTATGGTTTTGACGCTGTAGGCTCTTCTTTAGGAAACTCAGGATACACCTTACAACAATTTGGTATTAACGAACACTTTAAAAGTATTAGCCGTGGTGTGGTAGACACTCGTGATGTAATCTATTTTATCAGTGTTACTGTGTTCTTTTTATTCATCACTAAACAACAGTTAAAAAATGAATAAGAAAATACAACATACCGCATTCGCTTTCATAGTATTATTTATTGTTAACTACTTAGCTAACGTTGTTTACAAACGTTTTGATTTAACACAAGACAAACGTTATACCTTATCTGAAGTAAGTGAACGTCTTATTGATAAAATTGATACCCCACTAACGATTCATGTATTCTTAGAAGGTGATTTTCCTGCGGAATTTAAACGTTTACAAATAGAAACACGCCAGTTTTTAGAAGAATTACAAGCTAAAAATTCTAATATTCGTTTCCGTTTTATCAACCCTGATAATATTCGTGAACGTTTGGTAAAAAGAGGAATGATGCCTAGCCAGTTAACTGTAGAAGAAGATGGAAAGTTATCTGAAGCTATTATTTTTCCTTGGGCTGAAATTACGTATGGTAAAAAAGTAGAGTTAATTTCTTTACTTCCTAACTCTATTGCTAAGACGCAAGAGGCACAGCTACAAAATGCTGTTGAAAAACTAGAGTATTCTTTTGCTAATGCGCTACATAGTATTACTTTAAAAGAAAGACAGAAAATAGCTGTATTAGCTGGTAATGGTGAACTACAAGATATTTATCAATATAGTTTATTAAGTGAAATTGGCAAAAAATACCGTTTAGCAAAATTTACATTAGATAGTGTTGCTAACAATCCGCAAAAAACTTTAAAAGACTTAAGAGCATACGATTTAGCAATTATTGCTAAACCTACTGAGCGTTTTACAGAAGAGGAAAAGCTTACCGTTGATCAGTTTATAGCAAACGGTGGTAAAAGTTTATGGATGCTAGATAATAACTATGCGGATACTGATAGCTTATACAATGAAGGAAAAATGTTAGCATTTCCTCGTGATTTGAATTTAACGGACTTATTGTTTGGGTATCAAGTTCGTGTAAACAATAAATTGATACAGGATTTATATGCTGCTAAAATTCCGTTAGCTACAGGAAATGTAGGTAATCAAACACAGTTTCAACACTTAAATTGGTTTTATCATCCACTAGTTAATGGTAATCCGAACCACCCGATTACTAAAAATGTTGCACCTGTTCGTTTTCGTTTTACTACTCAAATAGATACGTTAAAAGGAAACTTAAAAAAGACTCCGTTATTAGTAACTTCTGTACTTACCAAACAAACAGGAACTCCCAACTTTATTGAATTACAAAGTATTGCGAAAGAACCTAAAGAAAATGAATTTGCTTCTGGTCCGCAATTATTAGCCGTTCTTATAGAAGGAAACATTCCTTCTGCCTATAAAAATAGAATAAAACCTTTTAACACTCCTGATTTTAAAACTGAGAGTACAAACAATAAAATGATTGTAATTGCTGATGGTGATGTAGGTAGAAATCAGATTTTAAAAGGAAAACCTCACGATTTATCACTGGATAAATGGACAGGAGAACAGTTTGGTAATAAAGAGTTTTTAATTAATGCGATTGATTATTTATTAGATGATTCTGGATTGATTCAACTGCGTAATAAAACCATTCAAATGAATTTATTGGATAAGCAACGTGCTTTTGCTGAAAAACGTTCTTGGCAATTTATCAATATTGGTATTCCGTTAGTTTTGTTAGCCCTGTTTGGTATTGGGTTTAATTACTGGAGGAAGAAGAAATATCAATAATTGGCTGTTGGCTGTTGGCTGTTGGCTGTTGGCTGTTGGCTGTTGGCTGTTGGCTGTTGGCTAAAACTAATAAATGCTCAATAAATTGTTGTGTATAAACTGATAACTCAATACTTTTTGAAGTTTTTTACTACTAATTATTTTGTAAACTAATGGTTTTGATTCATCAAATTCAGGAATTGGTTTTCCTAGAGTTTTTCTAGCATTTATATAAAATTCTTGTCTGGTTGGATGGTCATTTGCACAAGCATTAAATACTTCTCCAAAAACATTTTGTTCTACAATTTCTTGTATAATTGCGATACAGTCCTCACGGTGAATCATGTTTACATAGCCTTTTGGATGTGGTATTTTTCTATTAGCAAACCAGTTTCCTGGTTGCCTTTCCCCTCCAAATAATCCAGCAAAACGAAGTATAGTTGTTTGAAACTTATTATTATTTCTAAATAGGTTTTCTATTTCTACTAGCGGAGAATCTACAGTTTTATCTTCTTCAATCATTTCCTTATTTAAACTAGGATACACCGAGGTAGAGCTAATGAAGATAACCTTAATTATGTTTGACTTTTCTATTGAAGAAATCAACTTTTTAAAGTTTTCTACTTCTTTAGAGGTTATCGCAATTATCAATACATCAGCATCTAAAAATTCTGATGAAATATGTTCCTTTGAAATATCAACTAAATAAGGGGCTATTGCAACCGATTCTAATTCTTGAAGTTTATCTTTAGAAGTTGTTGAACCTTTAACGGTATATCCATTCTTAACTAATGCTATTCCTAGTTCTTTTCCTAGCCATCCACAGCCTAAAACACTAACATTTTTCATCACAACAATTATCGTCTTTTACAAGTTTACATGAAATCACTGCCAATAAAGCTCCTATAATTGGTGCTAGTATATACAGCCATAAATGCTCTAAGTGACCAGAAACTAATGCGGGTGCTATAGAGCGTGCTGGGTTCATAGAGGCTTTTGTTATAGGGCCTGCAAACATCGCTTCCAACAAAACTACTCCACCAATAGCGATCCCTGCCATTACTCCTACTTCTTTACTTCCTGTAGATACATTTATGATCGTTAGCATTAAAAAGAAAGTTAATAGCAGTTCTAAAATAAAGGCTCGCCAAGGTACTACTGAGGGTAGTGTTGCTCCATAGAACTCACTCGTGGGAAATAAAATCCAAAGTATTGCACTTGCTAGTAAAGCGCCTAACAATTGCGCTATGATATAGTTAGGTACTTCTTTCCATGAAAACTTTTTAGCATAGGCAAAAGCGATGGTTACGGCCGGATTAAAATGTGCTCCAGAAATTTCTCCAAAAGCATAAATCATAGCCATTACTATCAATCCCCAAGTAATTGCCACTCCAATATGTGTTAGATCTGCACCGTTGGTAACTTCATTTACTGTCATTGCTCCTGTTCCGCAGAAAATTAAAGCAAAGGTTCCTATACTTTCAGCTATGTATTTTTTCATTTTAGGAATTTCTATCTACTAATTTTTCTTTAAATAATTCTATTTGTCTTCTATGCCTTAGTATGTGTACGATAGCATGTTCAAAAAGTTGTTCTACATCATATTTCTGCCCCCACCTAACCTGTACTTTCTTGTGAGGTTCTAATTCTTCTAGTTGTATATTGGGATAATCATTAAAGAGTTGTTCATTATATGCAAACATTGTATCCAATGCCTCATTATACTCTAAAACAGAACTTAATATCTCTTTTTCTTTATACTTTACCTCTTCTCCTAACCATTTTCTTATTTCAATAACATAGGTATATCCAGCCCTAACTACATGCGTTATTATAGTTTGAATGGACCTACAATCTTCATCATTAGTTTCACTATCCACTATTTGAATTAGTGCATTTGAATTTACATCCTTAATAACTGCTTTAAACTCGGTTATTGATTTTTCATACTCATCTAACAAAGCCCCAATAGCTCCGTTATTTCTATGTGTTCCTTTTTTTGTCATTCGTAACTTTGGTTGCAAATATCTATTAAAAACAACTCTCAGGTATTTTAAGTTTTTGTTAACATTAATCCCAAGAATTCCTCGTAATTTTAACAAAACTAATTAAAAAACAAATCTATCAACATGAAAAAAATACTTTTAAGCTTGTTTGTTGTTGCTTTATCAACAAATATCAATGCACAATTAAAGACTCCAGCCCCTAGTCCTACTGCTAAGTTAGAGCAAACTGTAGGTTTAACAGATGTATCAATTGAATATTCTCGTCCGAGTATGAAAGGAAGAGCTATTTTTGGTGATTTAGTTCCTTATGGAAAAGTATGGAGAACTGGTGCAAACGCAAACACAAAAGTTACTTTTAGTGACGATGTTACTATTGACGGTAAAACCTTAAAAAAAGGAACCTACGCTTTATATACTAAACCAGGAAAAGATTCTTGGGAAGTACTATTTTATTCTGACGCTAACAACTGGGGAACTCCAAGAAAATGGGATGATGCTAAAGTTGCTGTATCTACTACTGCCAAAGTTGAAGCTATGCCTATGAAAATTGAAACGTTTACAATGAGTATTGACGACTTAACAAACGATTCTGCTGTGTTAGGAATTTTATGGGAGAATGCTTATGTAGGTGTAAAGTTTAATACTCCTACTGATAAAGCAGTAGAAAAAAGTATTGCGCAAGTGATGGGGGGACCTTCTGCTAATGATTATTTTTCTTCAGCGGTGTATTATTTACAAGAAGGAAAAGACATTAACAAAGCAAAAAACTGGATTAACAAAGCGGTTGACATGACTAAAGACCAACCTCGTTTTTGGTACTTACGTCAACAGTCGTTAATCTTAGCTAAAGCTGGTGACAAAAAAGGTGCTGTTAAAGCAGCTAAAGCTTCATTAGCTGGTGCTGAAAAAGCTGAAAATGCTGATTATGTAAAAATGAACAAAGAGTTTCTTGCTGAAATGAAGTAATTCTATATACTAAATTACAAGATAAAAAAACTCGCTATTTGCGAGTTTTTTTATTTTATACTTCCTCAAAGCTTTCTTTTTATGTAACAAATGATACTCTTTTTCTACCAATACCTTACCAAAGAATTATACTATGAAAAATTTATATCATAAAAAATCATTGATATTATTATCAATAGGAATTTTAACCATTGCCTCTTCACAAATACTTACTCGCTATGTAAAAGTATCAGACCTAACACATGGCTTGAGTATTGGTATTGGGATTGGTTTGCTGATTATGGCGATTGCCAATAGTAACCTACAAGCTAAAAAAGCAGGCGAATAAATAGTTTTGAATTAAAAACTAGTTATTTTATAATTCCTAAGTGAATAATACGTCCTCCTGATTGATTTACGGGGTTTACACTCTTCCCTACTACAATCCCTCTTTCTGGTGCATGGTATTTCTTAATTCTATTACCAAACACATCCCGTAATGTAGCGATATGATCTCCTTCTTCCACTATATCTCTTAAATCTACATGTACTGTAAGCAATCCTCCTTCTTGAGTATATAACCAATACGATTTTTTACAAACTACGGTATTTCTTTTCGAGGTTTCGTACTCATCATCGGTAATTCCTAAATATGCCAATACATTGTGCACGCCTGCTACTCCACTTTTAATAATTTTCTTTTGAAAGCTATGTGGATTACCAACTTCGATAGTTATAGATGGAATTCCTAGTTCTTCAGCAGCTCCACGTAAAGTACCATCAGATGGAGGGGTATGCACTATAATTTCAGCATCTTGTAATAAGGCTAATTTTTCGGTGACTTTATTGTTCATATCACTTCTGATGTAAAATGAATTCACTCTACCAAAACTAGCTGTATGTAGGTCTAACAAATAATCAAACTTCTTTACTACCAAATTCAAAAAACGATTGGCATATACTTCACTGGTATTTCCATTATCTTTTCCTGGCATTATTCTGTTAATGTCTACCCCATCGCTAAAAACTCTTGTTCCTCGAACAAACGAAGGTACATTCACCACAGGAATTCCTACAATTGTTCCTTTTAAATTTTCTGTATCCAAATCTTTAAACAATCGTTGAATAACTGATATTCCGTTTAATTCATTTCCATGAACTGCAGCTGTAAGCCCTAATACAATACCATCTTCTTTTCCTCTGGCTACCATAACAGGAATACACGTGGGAATTCCCATTGCGTTAGATGTTACTTTTAACCAGTAATTTTTAATAGAATTTTTTGGTGTTTGATTCACATCAAACTCGGTAATATATTCAATTTGGTGTCCCATACTCATTTTAATATAATTCGTTTAACAGCGTGCTATCGTTATTTAATGAGGTAAATAGTTTCTTTTTAAACTTTTTATTTGAATTTATTAAACTAATACACATTTTGTCGATAGCAATAGTAGAGAGTACGGTTTGAATAAACGTTTCTATTAAATCGTCTATTCCTAAACCTAGCTTGTTATAATCTCTTCTGTCCATAATTAACAAACGATTAGTATCTGAGGTCCATTCATTTTCACCTAACTTAACCGATAAGTTTGTTCCTAACATTTGCCAAGAATCTTTACTACTTTTTAAGTCGTTTTCCAATGGCAACAATGCTCTTCTCGAGTACATACACAATGGTTTTATTCCATCTTTTGTACTACTAATCATCATACGAATGTCTGACACAAATGTTTCTCCTTTAGCATTTGGCATTGTACCAACGTGATAATATTTGCCTTTTGTGCTTACTGAACTCCAATTATAGTTACCTATTAAACTCTGTACAATAAAACGTTCATATTCGATTTCTAACTTCATAAACTCTTCTAGTTCTTGTTCGTTAACAATCGTAAAAACTCCTTGTCCTGCATTACTATAAGGTATTTTTATAACTGCTTGCCCTCCCATTTTTTTTACCCACAATGGAATTTCATTCTTGCTAACATCCCAAATAGTATCTGGGATATTTATTTTCATTCCATATTCTTCTAATTCCGTGTTGTAAATATCATATGCTTTGGCAGCTACCATTTTATTTCTTCCTCCAGCCAAACAAGTAATAATCGGATTTAAAATCTTTGTTTTACTATTAATTGGGAATCTATTCCATGGCTTTTGAGTTACATATCTAAAAATACCTCGTAACGGAATCCATTCTTCTTCTTGTTTTAGATAAAAGATTTCATTTTCTATTTTTATATGATCGTTATCTTTGTTTGAATAATAAGGTACAAGAAAAACATCTTCTTTAAAAACATCAGCTATAACGGCTGCATAACCTGATGTTTCCATATAGTTTTTATCATAAAGTACCGCTAATCTACCATCTTTAACAAGTTTTCGCTTTTTCTCTAAAATAGGCTTAAACGTTCTTTCAATTAACAAGCGATATACTCCGTCTTCTTTATTATCATCTAACAAAGGCATTGATTTTTGGCCTGATGGACATGAATTATTTTCTATAATAACCATGTTTTTATCTCCATCTGCTGATGTTGAATTGATTAAATCTGCTCCTCCCCATAAAAAGTACTTACATTCATACGATAAAATTTCTCTAAGTTTATCCGCATTTACTTTTGGATGTAAGTGACAATACCTAGCAATAATTCGTTCCTTATCTAAATTTAAAAAAAAGTTTACCATTGGATGAATTGTGGCATTCAGCACCTTAGGATACCAATGATTCTCGTTGTTAAATGTATTAGGTTTTATAAGCTCTATTGTTTTCATTAGTCTTTTAAAAATTTATTATCTCTTGTAAATAGTTATTTATATACAATTAAAAATAACAAAAAAACAGACGATCTTGCTTTTACCCTCGTTAATTTATAAACATATTTTTTTTGGGGGTATTTAAGAGTAAAAAACGCTTACCAATGGTAAGCGTTTTTCTTCAAATGATATATGCCTTAATTTACTTTTTTTGTAAAAAATATAATTGCGCTAGTTCTCCTGTTATTTCTTTGCCTTCAATATCTAGTTTCTGTATAGCTCCTTCAATAACTTTTAACTTATATGATTCTTTTTCTTCATTTAGCAACGTAATAACAGTTCCTGCAATATCCCATTTAAAACGTCCTTCTACTGTCTCTTCTTCCCCTTCTCCTATATACTTTGTAGTCATGGTATAAGTTCCATTATCTTTTAACTGAATGGTGGTTTTAATTCCTTCGCAATCTGCACACGGTAATACTCCTTCATATTTTCCACTCCAGTCTAAAGAGTTTTTTGCATTATGCTCGTCAACAACCACCGTCTTTATTGGATTTGTATTTACATTACCCTCAGTTTTATTTGATACTATTATGATCAACACAGGTTGTGAAGTATACCTAGTTTCTCCACCTTCAGTAACAGAATAGTCAAAATTAATTTCTTCTCCTGCTTTGGTAAGAGATATTGGTTGAAGCTCAATTGATTTATTACTAGCTTTAACAGTAACAGCAATTACGTATTCTTTTTCAAAATCAATTGCTGTTGGCTTACCGTCTTTTCCCATAAGTGCTGCCGCTCCAAAATACTTTTCAAATTCCTCTCTACTATTTATTTTGTTAGGTAGTTCATCTACATCGTTTTTAATAAAATATTTTGACGCAACTTTATAAGTCACTGTTACAGGTTCTTTCATTTCATTAACTTCTTCTTTACTCTCCTTTAGTTTCTGATTCTTAAAATTGCATCCTACGAATAGATAAAGAACTAATAATAAGGTTCCTAAAAATTTTAATGCTCGCATTTTTTATCTTACTTTAACTTAACAATTAAAACACTTTGTTCTGTGCTGTTTTTAGTATACATACTGGATTTATTTATAAACAGACAAATATTGTACCAATAAATTGAGCTTCTTTCCTTTTTAAAATTTGTCTTAAGTTATTTCTAAATCAATTCAATTTTACTTGTGTTTTCTTAGAAATCAAACCTGTAATTTGCTTTTAAAGCTAGCCCCCAGTTTTTACGTGATATATCTTGATTATAATTATCTGAAACTACTAAGTATATATAAGATAATGGCTTATATTCCCATTGCAAACGGCTATTGATATTAAAATTATCAAACTGAGTATTGTACTGTACATAAGTAGTCCAATTTAATCGGTTAGAAAAGAATATTTCTCCAGTAAAACGGGCTAAGTGAAAGGTTTCTTTTCCTAACTCCTTTAAATTTATTCTGTTTCTTTCATATCGAACCTGCAAACGTGCTAAGGGCATTAATCTATATTCTGCATTCATACTAATACCGTTTTTATAACCATTATAATAACTCCCATAACTTATATTTCCTCCATATTGGAACTTTTTATTATAAGCTGAGGCATATCCAAAACCAGCATCGAAATACTTATACTTTCCTGCTGTAATGGCTTTTCCGTTATTTAAAGGATCAAATGCATATTTTAGATTTACATATTCATGACGAAATCCACCGTACAAAAACGATTGATCTTTAAACACCAAATCATTATTTAACACCGTAGTTGATTGACTAACATTTCCTTGATCATCCCAATAGGTATCATTAGACAAATTTAAATAACGATGGTGATCAAAGAATTTAGCATTTTTATAAAATTTGGTCAAACGAATGCGTCCACTGACTTGTGTATACCCTTCACGTATAACTTCATCTAAAACGGCGTCATAGTTATATAAACGAGGTACGAAACCAACATCAGTAATATAGTTTTTCTCAACTTTTCTGATTCCAGCATACGCAGAAACATTAATATTATTGTACCAAACTTCTGTATTGTAAAATTTATTTTTTCCAGAAACATTACTTGTTGAACTACTCGAAAAATTTGCTAATCCTGTCCATTTATTATTTTTCGATTGATAATTTACATTAATTCCAGTAATTCTATTATAATCATCCATAAAAGAAAAACCATCTGTCTCTTGTCTATTAACGTAATACCCTGTTGCTGTGAAAAATTTGGATAGTTGTTGTTGTACTACCAACGCTCCATAATTCTGAGCAGGATTATCGTCTTTGGCTTTGGTGGCAACATTCAGTATACCTAATCGTGTTTTTTTAGTCATATTTCCAGACAATTTTATTCCAAATGATAGTTCGCTATCCGCACCAATACGTCTTGAATAAAAAGGATTTACACCACTAACTCCTAAGCTTGTGAATAAATCACTATTTTCTAAAAAGAAGTTTCGTCGTTCAGGAAAAAATATAGAGAACCTACTTAAGTTTGTAACTTGCCTATCTACATCTATTTGTGAAAAATCAGGGTTTATAGTAGCATCTAACTTTAAAGAAGAACTTACATTAAATTGTACATCTACACTTGGTTTAACCATGGTATCTTCTACATTACCAATTACATCCTTTGAATAATTTGTAGTTACTGATGGTGTAACAACAAATCTGGATGATTTATTTTTCGACAACTTTTCTACTTCGAACACTTTGGTAAATCGTAAATCAAATTGCGTATAATTACGATCTATTAATGTGCTCGTTGTCCATTCATTTAATTTAATATTTCTCGTGTGAAACATGACTCCCCATTCGGCAGAATCAACCTTATAGCCTAGTGCCTTTAAAGGAATTTCTATTTCAACTATTTTTAACTTTCCTTTTACAGATGTTCTTGCATTCCAAACAGTATTCCAACTAGTACTTACTTTAAAACCATCACCATTTCTGGATACCAATGCATCTACTAAAGCACCTCCCATATTGACGATAAAAAAATAACCTGATTGTTGTTGATTGTAGGTATCTAAAAGTATCGCAAAAGAATCGCTATCAGCTCCTGATGTTCCAATATCATCCCGTTTTAAAGACCCAATTTGAACAACATCAGTTGTATCTTGATATACAGCACTTATATATAACTTTTTACCGTTATGAAACATTTTTACCTCAGTTTTGTTAGACGCTAAATCTCCATTATTAGGTATATAATTAAGAAATTCTCCCTCAGGAATTAATTTGTTCCATATAGGTTCATTTAATTTTCCGTCTAATTGAATACTACTATCACTAAAAATTATTTTGCTTGTTTTTACATCAGACTGGGCTTGAACATAAAACATTTTAAAAACTAACATTAAAAAAAACACAATTCTCTTCATTTACTTAAATTAAAAATTAACAGCGTGCTCCTTATTTTTAAGCACATTTAGCAAACAAAACTATTTTAGAGATCTACTTGTATTTTAAAAAGTAGACTAACAAGCTGCTTTTATTGTCGGAAAGTTATATTTAAAAGAAACCCAGTTTGGTCTATGATTTTTTTACTACTAACTACAAAAAACAAGCTTTGAGCTACTTTTTATCTGCCTTTTTTTTAAAATTGTATTTTAGCGCACACATGAGTATTTTAAAAAACATTCTACATTTTTTTAAGCTTCCGACAGTAAAACAGTTTTTGTTTTGGTTGGGAGTGTACCTCTATTTTATTGGTACTGTAAACATGAATTATTACAGTGGTTATCCTGAAGTTTTAGAACATTATGCTATTTATGTTTTATGTCAGTTTATTGTCGCTTACACTTGCCTTAACTTTTTAATTCCTAATTTTTTAGTCCCCAAAAAAAATATTCAATTTACAATATCTCTTTTGCTTTTATTAGTTGGTGTGTTTATCTTTTTTGTTGGGTTTCATGAATATTATCACATTCCTAAATATTTTAAGTCTAGTAATAACAACGTATATGATTCTAGTAAGATGTTTTGGGAAAAATTATTGGATCTCCGAGTATTTCTGGGAAAGTCTACAATCATTTTAACTCCTACTATACTACTGGTTATCGCTAAGTTTTACAAAGATCAACAAGCTTACTTACAACTTAATGAGCAAAAAATGTATACAGAACTATCTGTTTTAAAGCACCAATTGAATCCGCATTTTTTATTCAATACGTTAAATAATTTATATGCTTTATCAATAGAAAAATCAGATGAAGCTCCTGAGGTAATTGCTAAGCTTTCAGAAATGTTAGATTATATGTTGTATGGATGTAACGACAAATACGTTTCATTAAATAAAGAAATTGAACTAATAGAAAACTATCTCGCTTTGGAAAAAGTTAGGTATGATGAGCGTGTAGATATTAGTTTTAATAAAGAAGTAACATCCGATGTTACAATTGCTCCTTTGATTCTTTTAACATTTATAGAAAATGCTTTTAAACATGGGGTTTCTCAAGAATTAAAGAAAGCTTTTATACATATAAATATTTCTGTAAAAGAAGAGTTTATAAGGTTTCATATAGTAAATTCAAAAGCAAAAAATAATATCGCTGGAAATAAAAAGAGTATTGGACTAACCAACGTAAAAAAGCAATTGGAATTATTATACCTTACTAACTATTCTTTAGACATTAAGGAAGATGCTTATACCTTTAACTTGTTTTTAAAATTACCTGTAAAATGATGTACAAATGTTTGATTGTTGATGATGAAAAATTAGCGAGAGGTCTCATAAAGACACACTTATCTCAATTAGATGATTTTGTACTAGTTGCTTCTTGCAGTAGTGCTATTGAAGCCAGTAATATACTTCAAAAAGAAACTATCGATTTATTGTTTTTAGATATTGAAATGCCTGTTTTAAAAGGCACTGATTTTTTTAAAAACCTTGTGCACAAACCTAAAGTTATTTTTACCACAGCTTATAGAGATTATGCTGTTGAAGGGTTTGAATTAAATGCAATCGACTATATTTTAAAACCCATAACTTTTCAACGCTTCTTTAATGCCATACAAAAGTTTAAGGCTTCACAAAAAGAGCCAATTATTAGTCCTTCAACAGTTTCTATTCCCAAAAGTAAAAGCTCTTTTATTTATATAAGAAAAGACCGAAAGCAGGTAAAAGTTCATTTCGATTCTATTTTGTATATAGAAAGTCTAAAAGACTACATTCAAATACATTCAGAAAAAGAAAAGCATATTACCAAATTTAGTCTATCCGCTTTTGAAGAAAAGTTAGATCAGCGATTTATCAGGATACATCGCTCATACATTGTTAATATAGATAAAATTACTGCATATACTAAAAACGACATTGAAATAGAGAAAATTGAAATCCCTATTGGTGAAAACTTTCGAAACAATCTAACTTTTATGGATTCATAATTAATTACAGTTGTTAAAATTTCCTCAAAAAACAACCTCTAACATTCACAAATAATTTAGTAATTTCGGCTTTCTAATTTATGTAAATGAAAGTTTGTATCGCCGAAAAACCAAGTGTAGCCCGTGAGATTGCTAATATCTTAGGAGCCAATACCAAACGAGATGGATATTTCGAAGGGAATGGCTATGCTGTTACGTATACATTCGGTCATTTATGTACCCTTTTAGAGCCTAAAGATTACAAACCACACTGGAAAAGCTGGGACTTGAACAACCTTCCCATGCTTCCTGAACGTTTCGATACGAAAGTAACTAATGATAGTGGTATTCAGAAACAGTTCAAAATTGTTAAGTCTTTATTTGAAAAAGCCGATGTGGTTATCAACTGTGGGGATGCTGGACAAGAAGGAGAACTCATTCAACGATGGGTTATCAATCAAGCAAATTACAAAGGTAAAATCCAACGATTATGGATTTCCTCCCTAACGGAAGAAGCTATTAAAGAAGGGTTTGAAAACCTAAAAGACAACGACGATTATAACAATTTATATTATGCGGGGTTTTCTCGTGCTATAGGTGATTGGCTATTAGGCTTAAATGCTACTCGTTTGTACACTGTAAAATTTGGTGGTTACAAACAAGTGTTGTCTATTGGTAGAGTACAAACTCCTACTCTGGCTATGTTGGTGGATCGTTATAAAGAAATTCAAAACTTTAAACCTGAACCTTATTGGGAGTTACAAACTCAATATCGTGAAACCTTATTTAGTTGTGAAGAAGGTCGTTTTCTTAAAAAAGAAGAAGGGCAAGCTTTTGCTGATAAAGTAAAAGAAAGTGATTTTGAGATAACCTCGGTTACGAAGAAAAAAGGAAAAGAATACGCGCCAAAACTTTTCGACTTAACGGGCTTACAGGTGTACTGTAACAACAAATTTGGATTTTCAGCAGATGAAACCTTAAAAATTGTTCAGAAACTATATGAAATGAAAGTGGTTACCTACCCAAGAGTAGATACTACTTTTTTACCGAATGATATTTATCCTAAAGTCCCGAATATTTTAAAAGGGCTAAAACAATATGCTTCGTTAACACAACCTTTATTAGGAAAGAAAATACGTAAATCGAGTAAAGTTTTTAACGATAAAAAAGTGACCGATCACCATGCTATTATCCCTACAGGAATAGAAATTAACCTGCAATACAATCAGCAACAAGTATATGATATTATTGTAAAACGATTTATTGCCGTGTTTTATCCTGATAGTGATATTTCTAAAACAGAAGTTAAAGGAGAAGCTGATAAAGTGCCTTTTAGAACTTCAGGAAAGGAAATACTCACCAAAGGTTGGCGAGCTGTTTTTGACTATGGAAACGATTCTAAAAAAACAGAAGAAAAAGATGTACTTCCTACCTTTGAAAAGGGAGAAAAAGGTCCGCACGAACCTTCTTTTTTAGAAAAGGAAACTAAACCTCCTCGAAACTATACCGAAGCGAGTTTGCTACGTGCTATGGAAACTGCTGGAAAGCAAGTAGATGACGATGAGATGCGCGAATTGATGAAGGAAAATGGTATTGGACGACCATCTACACGTGCAAGTATTATTGAAACCTTATTTAGAAGAAAATATATTGAACGTCAAAAAAAATTAATTCTTCCTACCCAAACAGGTATCGATTTGATTGATTTAATTGACAATGAATTGTTAAAGTCTGCTGAATTAACAGGGCTTTGGGAAAAGCGTTTGAAAGAAATTGAACGTGGAGAATATCATGCAGCTACGTTTATCAATCAGATGAAAAGAATGGTGGACGATTTAGTCTACGAAGTTCGTTCGAGCTCTAAAACGAAACGAATTTCTCATGAGGTTCAAAAAACGAAACAACCACCTAAAAAAACAACTTCTAAAAAGAAAACTGTCGTTGGTAAAGAATGTCCAAAATGCAAAAAAGGGCATTTATTAAAAGGCAGTACTGCTTATGGGTGTTCTGCCTATAAAAACGGTTGTGATTTTACACTTCCTTTTGAGTTTATGGATAAAAAAATATCTGAAAACCAACTAATTCGTTTACTTGATAAAGGATGCACAACGAATTTAAAAGGCTTCAAACAAGAAAATAAAAAAGTAGAAGGCTTGGTTCGTTTTGACAATCATTTCAATTTAAAGTTTGAACCTAAAAAAACGAGTTCTAATACTATTTCAAGCGATAGCGAGAAACGTAAGTTCAACGAAGCTAAATCTCAACCAGACACTCTCGCTTGTCCTAAATGCAACAAAGGAATTGTTTTAAAAGGAAAGTCTGCCTATGGATGTTCTAATTACAAAAATGGTTGTGATTTTGTGTTTACTTTTGAAAACATCAAAAAAATGGCTAACGGACAACCGTTAACCAAAGAGTTAGTATCTAAAATATTGACTTCTAAGTAAAATTATCTTCTTTGTTTGTAGCAATAACCTGCTAATTGATTCTATTACTCTTTTTAACAAACAATACTCCAATAGCAATTAAAATAAAACTAATAATTATATTTTCCCAAGATTTATCAACATATCCTCCCCAACCATAAAATTCATCCTCTTTGTAAAAAAGAATTAAAATACCTGTTAAAATAATTAAAAGTCCAATTATTTTACTTCTTTTCATTTTGTTTTAAATGAGTTTACCCTATTTTATTCACAACAATATCTTTACTTAAAAATAGTTACCTAACAATTTCATTATAGTAATACTCTATTAATTTCTCTGGATTTTTAATCGTATTTTTTATCCATTTAACGTACAATACTTTCTTTTCTTCTTCTGAAAGTTGCCAATGTATATCTGTTCTTTTCAAGCGTGTAGTTACATCTTGTAGAGTTATAGCTGCTGCTACTGAGATATTTAAGCTTTCGGTAAAACCAACCATCGGAATTTTTAAAAATCCATCTGCTTCTTGTTTGATATAATCTGAAATCCCATCTTTTTCAGCTCCAAAAACAAATGCTGATTGTTTTGTCACATCAAAATCGGGCAAAATACAAGAATCAGTATGTGGAGTGGTTCCTATAATTTGATACCCATTTGCCCGTAAATCTTCTAAACAGGCTTTGGTATTGTCTCCATCTTCTTTATACCGATGAATGTCTAACCATTTCTGGCTTCCTTTTGCTACATGCCTTGATACTTTATTGGTAAATTTATTCTCAATTGCATATACATCTTGTATGCCAAAGATATCACAGCTTCTTACCACCGCACTGGCATTGTGTGGTTGGTAAATATCTTCTAACACTACCGTAAAATGACGCGTGCGTTCATTTAAAACCTTATAAAAGGTTTCTTTTCTTTTCTCAGTAATATAACCTTCTAAATAGGCTAATAATCCATCATCTATCATGCAACAAACATAGTGAATTTTCCTATTTTTAGTCGCAGGGCGACAGCCTAGTATTTATTTTCTTAAACTTGCAACAAAATTTATATTTATGAAAAAACGTTTGGTAGTATTAACAGGTGCTGGAATTAGTGCCGAAAGCGGTATTAAAACTTTTAGAGATGCTGATGGTTTGTGGGAAGGTCATGATATTTATGAAGTGGCTTCTCCACAAGGATTTCATGCAAACCCTGAATTGGTGTTAGATTTTTATAATCAACGAAGAAGACAACTTTTAGAAGTTTCTCCTAATAAAGCACATCATAACCTAGTTTCTTTAGAAAATAATTTTGAAGTTGATATTATTACGCAAAACGTAGATGATTTACACGAAAGAGCAGGAAACAAAAATGTAATACACCTACATGGCGAACTATTAAAAGCTCGCAGTACTAAAAACAAACATCTTGTTTATAATTGGAATAAAGATATTGTTATGGGTGATGTATGTGAAGAAAATGCTCAATTACGCCCGCATATTGTTTGGTTTGGTGAAGATGTTCCGTTATTGGAAAAAGCGGCTGAAATAACCTTACAAGCAGATATTTTAGTAATTATAGGAACCTCGATGCAGGTATATCCCGCAGCTAGTTTGATTAACTATGTACCACACAATACACCTATTTATTTTATAGATCCTAAGCCTGCTGTAAACAAAAACGCCTTCCATAACTTAACTATTATTGAAGACGTTGCTAGTTCTGGTACAGATACGTTAATTACGCTGCTAAAATAAGCTTGGTATCGAGCATTATACATTTGATGTTAATTGATTAAAATACTCGTACAGTTCTCCTTTAGAAATAGTACTTCCTTTTTCAATTAAATCAAAAATTTCAACATTTCTTTCTTCTTGATAGTTTTTTGAACCTCGTAAAAATTCAAGTGCTTCATCATTTGGGTTTTTTAGTAACCATTCAAACCCATCTTGCTCTAAAACATTGACCTCTTTATTAATTTTTATCACAATACGATGTATTATTTTTTCTTCGCATTTAAATAGGTTTACTAAATTTGGAGAAAAATGTTCTAAGTACTCTGTTTTCGTTAATACATCATCCCAAACAACATCGCTAAACACATTCATTTCATCTTCTGCTACATGTGGTTTCTCTTTTTTTAGTTCATCCCATTCTTTTTTATCAATGTTTTGTGATGCTAAAAAACGTGCAAATTCTTCGTGTAATCCTTCAAACTGCTCTTTTGTAAGTTGTCTATATTTCAAAAATCTAAATTTTAATAATTAATTAACCCTAGTTTTTTTCAGTCTCTTTACTTAGGGCGATTATCTTGTTTTACTTCATTCCTCTATAAGGTTTTCTTGAGGCAATTTTAATAATAAATTAGGATTAGGGCAATTTTGCTTGTAAAAATCTAAGGTCTTTTTTGAAGACACGCCTGGGTAATCTCCTTTATAATCTTCAATATCTATTATTAACTGAAAATGCAAATGCGGAGCGTAGTCTCCGTTTACAGTACTATCCCCTAGAGTTCCTATCTTTTCTCCTTGTTTGACTTTTTTACCAACAGATATGCCTGCTAAAGATGCTAATGATAAATGACCGTACAATGAATAAAACTCATTTCCTTCAATTGAATGTTTTATAATAATTGTAGGTCCGTAATCACCGTAGTTTACATTGTTTTTAAAACTATGAATTTCACCTTCTAATACTGCTAAAATACCTGTGCCTGCATCACACCATAAATCGATTCCCAAATGAATATTTCGTTGATTTTCTTCTGATAATTTATTGAAATGTTCACTTCTACTATAAATATCTCTTATTTCTAAGTAGCCTCCAAAAGCAACTGTTTTTTTATGTTTTAATAAATAACTTTCTAAATATGCTTCCCATTCTTTTGATGAAGCAACATCAAAGGTTAGCTCTTTATTAGAGGCTGCTATTGAAATTGGTTTGTATTCATTAAAAGATATACTTATGTCAACTACAGGTAATGGTTGCTGAGATATACTTCTTAAAAAATCTGTCATAAAATAGTTTATATAAAAATAAGAGTAATCAAAAATAGTTGATTACTCTTAAAATAAGGGGAATTAGAGGTATTAATTAAATTTTACCTCTGATGTAGTTTATTATCTTGAAACGGTTCCTGTGATGGTTATCAAAGGACCAGCTCCTAAATCAATAGCTACATGTTCTTGAGCATCATCAGCTACTGTTTTAGCTAATGGTTTTAATGTAAAGGGTGCTGGGCTATTGTCTGGATTCGGCTCAACTGTAATTACAATAGTTGCACCTCTTAAATCTGTTGGAAAGGTTAGCCCGTCTGGAGCATTCATAAGGAAATCTTCTCCTGGAAAGAATCCATCAGCTCCATTAGGTGCTGGCAAATCTATAGGTCCACTAAAACCATCAAACTCATCTGTTGCTGCAAGTTTTGTAAACTTACCTGTAGTTACTGGTACTCCATTGATTACAGCCCATCCTTCATATTTCCATCCTTCATCTAACTCTGGCAATCCTAAACCTACTTGTGGTGGCATTCCTGGATCTAAAAACCAAACACCACTTCTTTCATTTGTATTTTCTCCATCTGTTGGAGTTGCTAAAATAAATTTACCCCAAGAGCTACTAAAATCTCCAACAATATTAGAGTTTATTGAAGCTGTATTTCCTGAAAAATTTCCTGCTAAAATTTTAGTATCTGAAGGTGCTGGATCTGAATCGTTTGTCGGTTCAATAGTTAAAACAAAAGTAGATGCTACTGATAACATATCTGAATCAATCACAAAAGAATTTTGCGATAATGTCCCTGAATCATTTACATTAAACGTTCCTGTTGACACTGGCCTATCTCCTACGATTATCCAACCTTCATACACATAGTCTGCTCCTAAATTTTCTAACCCACTTACATTTAAACTTAAGTTTGATGTTTTTGGTGTATTGTCATCGTCATCGCTACAAGCCGTAAAAGTTAATGCGCTCACTGCCGCCAGTGTTAAAAATATTTTTTTCATTGTTTTTGTAATTTTGAATTTATACAAAAACAAAGTTACCTGCACATTTTCTATTAAAATGTTAGCTAGCTTACATTTATGCTACTTTTTTAAGTAATCGTATTTCTTTTCTGTTAAAATCAATCACTTTTTCTTGTTTTAGCTCGTTCATTAAGGTATTTAATGTAGGTCTTGAAGTTCCTATTAGAGTGGCAATATCTTTTTGTGTATAGGGATGTTCAATTACTTGATCTCCTGTTTTTTCACACTCATGTCCATATTCTTCACACAGTTCTTTAAAAAACTCTAACAAACGAGTACGTGTATCTTTAAATAATAATAATTGAAGTCTTCTTTCTAACTTTTTCATTCGCAACCCAATAAATTTGTATATCTTAAAACTTACAGATACATTATCTCGCATTAATGAATACATAGTATCTCTAGATACTGGGCAAATTTCTGTTGTATTATCTATCGATTGGGCAAATTCATTTCGTTTTTCGACTCCCAAAATGGCTTTTTCTCCAAATATTTCGCCTTTGGTTAATATGGCCTTAATTACCTCTTCTCCATCTTCTGTATAATAGCCAATTTTAACTTTCCCCCTATCTATTAGGTAAATTTTGTTTGCGGTGTCTTCCTCAAAATAGATATAGTCTTTCTTTTTATATCTATTTAAGGTGTGATTTTCCTTGAAAGCAGGATATTTATGCGGGCATAATATTTTAAACAAGTTAACATCCTCTAAATACCAAAGTGCACTCATCGTTTTGACTTTTAAGTTTTAGGTCGAAAAAACTAAAAAACATTACAAAAAAAGCTCTGGAAAATTCCAGAGCTTTCGAGTTTTATTATTAAAAATACCTCTTAGGCATTTTGTTTCTTTATTAAGTTTAAGGCTGAGCCTTCTTTAAACCATTTTATCTGCCCTTCGTTATAAGTATGATTTGCAATAATCGTATCTTTTGATCCATTTGCATGAACCACTTCAATAGTTAATGGTTTGTTTGGAGCAAACTCATGTAGGTCTAAAAAGTTGAATGTATCGTCTTCTTGAATTAAATCGTAATCTGCTTCGTTAGCAAATGTTAGCCCTAACATTCCTTGTTTTTTCAAGTTTGTTTCATGAATACGTGCAAATGATTTTACTAATACAGCAGCCACACCTAAATGACGAGGCTCCATAGCTGCATGCTCACGTGAAGAACCTTCTCCATAGTTATGATCACCTACTACAATTGTTTTAATTCCTTTCGCTTTATATTCGCGTTGTACTTTAGGCACTGCATCATACTCACCTGTTAATTGATTTTTAACAAAATTTGTTTGCATATTAAACGCATTTACTGCCCCAATTAACATGTTGTTAGAGATATTATCTAAGTGTCCACGGTAGCGTAACCAAGGACCTGCCATAGATATATGGTCTGTCGTACATTTTCCGTATGCTTTGATTAATAATTTAGCATCTTTAATAGTATCTCCTAGCGGTTCAAACGGTGTTAATAGTTCCAAACGTTCAGAATTAGGGCTTACTACTACTTCTATACCACTTCCGTCTTCTTCAGGTGCAATATATCCATTATCATCAACTTCAAATCCTTTTGGAGGCAATTCCCAACCTGTTGGTTCATCTAACATGACCTCTTCTCCATTCTCATTAATTAATTTATCTGTCAACGGATTAAAATCTAAACGTCCAGCAATTGCAATAGCAGCAGTCAATTCTGGTGAAGCTACGAAGGCATGTGTATTTGGATTTCCATCTGCACGCTTGGCAAAATTTCTATTAAATGAATGCACAATAGAATTTTTAGGAGCATTTTTAGGGTCTTCATAACGTCCCCACTGACCAATACATGGTCCGCATGCATTGGTAAATATCTTAGCGTCTAAATTTTCAAAAACTTGTAAAATTCCATCTCTTTCCGCGGTGTATCGTACTTGTTCTGACCCTGGGTTGATTCCAAACTCTGCTTTTGTTTTTAGCCCTTTATCTATAGCTTGTTGTGCTATAGAAGCTGCCCTAGATAAATCTTCATATGAAGAGTTTGTACAAGAACCGATTAATCCCCATTCAACTTGTAATGGCCAATCGTTTGCTTGTGCTTTCTCTGTCATTTCTTTTCCTACTGAAGTAGATAAATCTGGTGTAAAAGGTCCGTTTAATAATGGGCCTAATTCTGATAAATTAATCTCAATTACCTGATCAAAATATTGCTCAGGATTTGCATATACTTCAGCATCTGCCGTTAAATATTCTTTAATTTCGTTTGCAGCATCTGCCACATCGTTTCTATCTGTAGCACGTAAATAACGTTCCATAGAGGCATCGTAGCCAAAAGTAGAAGTTGTAGCTCCAATTTCTGCCCCCATATTACAAATAGTTCCTTTACCTGTACATGACATCGCCGTGGCTCCTGGTCCGAAATATTCAACAATCGCACCTGTTCCCCCTTTTACGGTTAAAATTTCTGCCACTTTTAAAATTACGTCTTTTGGTGCTGTCCAACCAGATAACTTCCCTGTTAACTTTACCCCTATTAATTTAGGAAATTTTAATTCCCAAGGCATCCCTGCCATAACATCTACTGCATCAGCACCACCAACACCGATGGCTACCATTCCTAATCCTCCTGCATTTACGGTATGAGAATCGGTACCAATCATCATTCCTCCAGGAAAGGCGTAATTTTCCAGAACTACTTGGTGAATAATACCAGCTCCTGGTTTCCAAAAACCAATTCCATATTTATTAGAAACTGATTCTAAGAAATTGAATACTTCATTTGAGTTATTTAACGCGGTTTGTAAATCTGTCGAGGCACCAACTTTTGCCTGAATTAAGTGATCACAATGTACTGTTGTAGGTACAGCCACTTTGTTTTTACCTGCTTGCATAAATTGTAACAACGCCATTTGAGCTGTTGCATCTTGACATGCTATACGGTCTGGAGCAAAATCTACATAATCCTTTCCTCTTTCAAATGCTTCCGTAGGTTTTCCATCCCAAAGGTGTGTGTATAAAATTTTCTCTGCTAATGTTAAAGGTTTACCTGTAATCTCGCGAGCAGCATCTACTCGTTCAACTACTTTACTGTATACCTCTTTTATCATATTAATATCAAAAGCCATATATGTAATTTTTTTGTTGCTCTACGAATTTACCAAAAAAAAACAGGATAGAAATGGAGTAACTATATAATTATGCTACGTTAAAATAAGTTTTTTCTATGATGGAGACTTGCTCTTGAATAAATGAAAAATAGTAAAGCCCGTGTTTTTATACACGGGCTTGTATTATAAGAGTAAAAAAATTACCATTTATGAAGTTACTAATTGCTTTTGAGACGGTTTAAACTTCGTTAAAACAATACCATCAACTGCTTTTTCATATTCTTCCATAGTAGGAGTTCTTCCTAAAATAGTAGATAGTACTACTACTGGGGTAGATGATAATAACGATTCTCCTTTTTTCTCTCCAGAATCTTTTACAACTCTTCCTTGGAATAAACGTGTTGATGTAGCCATTACTGTATCTCCTGGCTCAGCTTTTTCTTGGTTCCCCATACATAAGTTACATCCAGGGCGCTCTAAGTATAACATATTTTCATACTTTGTACGTGCCAATCCTTTAGGTGCATTATCGTCAAATTCAAATCCTGAATATTTCTGTAATACTTCCCAATCTCCTTCAGC
This sequence comes from Tenacibaculum sp., assembly GCF_048269885.1. NCBI lineage: Bacteria > Pseudomonadati > Bacteroidota > Flavobacteriia > Flavobacteriales > Flavobacteriaceae > Tenacibaculum > Tenacibaculum sp. The sequence goes on along the minus strand of NZ_JBLWTZ010000010.1, from coordinate 95,395 downwards.
CTTTAACTCATCTACAATATTGTATGTTGGTGGAGCTACTACTAATGGAGCGTTGAACGCTACTTTACCCTCTTGTGCTTCAATATTTTTTAACATTTGAGCTAAGATTTTCATATCTCCTTTATGCACCATACAAGAACCTACGAAACCTAAATCTACTTTTTTAGTTCCTCCATAGAATGATAAAGGACGAATGGTATCGTGAGTATAACGCTTAGAAACGTCTTCATTATTTACATCAGGGTCTGCAATCATTGGCTCAGCAATTTCATCTAAATCAATCACAACCTCTGCATGGTATTTTGCATCTGCATCTGGTTTTAATGCTGGTTTAATTCCTGTTTTAACCTCTTGAATTCTAGTATTCGCTTTATCAACTAATCCTTTTAATACTTGCTTTTCGTTATCCATTCCCTTATCAATCATGATTTGGATACGATCTCTAGCAATCTCTAATGATTCAATTAATGTTTCATCTTCAGAAATACAAATAGAAGCTTTTGCTTTCATTTCTGCTGTCCAGTCAGTAAATGTAAAGGCTTGATCGGCAGTTAAAGTACCAATATGTACTTCAATCACTCTTCCTTGGAACACATTCTCTCCATCAAACTGCTTTAACATTTGTTGTTGCGTTGCGTGAACAACATCACGGAAATCCATGAAGCTTCTCATGTTCCCTTTAAAGGTTACTTTAACTGACTGTGGAATAGGCATTGTTGCTTCACCTGTTGCTAACGCTAATGCTACGGTACCAGAATCGGCACCAAAGGCAACACCTTTTGACATACGGGTATGTGAATCTCCTCCAATAATAATATCCCAATCACTTACTGTAATGTCATTTAATACTTTATGAATTACATCGGTCATAGCTGGATATTGTCCTTTAGGATCACGACCTGTAATTAAGCCAAAGTCGTTCATAAACTTCATCAATCTAGGAATGTTTGCTTTTGACTTATCATCCCACACAGAAGCTGTATGACAACCAGATTGGTAAGCTCCATCAACTATTGGAGAAATAACGGTAGCAGCCATCATTTCTAATTCTTGAGAAGTCATTAATCCTGTCGTATCTTGTGATCCAACAATATTAACTTCTACACGGACATCAGAACCTGCATGTAATGTTTTACCTGGAGTAGTTCCTACTGCATTTTTATTGAATATTTTTTCAACCGCAGTTAAGCCTTGTCCTTCAACAGAAATTTCTTTAGAAGTCGCATATACTTGAGGTACTTCGATTCCTAATACTTTGGCTGCAAATGTTTGTAATTTCTTACCAAAAACAACTGCATAAGAACCTCCAGCTTTGATAAACTCCATTTTTTGCGGAGTTAATGCTGTAGAGATATCTTTTAATTCAGTAGCTCCGTTGTATAATTTTTTAGTCTTTGTATTAATTGTAAGAACTGTTCCTGTTTCTACGGAATATTCTTGCTTTAAAACTGGCTCTCCATCTTCATCGACTATTGTATTTCCTGCAGCATCTTTTTGTTTTACCCAGTTTTTAAGATCTATACCAATACCTCCAGTTACCCCAACTGTAGTTAAGAAAATTGGTGATATTCCGTTAGTTCCGGCTATTACTGGTGCAATATTGATAAAGGGAACGTATGGACTTGATTCAATACCTGTCCATAAAGCCACGTTATTAACACCTGACATTCTTGAAGAACCTACTCCCATAGTCCCTTTTTCAGCAACTAACATCACACGTTTATCTGGATGTTCTTCTTTCAATGCTAACAATTCTTGTTGCATGTCTTTATTATGCTCAAAAATTGACTGTCCGTGTAATTCACGATCAGATCTTGAGTGCGCATCGGCTCCTGGAGATAACAAATCTGTAGAAATATCTCCTACTCCAGCAATGTAAGTAACTACCTTAATTTCTTCTTCTACTTCTGGAAGTTTTGTAAAAAACTCTGCTTGCGCATAACTTTCAATTAGTTCTTTTGCAATTTCATTACCTTCTTTATATGCTTTTTCTAGACGTTCAGTGTCTGCTTCATATAAGAACACTTGTGTTTTTAACACTTTTGCTGCTGCTTCAGCAATTGCAGCATCGCTACCTAATGCTAAATCGAGTAAAACTTCTACAGAAGCTCCCCCTTTCATGTGTCCTAACTGCTCCAAAGCAAACGATGGACTTATTTCTTCTACTACAAATTCACCAAGAATAATTTCTTTTAAAAAGGTTGCTTTTACTCCTGCAGCACTTGTTGTACCTGGTAAAACATTATAAATAAAGAAATTAAGAGAATCTTTTCTGTGAGGGTTGTTTTCATCTTTAATTTGTGAGATGATTTCAGTTAACAATTCACTTCCATCGATTGGTTTTGGGTGAAGCCCTTGACCTTTTCTTACTTCAATTTCCTTTAGGTAATCTGAGTATGTGTTCATAAAAAGTTTTGTTTAAAATATTTTGAAGGAAATAGTAAAAATTTACTATCTATTAAAACTGGTTGTTACAGCTTTATCCCGTTAATTTTTGCCTAGCAAAAGTAATATTTTAACCTTAATTTTAAAAATAAACAACAAAACAGCCAAAAAACCAAATTAATTTAATTTGAAAGTCTACTTTTTAAAAATATCTCAAAAAAACAAGCGTAAAAACCCCTAAAAATTATCAAATTGATAATTTACCATTTTCGAAAGAATTTAAAAAAATGCTATAATGATTCTAAATAGGAAAAAAAGCAGACCCATAAGCTGGATTCTGTTCCTTAAAATAAGGTTCTTATCATTTATCTAGTTCTGAAATTACTCTCAGAATCAATCTGCCTACCCCTTAGAATCGCGCGAGTAGCGCTCGAGCTCTAATGTACATGGCATTGCACCGCATAGAGTTTACCTGGTTTCACTACAGCATTACCTGTACATTCTTTCTGTTGCACTTGTCCTCGGTTTACACCGGACGGATGTTATCCGCTATGCTACTCTATGGTGTCCAGACTTTCCTACTTATATTTTCTATAAGTCGATAAGATAGGTCTGCTATTATAGGTTATAACTAAAAGTTCACACCTCTATTCATAAAAAAACCCACTCAAAAGAATTGAGTGGGAAAATTGCTATGAAAAAGAAAAAGTGTCTAGAACGTCTCCTAGACACTGCAAATATATAACTGTTTTTCGTTTTAAAAAAATTTTATCTGAAAAAAATTATCATTTTTATGATTTTTTTAAGAAAACATATCTTTCACTTTCTCAAAGAAAGATTTGTCTGATTTCTGCGGATTTGGGCTAAAGTTCTCATCTTCTTGCATTTCCTCAAAAAACTTACGTTGATCTTTCGTTAACTCTTGTGGTGTCCATACATTTATATGAATTAAGAAATCTCCGTGACCATAACGTTCAATACTTGGTAATCCTTTCCCTTTTAATCGTAAAATCTTACCAGATTGGGTTCCTGGTTCTATTTTAATCTTTACTTTTCCAGTAACCGTTTCTATTTCTTTTGATACTCCTAAAACTGCTTCTGAAAAGTTGATATATAAATCATAGTGAATGTTGCTTCCTTCTCGCTTTAACCTTTCGTGTGGTACTTCTTCAATCAACACTAATAAATCGCCAGGAATTGAGTTTTTACCTGGAGCTTCATTTCCTTTACCTCCTACTTTTAATTGTACCCCTTCGGTTACTCCTTCTGGAATATTGATAGAAACCGTTTCTTCTTTTACTACCATTCCTTGTGCATCGGCACCATTAGGCTTTTTGTCTAGCATCTCTCCTGCTCCATGGCAAGTACTACAAGTAGTAGCCGTTTGCATTCTTCCTAAAATAGTATTGGTAACACGCATTTGTTGCCCACTACCGTTACATGTTGAACATGTTTTATAGCTTACTCCTTCGGCTTGAACTTTTCGACGAACTTTTACCTTCTTTTCAACACCTTTAGCAATTTCTTCTAAGGTTAATTTTACACGAATACGTAAGTTACTTCCTTTTACACGTGCTTGACGGTGACCGCCACCTCCGAAACCTCCAAAACCACCTCCGAAAGCTCCTCCGAAAATATCTCCGAACTGGCTAAATATGTCATCCATATTCATACCACCTCCTCCGAAGCCTCCATGACCTCCTTCAAAAGCAGCATGACCGTACTGATCGTAACGAGCTTTTTTATTGTCATCACTTAATACTTCATACGCTTCAGCGGCTAATTTAAATTTTTCTTCAGCTTCTTTATCATCAGGATTTTTATCTGGATGGTGTTTAATTGCCATCTTACGATATGCCTTTTTGATTTCAGCTTTTGAGGCCGATTTTGATATTCCTAATATTTCGTAATAATCTTGTTTTGCCATAACTTTCAATGTTCAATTATTAGTAAGTATTTGGTTTAAGAAACTAATAATTGTATTAATGATGATTGTTTTACGCTTGCCCCATTACTACTTTAGGGTGACGAATAATTTTATCTCCTAGCTTATATCCTTTCTCCACACAATCTATAATTTTTCCTTTTAAATCATCTGAAGGTGCTGGTATTTGTGTTATTGCATCGTGAACTTCTGCATCAAAATCATCTCCTGGTTTTACCTCTATTTCGGTTAATCCTTTTTGAGTTAAGGTATTTTTAAACTTATTATTAATAAGCTCCATTCCTTTTAATAACTCAGCGTCTTCTGTTTTTTTAATTTCTGCCAAACCTCTATCAAAATCATCCATAATTGGCAGTAAAGCTGTCATTAATTCTTGACTTGCAGTTTTAAAAAGTTCAATACGTTCTTTTGAAGTACGTTTTTTGTAGTTTTCAAACTCTGCAAATAATCGCAAGTACTTGTCCTTCTCTACTTGAATTAATTCTTCTGCTGTTGGCGCTTCCTTAGCCTCAAGCTCTTTATTTTCTTGAGTTTCTTCTTGATTCTCTCCTAAATCGCCATTTTTAATAGCGTCGTTAATTTCGTCTTCTTTTGTATATTGATCTTTACTCATTGTAAATCGTTTCATGTATTTAACACTTTTTGATTAGCAAGAATACTGCCAATAAAAAAAATGTGTCATAATGACACCGTAATGTAACTTTACCAAAAAACTTATAGTATGAGGGTAAAAAAACACATTTATCTTTTGTTCAAAGATTTCAAAATTATATATTTAAGAAATTTTTTATTAATTAATTTATAACACAAAAAAGTCCCTCATTATGAAACAGAATTTTTTAAACATTTCAGGAGTTAGTATTCTTTCAAAAAACCAACAAAAAAACTTAACTGGTGGTGCAGCAATTGACCTAAGTAAGTGTGGATGCGACTGCTCTGGAAGCGTTACTGGTCCTATTTATTGTGAGCAATATTTTGCTTGTACACAAGAGTATACTTGTAATGAAGAAATGTAGAAATTAAAACATAAGAAAAAGCTGTTATCGGACATTTCCGGTAACAGCTTTTTTATTTTTCTTCTACTTAACTAGTTTGGTAACGCCTTAACTATTTTAGCCTTGGTAGGTACAATAAATTCTGCTTCTTTAAGGAACTTTATATTAGCTAGTTTTGCCTCCCCAATTTGTTCTTCATAACCATTTTTTAACGACCACATATGAAATGTCCAATTTGTAGCAATTGGTATTGAATTTACTTGCTTAATTTGATTGTACTTAATAGCATGAGGTTCTTTTTCTGCTTTTTCTTTTCCTTTTCCAAAGGTTACAATATAGGCTGCTCCTTCCAGTACATTGGTTTCTGTATTTTTATATATTACATACCAATCGTCTGGAGCATCACCAGTTCCTGATGCAAAAGTTAATTTTCCTGTTGTTAATTTCTCTTTCCCCCATTTGTTCTTTTCAAAATCAGACCAAATAGTCCCTTGGTCATTTAATTTATATGGCAAACCTAAAAAATAGGCCCAAGTAAAAATATCGAAACGAGCTGTTCCCATATCTTTTTCCTCTACACCTAATGAATATACTTCTTCACCGTCAAAAATAATAAGTGAGCCATCTTCTTTTTCTATTTTTATTTTTCCTCCTCCTGGTTCTTGTGTGATAACTCCTTTTAAATGTTTTTTCCCTCCAAAAGTAATATCGATAGTATATTTAAGGTATTTCTGACTCATAAACGCGTCTTTTTTATGAGTCTTTTCTATTGAAGATGTAAACGTTTGAGAGTTTTCTTGTGCTGAGAAAATTGTTATTTGAAGTAATAACATTACAAGTATGATTCTTGTTTTCATAATATTGATTAAAATTAAACACCTTAGTCGAAACAAGTTTCTTTTAATTACACCATATTTTAAAACTTTTCACCATAAAAAAATCCCGAATCTAATGATTCGAGATTTCTATTTGTATTTTATTTTAACTAACTAACTATCAACTCTTTCAATCTTTGCTCCGATAGATTTTAAACGTGCTTCGATATCTTCATACCCACGATCTATCTGTTCTATATTATTAATAATACTTGTACCTTTAGCAGACAATGCTGCTATTAATAATGAGATCCCTGCTCGAATGTCTGGTGAAGTCATTTTGGTTGCCTTTAGCTGTGATTTAAAATCATGACCTATAACCGTGGCTCTATGTGGATCACATAATATTACTTTTGCTCCCATATCAATTAGCTTGTCGACGAAGAACAAACGACTTTCAAACATTTTTTGATGAATCAATACTGTTCCTTTAGCTTGTGTAGCCACTACTAAAACAATACTTAACAAATCGGGGGTAAACCCAGGCCATGGCGCATCTGCTACAGTTAGTACTGATCCATCAATATAACTTTGAATTTCGTAGCTTTCTTGCTCTGGTATGTATATGTCATCTCCTTTTCTTTCTAACTGAATCCCAAGTTTTCTAAACACATTAGGAATTTGTCCTAAATCGTCCCAACTTACATTTTTGATTGTCAATTCAGAACGTGTCATTGCAGCCATACCTATCCAACTACCAATCTCAATCATATCTGGCAATATCGTATGTTCACAGCCTTGTAAGGTTTCTACTCCTTCAATTGTAAGTAAATTAGAGCCTACTCCTGAAATTTTCGCTCCCATTGAGTTCAGCATTTTTGATAATTGCTGAATATAAGGCTCACAAGCTGCATTGTATATCGTAGTAGTTCCTTTAGCCAATACAGCAGCCATAATAATGTTTGCCGTACCGGTTACAGAGGCTTCATCTAGCAACATCTCCGCTCCTACTAAGCCTGTTTCTGTTTCTACACCGTAGAAGTATTCTTCACGATTATAACGGAATTTTGCTCCTAAATTGATAAATCCTTCAAAATGAGTATCTAAGCGACGACGCCCAATTTTGTCTCCTCCAGGACGCGGAATATATCCTTTTCCAAAGCGAGCTAATAACGGACCAACAATCATAATAGAACCTCGTAAAGAGCTACCATCTCTTTTAAAGTCTGACGATTCAAGGTATTGTAAATTAACAGCATCGGCTTGAAAGCTATACGAGTTTTTAGACAGTTTTTCTATTTTAACTCCTAATTCTCCTAAAATAAAAATCAGTTTATTAACATCAATAATATCAGGAACGTTATTTATGATTACTTTTTCTGACGTTAGTAGCACCGCACATATAACCTGTAATGCTTCATTTTTTGCTCCTTGTGGTGTTATTGTTCCTTTTAATTTGTGACCTCCTTCAATTTTAAATGATGCCATTTACTTTTTTCTGTATTTAGTATTTGTTTTCCCTTTTGATTTGTGTTGCCCTTGACCACTACGTTTTCTTAACAAGCTTTTGCTATCTGTTAAGTCTTCATCAATGTCTCGAATATCTATTTTTCCTTCAGACAGCTCATATAAATGATCAAAAATAACACTGTCTTCAACGGTATCTTTATTCCAATTTAAATAGCATTTTTTCATGTGATTAGCAATCGTAAACACGAGTGCTTCTTTCATATCTCCTTCTTCCCAAGTCAAGGCTACATCAATCATGGTTTGAATATTTGTACCATAAAAACGATACTTCGATGCTGATTTAGGGTATGGTAATCGCTCAGGAGATTCCTGTAGTTCTTCTTTTGATGGTGTTTCGTATGGAGAATCTACATCTAACTGAAAATCTGCCATTATATGTAACTGATCCCAAAGTTTGTGCTTAAAGTCTGGCACATCACGCAAGTGAGGTTGTAAATTTCCCATTACATCAATAATAGCTTTAGCCATTGTATTTCTTTCTTCTTTATCTTCTAAAGCGATGCAATGGTTCACTAACTTTTGTATATGCCTCCCATATTCTGGGATGATTAATTTGGATCTTTTCGAATTGTATTCTAAATCAAACGTCATTTCTCTATATTTTATCTATGCAAAATAGGTAATTATTATGAATTAACTACCCGATTACTTTCAATTTTGCAAATTGTAACAATAATTTCTTTTTACCTACGGTACTAAACTCTATTTCTGCTTTTTTATTGGGGCCTTTCCCTTCTATAGCTAGTACTTTTCCTGTACCAAAACGGTTATGCTCTACTACATTTCCTACGGTGATTTCTCCATCAAACAAATTCATTTTCGGACTCATTTCTGAGACTTTTTTCATTTTACTTTTTGGAGGAACACTAGTTGGCTTTTCCTTCTTCGCTAAAAATTCTTTTCTCTTTTTTTGAATTGGTTTTTGAAAACGTATTTTCCTTGGTGAATCCTCTTCAAACAAGCTAGCATCTATAAACCTGTTTACCGAAGGTTCAGGTACTTTTGGTGTTAAATACTCTAAATACTGCTCATCTATTTCTTCTAAAAACCTACTTGGTTCACCATCGGTTAATTTCCCCCAGCGATAACGTGTTTGCGCGTACGTTAAGTACGCTCCTTTTTCAGCTCTTGTTAAAGCTACATAAAACAAACGACGTTCTTCTTCTAGCTCACTACGAGTATTCATACTCATTGCCGATGGAAATAAGCTTTCTTCCAATCCAACAATGTACACGTACGGAAACTCTAATCCTTTGGATAAGTGGATTGTCATTAACGAAACTCGGGGTTCTTCATCTTGTTTGTCTGAATCAAAATCTGTAGCTAGTGCTACATCTTCTAAAAATGACGTTAACGATGCATCCTCTCCTGTTTCAATTTTATCGGTAATAAAATCTTTTATTCCGTTTAAAAGTTCTTGAACATTTTCAACTTTATTAACTCCTTCTGGAGTTCCATCTTTTTGTAAATCTTTTACTAATTGGGTTTGTTTAACTACCAAATCAGCAATTTCAAAAGCGTTTTTTGTTTGTGCTTCAATTTGAAAACGCTGAATCATGTTTACAAAATTCTGCAACTTTGTTTTGGTTCCAGAGTTAAGATTGATATCTACTGTGCTGATATTTTTTAAAATATCAAACATTGATTTTTTATAATGATTCGCTGCAATGGTTAATTTATCTAACGTTGTAGCTCCAATTCCTCTGGCTGGGTAATTAATGATACGTTTTAATGCTTCCTCGTCATTCGGGTTGATTAAAATTCGTAAATACGATAGCAAGTCTTTAATTTCTTTACGTTGGTAGAATGAAATACCTCCGTAAATTTTATACTTAATATCTTTTTTTCGCAGTGCATCTTCTATGGCTCTTGATTGTGCATTGGTACGGTATAAAATAGCAAATTGATCGCTTGTTAACTGATGATTCATTTGGTTTTCCCAAATAGATTGTGCTACGAAGCGCCCTTCTTCTCCATCAGAAATTGTACGCATTACCTTTACACTATCTCCCGCGTCGTTGGCTGTCCAAATTTCTTTATCTAGCTTCGTTTTATTCTTATCAATTACACTATTTGCAGCGCGTACGATGTTACTTGTTGAACGATAATTTTGTTCTAACTTGAATGTTTTCACATCTGGATAATCCTTCTGGAAGTTCAAGATGTTTTGAATATTCGCCCCACGGAATCCGTAAATACTTTGCGAATCATCTCCTACCACACAAATATTCTGAAATCGATCTGCTAATGCACGTACAATTAAATACTGCGAATGGTTCGTATCTTGGTACTCATCTACCAAAATATATCGGAAACGATCTTGATACTTTGCCAACACATCTGGAAAACGTGCTAATAATTCATTAGTACGCAATAGCAAATCGTCAAAATCCATAGCTCCTGACTTAAAACATCTATCTACATATTCTTTATAGATATCACCTGTTCTTGGTCTGCTTGCTTCTAAGTCGGCTTGTTGTAAATCGGAGTTATTAAAATAGGCCCTAACCGTAATTAAACTGTTTTTAAAAGACGATATTCTACTTAAGATTTGCTTTGGCTTATATCGGTCTTTATCTAAATTCATTTCTTTGATAATCGCCGTTATCAACCGAACAGAATCTTGTGTATCGTAAATGGTAAAATTTGACGGATAGCCTAATCGATCAGCTTCAGATCGTAAAATACGTGCAAAAACCGAGTGAAATGTTCCCATCCAAAGATTTTTAGCTTCGCTATACCCTACTACTTTACCAATACGATCTTTCATTTCACGGGCAGCTTTGTTGGTAAACGTTAACGATAAAATGTTAAATGCATCTACACCTTGCTCCATTAAATAAGCAATTTTATAGGTCAACACTCTCGTTTTACCCGATCCTGCTCCTGCTATAATTATCATTGGACCGTCTTTTTGTAAAACAGCCGCTCTCTGTGGTTCGTTAAGTTGCTCTAAATAAGTACTCAATGGAAATTAAATTGAAAGTATTTTAAAAATGGAAAATTAACCAATCTTTTAGGTTTTTTAAAGATTCTCCCCTTTTTTTTATTCACTAATTTTTAGTGCTATAAATTCAAGTTTAAACCCGAATTAACAAATATTCGCCTTAAAACCCTTATTTTTAAATATTCGTTTTAAAACCCGAATTATTTGGAGTTTTCAATTTGAAAGCTTATTTTTACTAAAAATTAAATACATGACAAGTGTAATTACTGGTGATATTGTTAATTCTCGTGGTGTTTCTGCTGAAACATGGCTCCCTTTACTGAAAAAATCTTTCAATACTGTTGGAGAAACTCCAAAAACATGGGAGCTTTTTCGTGGAGATAGTTTTCAAATTGAAATTGAAAACATTGCGGATGCGCTACTTTTCGTCATTGAATTAAAAACTAACATTAAGAAAATAAAAGATTTAGACATTCGTTTAGCTATTGGCATAGGTGATAAAAGTTTTGATAGCGAAAAAATTACCGAAGCCAATGGTGACGCTTTTGTAAATTCTGGTTATGCATTTGATCATTTACTAAAAAAGCAGAATTTAGCCTTGAATACTCCATGGAAAGATATTAATGAAGAATTTGAAGTTTCTTTAGGGTTAAGCTTGTTAATAATGGACAATTGGACAACTAACTCTGCTGCTTTTGTAAATATGTCTATACAAAACCCCGAGTGTACTCAAAAAGTAATTGCTAAAAAGTTAGCTATTTCAGAAAGTAGTGCTAGCGAACGAAGAAAACGTGCTGGTTATGATGAGATTATGAAGTTAGAAAAGCGCTATAGAAAACTCATGAATCAGAAAATAAATAATCTATGATACTGTTTTTAAAACTACTTATTGCTCATTTATTGGGTGATTTTGTCTTCCAACCTAAAAATTGGGTAAAAGATAAAGAGAAAAAGAAAATACAGTCTACCAAACTTTATGCTCATATAGGTATTCATGCTGTGTTATTATTTTTATTCCTACAGTTTAACCCTATTTATTGGAGTGTGTTTTTACTGGTAGTTATTTCTCATTACTTAGTTGATCTTGGAAAATTATACCTTCAAAAAAAGAAAAGCAAGCGTTTATTTTTCTTTTTAGATCAGATGCTACATATATTCTTCTTAGGCTTAGCCACGTACATGTACGCTCCTTTTAACATTAGTATCAACGCTATTTTAACTCAACAAAACTTATTACTTTTTGCTTGTTTAATTTTTGTTACTTATACCTCTTCGATTATTATAAATACCTTAATTTCTAAATGGAATCCTGAAAAGGGTAATAAATCAACAGAACAATCGTTAGCCAATGCAGGTAGGTACATTGGTTTTTTAGAACGTATATTAATTTTTGTTTTTATCGCAATTAACCAGTGGGCAGGTGTTGGTTTTTTACTTGCAGCCAAATCTATATTTAGGTTTGGAGATTTAACGGCATCCAAAGATAGAAAGCTTACTGAATATGTACTGATTGGAACTTTACTAAGTTTTGGATTGGCAATTTTAACAGGACTCGTATATTCGCATTATGGAAGATAAAATTATTGAAGGGCTTGCGTATGCCCTACCTGCATTAGTAACTGGCGGTGTAGCTTACTTAATTTTAGGCCGCTTTATTGAACAAAACAATAAAGAAAAAACCTTTAAAGCTTTGGTTGAAAAAAAACGTGAAAGTTTGCCTACTAAACTACAAGCTTATGAACGCATGTTGTTATTTTGTGAGCGTATCAATCCCTCAAAATTATTATTAAGAGTAAACCCAATAGGAAATGATACCGATAACTATTTACAACTTTTAATTGGTAATATAGAACAAGAGTTTGAACATAATTTAGTACAGCAGTTATATATTTCTGATGATAGTTGGAAAGCTGTTTTAGCTGCTAAATTAGCTATTATAGCTAAACTTCGAAATACAGCAGAGAGTTCTGAAACTGCTAAAGATTTACGTGAAAATGTATTAATTGACTACTCGCAACAGGAAAGTCCAGCAAACACAGCTATTTCCTTTTTAAAACAGGAAGTTAAAAAACTTATATGATAAAAAAAGCCTCTAATTAGAGGCTTTTTTAATTTGTAACATATGTTCTTTTATATTGGGTTCTTGATCCTTTTATATAATTAGGAATATCGCTTCTACTTATCTTCCTCATACTCAAAGGCTTACCGTTTATCACCAGATAACCATTATCTTTTCCTAAAAGATTAGAAAATGTTAGGTAATTTTTATCAGACCAACCTCCATATTGTTTTTGTAATTTATACGTTTCTGAGTTTTTCTTTTTATTCGCATAAATTAACACAGCCCTATTATTATTAGTACTGTACATTCTTATATGCAAGCCATGATTTTTATCATTCTTAATTAAAGCTAAATAAATTTTTGAACCACTTTTAAATTCTCCTAACCAATAGGTTCTTTGAGAAAAGCTAATTGTACTTATAAATACAAATAAAAATAAAAGAATCGTTTTTTTCATCATTAATCAGTTTAAGTTACTAACTTAAACATTTTATTCAAGCAAACTAAAAAACATAACTTATTTAGTTAAAAAAACTTACACTCCTATTTACTCCTTTTTTTATCTTTTTTCACTATTTTTCTTCAGGTAATTCTAACCTACTTGCCCACTCTGTCCAAGAACCGTCGTAAACACTATAATTCGTATTTCCTGCTTCTTCAGCTCCCAAAGCAAGTATGCATGCCGTAATTCCTGATCCACAAGAAAAAATCATTGCTTCTTTACTTGGAGTTATTTCAGAAAATATAATCTGAAGTTCTTCTTTCGATTTCATTTTACCTGCCACTTGTAACTCTGTATAAGGCAAACTTTTAGAATTTGGAATATGCCCCCCTCTTAAGTCTTGTCTTGGTTCTGGTACTGTCGCGTAAAATCTTCCTTTGGAACGAGCATCTAGTATAATTTGTTTATCACGAGAAGCTTTCAATACTTCCTCTGTTACACTAATTTTACTTCTATTAATCGTGGCTTTGAAATTTCCTACAGACAATGTTCTTTCTTTTTTAGACTCAACCATATAACCTGCCTCTTTCCAAGCAGGCAATCCTCCATTTAAAACTGTAATATTTTCAAACCCAAATGTTCTAAACAACCACCAAACTCTTGGAGACGAATACACTCCCAAATCGTCGTAAACAACAATACAACTATCATTATTAATTCCTAGTTTTTGAACCTCCTTTTCAAAATATTTTTCTGACGGAATCGTATTAGGATATTCCGCTTCTCCATCTAAGAAAACATTCTTTAAATCAAAGAAAACAGCATTTTGAATCTGCTGTTTCTCTTTTTTATCATTTGCTTGAGTTCCTACTTTCTGAATCGTTGCATCAAGAACTATTAAGTTACCTGCCTTCAAGTTTTCACATAACCATTCAACCGAAACTATGGGAGTATTTACTGTAAGCATATAACTTTATTTAACTTCATTGTAATGTTCATCCCAGTTATGCGGATGTGGTTTTCCTAACTTCCCTACGGACTTCGCTACCAAAGTTGATACGGTTGCATCACCTGTTACATTGATAACCGTTCTACACATATCTAATGGTCTATCTACTGCAAATATTAATGCTAAACCTATGGCTAATTTGTCTGCTGGAAAACCAACAGATTCTAATACGATTACTAACATTACCATTCCTGCTCCGGGCACAGCTGCTGAACCAATTGAGGCTAACAAAGCTGTTAAAATAATGGTCAGCTGATCTCCAAAGGTTAAATCGAATCCTAAAGCCTGCGATATAAAAACGGCAGCTACTGCTTGATACAAACTTGTACCATCCATATTAATAGTAGCTCCTACAGGCAATACAAAACTCGACACTTCTTTGTCTACTCCAATATGTTCTTCAACTCTTTCCATCGTAACAGGTAAGGTAGCTGCACTAGAACTCGTTGAAAATGCTAATAACTGTGCTGGACTAATTTGTTGTAAAAACCACAGTGGGTTTTTCTTTGTAAATACGCTTATTAAAATCATGTAAAGTGCTATCATTAACAACAATCCTCCTATAACAGTTAATCCGTATTTTAACAATGCTAGTAATAAATCTGGATCATTAGAAGACACTACTACATTTGCTAACAATGCGAATACAGCATAAGGAGCGGTTAACATAATAAGATCTACCATTTTCAATACAACTTCGTTTAATGAATCAAAGAAGTTTTTTAATGGTTTTGCATTTTTCTCTCCTACTAATAACATTGAAATTCCTAAGAAAATAGTAAAGAAAATTACTTGCAACATTGCTTTATTATTACTCATAGCCTGCATAGCATTATCAGGAACCATATCTTCTAAAAACTGTAGCGGTCCGCTTTCTTTTTGTTTGCTGGCTTCTGCAATTTTTGCTTGAACCCCTTCACTATTTGCATAGTCTGCTGTTAGTTTCGCTATCGTATCTTCTGATATTCCTTCTCCAGGTTGTACAATATTAACTAGCATTAACCCTATTGTTATCGCTATTACAGTGGTACCTATATAAATTAATATAGTACGCAAACCAATATTCTTAAACTTTGAAATATCTTTTAAATCAGAGATTCCTTTTACCAAAGAAGCAATAATTAATGGTACAGCTATTAGTTTTAATAGTTTTACGAAAATAGTTCCCAAAGGTTTTATCCAGTCAGATACGAACGATACTCCTCCATCTATAAAAGTCATTCCTAACCCAAATAAAATACCTAAAACCATTCCTATTAAAATTTGCCAGTGTAATGCAAGTTTCTTCATACAATATATTAATCTATTAGTTTTTTTTACTGGCCGTAAGGTATAAAGAATTATTTAAAAAAAAAGTGACCTTGAGTTTGTATCTTGTGTCCCATTAATTAGAAACTTAGTACTAACCTTATAAAATAAAAAAATGACGGGAATTTTAGATTTATTAAATAGCGATACTGGTAAAGCAATTATATCTGGTGTTGCTGGCTCTACAGGACAAGACACTAACAAAACTAGTAGTGTTTTAACAATGGCATTACCTGTTTTAATGAAAGCAATGCAGCGAAATGCTGCTACACCTCAAGGTGCTGAAAGTTTAAAAAGCGCATTAAATAAGCATGATGGTGGAATCTTAGATAATTTGGGGGACTTATTTAATGGTGGTGTTAACTCTGATGTTTTACAAGATGGGGGTAAAATTTTAGGTCATGTTTTAGGAAGTAAACAACAAGGAGTAGAAAAAGTTATTGGTCAGAAAGCCGGTATGGACACCAGTGCTGTTGCTGATATTTTAAAAACGGCTGCTCCCATTTTAATGGGATTACTGGGGAAGCAGTCTCGACAAGAAAACATAAATAATGCTGGTGATTTGAATGGCCTTTTAGGCGGTTTACTTGGCGGTAATTCAGCTCAAAAAGAACAGAGCTTCTTAGAACAAATATTAGATGCTGATGGTGATGGTAGTATTGTTGATGATGTAGCGGGAATGATTTTAGGAAATGCTGGTAACAGCCAACAAAAGTCTGGAGGACTCTTAGGAGGGCTTTTAGGCGGAGTATTTGGGAAAAAATAACTTTGTTGATTTATATAATGTAATGAAGGGGCAAACATTTGTTTGCCCTTTTTCTTTTAATTACTTTTGCCTCCATATTAGGATTTATGGAGAAACTTAAACAACGTTGGGGTATAGAAAGTAATTGGGCATTAGCTGCTATTTTTATTGTTTTTGCTATAAATGGTTCTTTTGCTGCTTGGGTTGCCAAACCTGTTACCAATTTATTAGGATTATCTCCTGATACCATGACTCCTTGGCTATATTATCCTTTAAGAATTTTACTTATATTTCCCATATACCAAACTACTTTACCTCTAGTTGGATGGCTTTTTGGTCAATTTAAGTTCTTTTGGGAATTTGAAAAAAAGTTCTTAAGCCGTTTAGGACTGAGTTTTTTATTTAAAAAAGCCAACTAATCTTCACTATCCTTAAAACCAGTTATTTACCTGTTTTTTTTCTCTAAAGTATTTTTTATTTTTACATTATTATTCCTTGGCTAAATAATAAATAATTCCTCTCTTTTACTTCCCTAGTTTTAAAATAGAATTACCAACTAAACTTTTTTCTATATGAAAACTTTATGTAAAGAGATATTGGCTCTCACAATTATATGTTATGTATTTTTAATTTTTCAATCGTGTAAAAAAGATAAAAAGCAAACTCATAGTACCACCCAAACAAAAAAAGAAGTTCTAAAAAAGAAACAAGTAATTGAAATTGTTACAGAAAGTATGGATTTTCAAATGTCCGATACCATAGCTTCTGGATGGAATACATTTCGTTATATTAACAAATCTCCGCAAACCCATTTTTTTCTAATTGATAAGTATCCTGAGGGGAAAAACTTAGAAAATTGGATGAATTGGGCTTAATCCTAAAGGGCTAATTGAACCTGCGCCTTCTGATGTCACTTTTTTAGGTGGAGTTAACGATATGCCTACGGGTAATAAAGCTTATTTTACTGCTATCTTAAATAAAGGTATCTACGGATTAATTGCTGAAGTTCCCAATCCTTCCGAAAAAAACTTATTTATAACTTTTGTTGACGTATATTAAAAAAAGCACCCTTAATTTACTCTTTTTATTATTTCATTAATATTGATTGGTATCGGCAAGTGTACACCTTCTTCAAGAAAACGTTTATGAACCGCTTCTTTTAAAGCACATTTCGTCTTAAATTCTTGGAATGGTTCATTTAACCACACATAAGCACGCATGTGAATATGGTCTGGATATACATCAATAACACGAACATCTACTTGATGCACATCACTCATTACTTGATCTGGTGTACGATAGTCAATAACTGTTGGTAACTTTACAGCTTCTTCTTGTATAATTCTTCGTGCTAAATCAATGTCTGCTTTTAACCCTATTTTAAAGTTGTTAAAACTTAATACATGAGAGTCTTCTATAGTATGGTTTAAAATAGAATCGGTACTAATTACCGAGTTGGGTATTATTAACCGTTTGTTTTCAAAGTTATTTATTACGGTATGCCTCAATGTTATGTCTTCAACAATACCAACTCTTGTATCATCTAACTTAATATAATCTCCTACTCTAAATGGGCGGAATATGACTATGAAAGCTCCAGCTATTAAGTTCGATAGTGCTGCTTGTGCAGCAAAACCTATAATAGCGGCTAAAATACCGGCTCCAGAAAAAATTAAGGTTGCTTTACTTCTAAAAGCAGGTACCGTCATAATTACATAAATGACACTTAAGAGCCCAATTACAAACGATACGGAATTACGCAAAAACTGGATACTCGTTCTCCCAAAACGATCTTCTTTCTTACTTTTAATCAGTTGCCAAATAATAGCTCTAACCAATCTTGAAATAGCCCAAGATACTAAGAACACAACTATAATGTATCCTAAAGCTCCAAAAAAGGTATTTAAGTTAAACCGGTATGGAAAAAATTTATCCATTAAAACAATGCTGTTTGGCTTTCGTCATCTTTATCTTTTTTCTTTTTTTGAAGTGCCCGTTCTAATGCCCTTTTTGCTTTGTCTTCTTTAGACTCTACAAATTCTTTAGGCTTTGCTTCTTCTACTTCTAAAGCTAATGCTTCTTCTTTAATTTCTTCTTCATCGTTTACCTCAATATCCTCTACTTTTTCTTCTTCTGGCTCTTCATAAGGCAACGATTCTAACAAATTAACTGTTCTTATTTTATCGGTGGTTAATTGGTTTCCTTGAGCCTTAATTCCTTTAACTGCTATAAAGTCTTCAAAATTAACCACTATGGTGTCTAAACTTCTTTTTGAAAAAATTACCTCTGCCATAGGACGGTAATCTGTAGCTATGATTTCTAGCTTTGATTTTTCGTCTTCTGATATAAAAAGTTCTTCTTTATCGGGTGTTTCTACTAAGAATCGTTTTACGAAATAACGTTCTTTAATTCCGTCGAAATAAATTGCTGAAATAGGCTTGTTAGGTTTCCATTTTTCTAACACAATC
This sequence comes from Tenacibaculum sp., assembly GCF_048269885.1. Classification (NCBI taxonomy): domain Bacteria; kingdom Pseudomonadati; phylum Bacteroidota; class Flavobacteriia; order Flavobacteriales; family Flavobacteriaceae; genus Tenacibaculum; species Tenacibaculum sp. The sequence goes on along the minus strand of NZ_JBLWTZ010000010.1, from coordinate 76,744 downwards.
ATATCGTTTTCAAAGTGCATCGCTAAATCTGGTGATACTGCTTTAATTTTTCCTGACTGTGTAGCTATTAAAATTTTATCTTCTGCTTTAAACTCACCTAACAATTCTCCTCTACCATCAACATTTAAACGTTGTACTGTATCGTCAAACCAAATTTTTCTAGGCTTTAAAGTTGAAACTCCCGCTTCTTTAAACTCTACTTTTTTAATCGAGTACTTGGTTACTAAGTTACCTCTAACACTACGTCCTTTTATCGCTAAATCGGCAAAATCAATGTCCCATTTTAGTTTTTTCACGCTTCCTACTGCTCGGAGTAAAATAGTAACTACCTCAGCTTCTCCATTAGAGTTTGCTGTAAAATACAATACTTTTGATTTGGCATCACCGTTGGCTAAGTTATACTCTTTATCACGAGTTACTGATGTAACGTTAAAACGCTTCATATATGAAGGTCCTTTAGCACCATCACGATATATCATGTTGTAAACGGTACGTTTATCTTTTTTCTTGAATATAGCAACATGAATAATTCCTTTTCCTACAAAGGTTTTAGAGTCTACTTTAGTTACCAACATTGAGCCATCTTCTCTAAACACTATTACATCATCAATATCTGCACAGTCGGTAACATATTCGTCTTTTCGTAACGAGGTTCCTATAAATCCTTCTTCTCTATTTACATAGAGTTTTGAGTTACGCATTACCACTTTGGTTGCCACGATATCATCAAAAATTCGGATTTCGGTTTTACGTTCTTTGCCTTTTCCGTATTTTACTTTTAGCTCTTTAAAATAGTCTATTGCAAAATCGATTAAATTGTCTAAATGATGCTTAACCTCCGCTATTTTTTCTTCTAAGCCTTCAATAAATTGTTTTGCTTTATCGATATCGAACTTCGATATTTTCTTTATCCTTATTTCAGTTAAACGAACAATATCTTCTTCTGTTACTTCTCTTTTTAGATGTTTTGTATGGGGTTTTAACCCTATATCAATTGCTTCAATTACTCCTTCCCAAGTTTCTACTTCTTCAATATCACGGTAAATTCTGTTTTCTATAAAAATACGTTCTAAAGAAGCAAAATGCCATTGTTCTTCTAATTCGTATAATTGTATTTCTAATTCACGCTTTAATAATTCTACTGTAAAATCTGTTGATTTTTTCAATACCTCGTTTACACCAACAAATACTGGCTTGTTGTCTTCAATAATACAACATAGAGGAGAAATTGAATTTTCACAACTGGTAAAAGCATATAAAGCATCAATTGTTTTGTCTGGTGATACATTAGCTGGTAAATGTACTAAGATTTCAACATTGGCTGCTGTGTTATCTTCAATACGTTTAATCTTAATTTTTCCCTTTTCATTAGCTTTTAAAATACTATCAATTAACGATGATGTAGTAGTACCAAAAGGCACTTCAGTAATTACTAATGTTTTCTTATCGAGAGCCGATATTTTTGCTCTTACTCTTACTTTTCCACCTCGTTTCCCTTCGTTATAGTTGGTAACATCGGCTATTCCACCTGTTAAAAAATCGGGCACAAGTGTAAAACTCCTTCCTTTTAAATATTTTACAGAGGCATCGATTAACTCGTTAAAGTTATGGGGTAATATTTTAGTAGACAATCCTACCGCAATACCTTCTGCTCCTTGTGCTAATAGTAAAGGGAACTTTACAGGTAAGTTAATAGGTTCTTTTTTTCGTCCATCATACGAGGCTTGCCATTCGGTAGTTTTAGCATTGAAAACAACATCTAACGCAAATTTAGACAACCGTGCTTCGATATAACGCGAGGCAGCTGCACGGTCTCCTGTTAAAATATTTCCCCAGTTACCTTGCATGTCGATTAACAGTTCTTTTTGCCCCATTTGCACCATAGCATCGGCAATCGAAGCATCTCCATGAGGGTGATACTGCATTGTATGTCCAACAATGTTTGCTACTTTGTTGTAGCGTCCATCATCTAAATCTTTCATTGAATGCATGATACGGCGCTGCACAGGCTTAAACCCATCTTCCATTGAGGGTACTGCACGTTCTAAAATTACATACGAAGCATAATCTAAAAACCACTCTTTATACATTCCTGTAACCTTGGTTATGGTCTCTGTATTTTCAAGGGGTTGGTTTAGTTCTTCGTCGTGTTCGTAATTGTTATTTTCTTCACTCATGTATGAATGTTTAAACGTTTATTCGTTAAACAATTTATTATTAATTCTAATTAAAAACTTACTCTGTTAGGTAATACTTTACAGTTACAAGTTCTAGTGAACTTGGAAAGCCAACAGCCCTATTTTCTTCTAAGTCTAAAGTTACTGTACAACTTGAATTTGCGTTTAAAGTAGTACACGGTACCTTCAATAGGTTAGCGTAATTCGTTGTATACACTACATCGTCGCTTGATAAAGTAAAATAAGGAATCCCTTGTACAGAGTAATTGTTTGGATTATTTAATTTTATCTCAAACTCTAATCTTGAGGTGTTGTTTCCTGTATCTGAAGTATATTCAAAGCGTAATACTTCATACGTAAATCCTTCTAGTAAAGGTGGTTCTATATTTACAGGTTCTGTAATTAACACAGCATCACATGGCACCTCCTGCTCTACATCATAACGATATGTATGGTCTCCTACTGTATAAAACTGCGGGATGGTAACTGTTTTCATACACTCTTCTTCTTCTTTGTTAGAGGAACAACTAATAAAAAATATAATCCCTATTATAATATACAATTGATATAACTTCGATGCTTTCATATAATTTCTTTTTAAACCTCTTCTACAATATCTAACTCAACCTTTAAGTTGTTAATGATAAACTTTTGTCTGTTCGGTGTATTTTTACCCATATAGAATTCTAACATTTGTTCTATCGACATTTCTTTGTCTAACATTACAGGGTCTAAACGAATATCATCTCCAATAAAATGGACAAATTCGTTAGGAGAAATTTCTCCTAACCCCTTAAATCGAGTAATTTCCGGTTTTCCTCTTAGTTTGTTTATCGCAGCTTGCTTTTCTTCTTCTGAATAACAATAAATGGTTTCTTTTTTATTTCGTACTCTAAATAACGGAGTTTCTAAAATATACAGGTGTCCTTCTTTAATTACTTCTGGGAAGAATTGTAAAAAAAAGGTTATTAATAACAAGCGAATATGCATACCATCAACATCGGCATCGGTAGCAATTACGATATTGTTATAACGTAAATCTTCCAGTCCGTCTTCAATGTTTAAGGCTGCTTGTAATAGGTTAAACTCTTCATTCTCGTACACTATCTTTTTAGACAACCCATATGAGTTTAGTGGCTTTCCTTTTAAACTAAATACTGCTTGTGTGTTTACATTACGTGATTTAGTGATGGATCCACTTGCCGAATCTCCCTCTGTAATAAACAAGGTCGTATCTAAATATCCATCTTTTTTAGTGTCTCCAAAATGTATACGACAATCGCGTAGTTTTTTGTTGTGCAAACTTGCTTTTTTTGCACGTTCACGAGCTAATTTTCGTATTCCTGATAATTCTTTACGCTCTTTTTCTGCCTGTAGTATCTTCTTTTGAAGTTTGTCGGCTACTTCAGTGTTTTTATGTAAGTAATTATCTAACTGTGTTTTTACAAAGTCGTTGATGTAGGTTCTAACAGTTGGTAGGTCTCCTCCCATTTCTGTAGAACCTAATTTCGTTTTTGTTTGACTTTCAAAAACAGGCTCCATTACCTTGATAGAGATTGCACCAATAATTGATTTACGCACATCGGAAGCATCGAAATTTTTCCCAAAAAATTCTCGAACTGTTTTTACTACTGCTTCTCTAAACGCGTTTAAGTGCGTTCCTCCTTGGGTGGTATTTTGTCCGTTTACAAATGAATGGTATTCTTCTGAATACTGTGTTCTACTGTGTGTTATTGCGACTTCAATATCATTGCCTCGTAAATGGATTATTGGATACAACATATCTTCTTTGTTGTTGTTATCTTCCAATAAGTCTTTTAACCCGTTTTCTGAATAAAATTTTTCTCCATTAAAAACGATGGTTAACCCTGGATTTAGGTACACATAGTTTTTTAATAGTTTAGAAATATACTCAGGACGATACTTATAATTTTTAAAGATGGTTTCATCTGCAATAAAGGTTACTTTGGTTCCTCTACGACGTGATGTTTCATCTAGTATTTCTTGATTGGTTAAGTTTCCTTTTTCAAATTCGGCAGAAGCCGATTTACCATCCCGATTCGATTCTACTCTAAAATAGGTTGACAACGCATTTACTGCTTTGGTACCTACTCCGTTTAAACCAACTGATTTTTTAAAGGCTTTAGAATCGTATTTTCCTCCTGTGTTCATCTTCGAAACTACGTCCACTACTTTCCCTAGCGGAATACCACGTCCGTAATCTCGCACAATTACTTTATTTCCTTGTACAGAAACTTCTATGGTTTTACCTCCTCCCATGACAAATTCGTCAATGGAGTTATCTAAAACCTCTTTTACCAAAATGTAAATTCCGTCATCTGGTGATGATCCGTCCCCCAGTTTACCAATATACATCCCTGGTCGCATACGGATATGTTCTTTCCAATCGAGCGAGCGTATATTGTCTTCGGTATATTGTGTTTCTTGCGTCATAAAAAAATCATGTGAATTGAAGTCCGTGCTAAAATAGTACTTCGCCCGAAAAAATAAAAAACTCTGTTAATATAGTTATCAACAGAGTTCGTTTTATTTCTTTTTTAATGCTTTCTTCTCCCATTTACAGAGCAATCTGCCAAATCTCCTCACTTTTTTCTCTGTACTTTCTTTTATCGTTGCTTTGCATTGTGATAATCCTCTACAGTTTTTTTTAAAGTGGTATTTGGTGCTTGCTACACTACTACAGATATACACTTTTTTGTCTTCTACTTTTTGAAATGCCACTAACACACCTACTGATAGTAGCATTATTATGACTTTTTTCATTTGTTATTTAGTTTGGTTGTTTTCTATATTGCCAGGGTGTCGTTACATTGGGTAATGACCACATACCTATTTTAAGTTGTTTTGCTTTGTTTTCTAACAGGGCATATTCTTTACTTTTTGAATATTTTTTAAAGTGCATTGCCAACCCTTTTTTAATTAAGCTTTTATTAATGTTTTGATGGTTATCAAAATATATTTCGGCGATTAAACGGTTCCAATGCCACTTCCCTTTGTTAACTATTTTAACTGTTTTTCCAAATATTTTGTTGGATACAAATTGTTTTGCTTTGGTGCTATAAGCTTGTCCTTTTTCTGGACAATCAATATGTTCTAGTCTTATGTGTATTGGTTTGTTTTGATATAACACCTTTACGGTATCTCCGTCTACTACCCCAATTACTCTTGCACTAAATTCTTTCGGTACTTTTGCCCCTATTATAGTTATTAATAAAAATAATAGTATTGTTTTTAGGTACATAGTTTACTTGGTAAGAATAAAATCGTTGATAACATCATTTATATGAATAGGTAAATCGGCTCTTTTTATTTGAAACTTCTTTACATTCATTTCTTTTAACCATTTTTTCCAATACTCTTTTATTACATCTTCTTCGTAAGGGTTCTTTTTATCCGGGTTTACTCCCAAAACTAATACTTCTACATTTTGTAAATTTTTATGTAAAGGTAAAAAACCATAATCTTTTGATTGAAACTTCTCTTTCCAATTACCTTTATTTAGTTTGAAACTTCTTATTGTTTTTGGTACTAAGTACGATGTTCTGTTTTGTTCTCTTGTAAGGTTATCTTTATGGTACACATACCCATCTGTTAAAACCACTACCACATTCTTATATCCTTCTTCCACACAATAATCTTGGATCTTATTTTTAAAGAAACCTCTTATATCTGACCCAACATATTTATCATCTGTAATAGCGGTTTCATAAATATTATTACATATTTCTGTATACTTCTTTGCGGTTTTTAGAATTTCGTCTTTGGTTGCATTGGTTTTATCAAACTGTGTTTTGAGTGTTGCTATTTTCTGATTTAATTCACTATCTGATGGTGCCGGCTCAACAAACAGTTGTATTTTATCATTAATTTTATTTGTTCTCTTTCCTCTAATATGGTTTTCAAAAGTCTTCGCGACAGACTCTATGTAACCTAAATCTCTTTGATAAAACTCCATTGAAGGTTCTGGATACTTCTTTGGATTTATTCTATCTGACAAATCTAATACGATACTAATATTTAAATTTTCTTTGCTCTTTTTTTTACTTGTACTACTTATTTCTTTTGATACTTCTGCTACTGGGTCTTTTTCTTTTTTATTTGAACAAGAGTATGTAAGTATTATATATAGAGTTACTATTATAAGTTTATATGCTTTCATTTTTCGTTATTTTAATTGAGATTTATAAATTATTCCTTCCGTGTTTTCATCTGTTAAATCATATTTTGTCAGATGTTCTTTTTCTACTTCATCACATTTAGAAAGTAATTCATCTCTTCTTTTTAAATCTAAAAAATTGTCTGTTATAGCTAAATACCATCCTTTTACATATTCTGCATGGTAGGTTAAGTAACGTTTATTAGGGAATACAAAGCCATCAATTGTTCTTTGTAAATTAGCTATTCTTGCTTCTATTCCTGAGATTTCTTCTTTTACACCGTTTAATTTTTCTATGGCTTCAGCTATTGATTTTTGTAGGTTAACAATCGTTTCTCTTTTACTTCTTATAAAGGCTTTTATTTTATCAATGTTCTCATATTCCTTCATAATAAAATCAAACACCAGTCCCCAAATTATATATACGACAAAGCCTGCAAAGATGATTCCCCAAAACTCTACTTTACTAAAGGCTATTGACAAATCGAACTCTGGTGAATCTGGTGTTTTATTATAATCATAAATCTTCATTTCTATCTGATACGCTAGTATGGCATCGAATATAAAAGTGATAATAAATAATGCTCCTATTTTTACATATGACAACCAATTTTTATGTTTTTGAAACATATGTATTAAATATCCTAAACCCATAAAAGCGAATGGTATGGTAGCTATAAAAATCGCTTCTAACACTCCATGTTCTAAAGCTTTAGAAAATGATTTTCCATCAAAAATTGCCGCTGATAACTCGCTATTTTCAAAGTTTTTAAAAAAAGCTGAATATGAGGCTGATATGTAAAAAACTAACAGGTAAAATGTTATTGGAATAAGTACTATTAACCCTAAATAAAACTGGGCTTTTGGCTTTTTATCTACTTCTTCTACATACTTTTCTGGATTTTCTCTAACTTCAACTATTTGATGTTCACACTCTTCAATCTTTTCTTCATCTGTTTTAATGTTTTCTTCTAAGATTGCTTTGGCTGTTTGTCTTTTTTTAAGCTCTATTCCTTCTCTTCCTTTTTCTTGTATATGAGGATCTTTTAGTTTTTTTTGTAGCTCTTCATCTTCTGCGCATTTTCTCTTGTAATCCATATACACATTATTTAAACAAGCTCTAAAGACTTTGTGATTTCCTGAGGCTTGCTTAGATGATCCATAACCACTTTCGAAAAAAGTTAGTTTGACATCTTTTTTTTCTTCCTTTACTACTACTTTTTCTACTGGGTCTTTCTCCCTTGTAGTAAATATTTTTTTTAAGGCTTCCATATTTGTTAGTTGATTAGGTTAGTTGTTTTAACAATGTTGTTTTAGGTGTATGAATTTTTGCATTTTCTATCAAAAAACTAGTCAATTCTTCTAGATTCTCTTCCAAAAACCCGAACTTTAAACAATACTTTTTTAGAGTTATCATTTCATCTTCTGTTACTTTTCCATCTGCCCAAATCATTACTGCTAAATCGTATAAGTATTCAACTTTAAGCTCCAAGCTTTCGGGTACTAAGCTTTCTTGTTGGCTTGATAGTAAAATATTATCTAACTCTTGTTTAGATATATTTCTCTCTTCTGCAAATTTGTATAGCATTTGTGTTTCTAACACATCAAAATCATTATCAGCAAAAGCCATTTCATATAGTCTTAAAAAGTGACTTTTAAGTTCGGTAGTTATTTCATTCATTTTTTTAATATTTAACGTTATACATGTCTTTATTTTTAGACACTTGTTTTTTTATTGTTCGTTGTTTTTTTATGCTTGAGCTATACCCATAAAATATGAGCAGTAGAAATAAGATTCCGCAGAGAACATCTAAAAGAACCCAATATGATTTTACATAAAAATAGATGGGAAATATGGGGTTAAATAATAATGTTATTGGTATAAATAATAACCTCCAATGCTTCTTTATTTTCTGATTAAAAACTACCAATAAGCCTCCTATAAAAACAATTATTCTTAAAACATTGTAATATTCAATTGGTAGTGCTGTTACTGCTAAAAACAATGCTATGGCACAAATAATATTTACTGTTTTTTGTATTCCTACTTTCATTTGATTATAGTTTAACTACGAGTATATTTACTTTCTTTTTATTAACAGTGCTACAAAAACACTAACTATAGCAAAGACAATTCCTAGGCAGCCTATTCCTTCTTTTTTAGCGTGTCTTTTTCTATACTGCAACCCTTTTATACCCGTTCTTATAGAGTACCCTTTGGAGCTTACTGCTCCTATTTTAGTTCGTAAGCTTGGAGAAATGCCCGATTTACTAATATTCAGTCCAAAACCTTTTCCTAGTTTTATTCGTCTGTAAAATTGAAATCCCATTAGTTCTTATCTATTCTTACCCCACAATTAGGGCAGTTACTACAATTACTCTTTTCTTCTTTTACTTTATCTATTAAAGCTGAACTTATAATTCCTGTAGGTAATGCCACAAAGCCAATCCCTATAACTCCTATTAAAGCGCTAAAGAATTTTCCTAAGGGAGTTACAGGATACATATCTGCTACTCCTACAGTGGTAAGCGTTCCTAACGACCACCAAAAGGCTTCTATAATACTTGAAAACTTATCGGGTTGTGCTTCGTTTTCTGCATAAAAGATTAAAGTAGACGAGAGCATTACTAATATTAATGCTATAAAGGCTGTTATTAAGAGTTCTGGCTTGGTTTCTTTTAGTATTAAATTAATTGTTTTAAAGGATTTTGAATACCTACCAAGTTTAAATATTCGTACCAACCTTAACAGCCTCAACACTCTTAAAACTCGTAAATCAAACGGAAAAATTAGTGGTAAATAAAAAGGTAATATTGACAGTAAGTCTAAAATCCCGTAACCAGAGAAAACGTAAGAACTCCACCCTTTATTACTTTGCTTTTCTGCAATTACAATTCTTGTTATAAATTCTATTGAAAAAACCAGAATAGAGAATCCTTCTATAAACTGAAAAAACTGTGTATAATTAACTCTTAACGTTTTAAAAGACTCTAGTACTAAACAGATTATATTTATAATGATTAAACCATAAATAAACCTTGATAAAAACAGGTTGCAATTGAATACTTTTAATGCTCTTGTACTCATAGCTCATTTAACAATTACATTCCGATCTGTCTACATATGTTTTATTTCCATTGCTATTCTTATAATAGCATCCTCCTTTGGGTCCTGTCCATAATTGCTTTCCATTATGAACCCCACACTTCCATTCAGTTTTTGTTTCTTGCTCTTCTATTCCATCCGTATCGGTAGAACATTCTGTTAATAATACTGAAATAAAAATGAGACCTACAATTTGTATTTTTTTTATCATTATGTTTTAGTTTGGTTATACCCCAAAGCTAAACCTACTAAAAAACAAAACCTTACGGATATCCGTAAGGTTTCTAACTACTACAATATAGAATTTTAATCTCCTATAAATAATTATTTATGTTAAATCAACTGTGTCAGCAGATGGAGCATTATTTTGTACCGATTTAATTCCTTTATCTCTTGCTGAAGTTGTGGTATACATTTCACTTTTACCTATGACTTCTCCATTTTGTGCTTTTAGTGTAAAGTAGTATTGCTCATTTGAAGCTACTTTTCTTTCATAGTTATCATCATCAGGTGCATTCGTTTTTACAGAACTTATACCGTTTTTACATCCTTGTTTACTAGCGTAGCCTTCACTGGTTAAAATAATTTCTCCATTTCCTGCTTTCAGGTTAAACATGAATTCATTATCCTTTCTCTTTTTGATTTCAAATTTTGGGTTTCCCATTTTCTATGTTTTTAATTAGTATTACATCAAAACTATACTTTCTAATACAGAAAACTCTACGGAAACCCACATCTAAGCTTTTTTTATTCTACCAAAAGTACACCGTTCACATGAACAAACCCTATTACTTTTGTTCGCTTTACCTTCACTTTAATCCATTTTGCTTGAGTGGCTAATATGGTTAGTTTTTCTCCAAAGTCTAATTGTTGAATTACATAATAAGAAGTACTTGGGCCACTTCTTAAATTTAAAAGGTTTTTGTTTACCAATAATGTTTTTAGATAATATGGCTCTTCTTTTAACAATGTATTATTGGTCTTACGTCCGTCAAAAATAGTTTGCTTAGTTTTTGGTTTACTTGAATAGCCTTTATAAGGGTTGGTATAACTTTTTGTACTATTTCTCTTTCCGCAAACACCGCAAGAACCTCCGCTGTTACAGTATTTGCAATACTTACAGTTTTTACATGCTCTACAGTTTACAGAGCCAGTACACCTAGCTTTAGGTGGAACATAACAGCCTACTAAAGCTTTGTTATATAAATTTTCTTTAGAATTGTTTTTCTTTGTTACAACTACCGTAGCAACTATTACTATTAATAATGATGTAATTAGGAATACTTTTTCATATTTCTGATTCATAATATTGAAGGGATTAAGTTTATTATATCAAATCTAATTTCTATAAAACATAAAACCCTACGGAAATCCGTAGGGTTTTATCTTCATTCTCTTCACTAAAATCGATTCCTTCTCATTAAATCTTTTCTAAAGTATCCTCTAGCTATTAAAGTTACTTATTGCTGATACTTAAATAGGCCTCTGCTCTCTTCCCTTCTAGTTCAGCTAATTTATTGTGGGCATTTTTCAATGTATTTCTTCTTTTATTTTCCTTCGAATATGTAAACACTCCTTTAAAAAAAAGATATGTTCTTGTAAAGGGGAATGTAAATGTTACCAAATCTGCTATGTTAGCTAATACAGTGTTAAGAATGGATTTTTCTTTACCTCTCGCATAATTCCCCATCCATATAATGTTAAACCCCAAATACTCTAAAAAAGTAATGTTTTCTACATTTTTTGCTTCTATTTTATGTTCTTTTTCCCTTTCCTTACAGCCTATAGCAGATATACTTAAAACTTCATTAAATAAATTATTCATTTTATCTACTAATGCTTTTAATTGATTTATCTCTTTTTTATAACTTACTTCATCTATATCGAGAATATCACAGATGTCATCAACTTTATTATTAAATTGATTCATCATATAAAATAATTCATTTGACTCGGATGTATCTAAATAACCATCAGAAATATACTTATTTGCTTCATTTTTAATTACAATATATACTCCTGATATTTTAGAAATTAGTGTACTTGGTCTATGCCCTGTTTGGAAGTTAATCGCTTTTTCAAAATCTGTTTGAAATGTAGCTCTTGTTCTTGTATAGGTATTATTTGACAAAACTCTACGATAAGGTGTTGAGTGACTAGAATCAAATATTTGATTACTAATAACCTTTCCCATATCTCTACCTACTTGATTTACTGTACTCTTTAAAAAACTCATCTCAATAGCTATTAATTTTTACAACCATTTTTATCACAAGTAACTCTATCACTAGTACTTACCCAATGTTCTGGGTGCTCTGTTGTATCAAAACCGCATCCTGTCGTTCCTCCCTTACTTCCTTTATGAACCTCATTTGTTGGTGTATGCTTTACAGCCATATCTATATTTTTTTGGTTAATATCATTACAAACCTACCTTGATAAAAACACAAAACCCTACGGTTTCCCGTAAGGTTAGTGAGTTACTCTAAAGTTGTTCCGTCTTCAAAAATTATTTTCTCAGGTTTCCACTTTACTTTCATGTCCTTTAGCTCTTTGTTTTTAAGAGCTTTATCACTATCACTAAACTGATTGTAATCTGTTTGTGCTTCGTAATTAACCGTAGTGTCTGCTGTAAGCACTTTATCATAAACCAAGTTTATCGTTTTTATTTCTTCATCAAATAAATTTGAAAAAATAAGACTCCCTTTCACTGCTCTTATATTTTTGCTCGATTTATTTTGAATTACAAACTTATACGTAATATAATCTTCATATTTGTACTTATAAAATCCCTTTTCAAAACAAGAAATCACTACACTTTCTGATAACCTATTAATCCTTTCTAACTCTTCTTTTTTTGCTTTCTCTGCTAAGAGTTTCTGCTCTTTCTCTAGTTCTTCTTCTTTTTCTTTCCATCTTTTCCCTTTTTCTAAAATTTCTCTGTAGGTTAAGCCTTCTACTTTTTCTCCTTCTAGTTTTAACCTTAACATTGACCCCACCAACATTCCAAATTCAGTTGAATCAATTTCTGTTTGAACCGCCTTGATGTCTTCTGCTGCTCTTTCTTCATTAAATTTTTTATCAAGAGGGGAAGAACACGAAACAATACCTAATAGTATTACCGATACAATAAATACTTTTCTCATTTTTTATTTTTTTTATTAATATTACTGCAAACTTATCCTCCTTAAAGCACAAAACTTTGAGGGTTTCCGTAGGCTTTGCTATTATGTTAGGGGCTATACAAAATGGCTTCCATAATTAGAGCTTTGTTAGAGGTTATATTGATTTTCTTAACTTTTAAAAGAGTAATAAGAAGATTATTGGTCAAGCTCCTGCCCTTGCTGCTGGTAACTATTGTGTTAGGGTTAAAACACAGGCAACAGGAAACTCTGAACGCTTTTTAAAGGATATTATGGTAGGTGATTCTACCTTTAGTCTTACTGTTGCTTAAGTAACAACAGTACTGTTATGTAACAGACAACAGTAGTGTTTGATGTTTCAAACAAAATTTTATAACGTAAAAAGTACGAGCTATATGCTCGTACTTTTTTATGTTATATACTCTTTTTGTTATGTTTTTTAATGGGTATGAAGTATTTACTAGTATAACTAACAAAATTCTCAATGTTTTATACGGTGTTTTTATTGTTCTTCGTTATGACGCCATTGCGAGCCTTTCGACTTAAGTTTATCTTGCGCGAAGTCGAAAAGCTCAAGGCAGGCTAAAGCGAAGCAATCTTTGCCTTTGGAGTTCTCTACAGAGAGATTACTTACTCATATCCATCTTGTAATGACGATAAAAAAAGTCTTATATTCTTTTTCTTGATAAAAAGAAACAAAAATCAAGACTTACAATAAAATCGTAAGAAAATACTACGACACCTACCTCTGATAAAAAGAAACTCGCTATCGCTCAAACAACTTTTTATCTTACATCCATCGCTGCTGTCTTGATTTTCAAAAATTTTCTTGAAGGTCATAAAACATATACTCATCATTATAAATGAAACGTGGCAATTTTTATGTTTGTCGAATAGTTCTCGATAGCTCTGCTGAGCGTAGCCGAAGTACAATTTTCACTTCGTTATCACTCGAACTGACAGTGATTACAATAAAAGAATAAGTGTAACTCTTTTGAGATTCCTCCTCGTACCTCGTTCGGAATGACGGTTTACTGTTTGTTAACGTCATTTCGACCAAAGGGAGAAACCGTAAGGTTCAGCGTAGCTAAACCTTAAGAGTATTTGTTTCTCTTTATATTGAGACTCCTCTCTATCGCTCGGAATGACATTTATTTTAGATAAGTCCAAAATCTTTGGTAATAGCTATCAATTGTGTAGGGTTATTGGCGTTAAAGTTTTCTTTTAATAGTTTTAAGCGTTTTTCTACCGAACTAACACTACTGGGTTTTATGTCTTTGTTTTTTAATGCTTCGCTAATTTCTTTTTGATCTAAGCCTTCTGCTAAATGTTTTAATAAAAACACGTCGTAGTCTGTAACTTCAAAAGCTTCTTTATCTCGTAAGGCATGTGCTAATTGTGGGGTGATAAAAAACTCACCGTTAAACACACTTTGTACTGCTTTTTTTAGCTCTCTTTGTCCATGGTTAGATTTCCATACATACGCATTTACCTCTAACTCATTACATAATTGCTGAATTCTGTAGGGTTTGTCTTCTACAGAAAATACGACTGTTTTTAAAGTTGGCTGTAGTTTTTTTGCCTCGGCTATAAGTGCTTCACCTGATTCTAATCGTTGCTCATGTATGTTATCTTTAAATGATAAATCGCTTACTAATAAATCAAATGGTTCTTTATCTAACCATGCTTTTTTTAGTTTTAAAAAAGCCTCATCGCAATATTGTGCATATTCAACATTAGGAATTTGCATGTTTTCTAAGGCTACTTTTATTCCGCTTGACATAAAATCAGCATCTTCTGCTATCAATACTTTTTTGAACATAACTACTTTTTAAAGTGAAACTTTGCTTGAAATCCTTTTTCTTGCTTTGATTCAAAAGTAATAAACCCTCCTACTGATTTAATACGGATTTCCATATTTTGTAAACCATTTTTTACAGAGAGGTTTTCTACACCTATTCCATTGTCTTGATACGCTATTGATAATTTGTTTTTTTCTACTGAAAAAGTGATAAGCACCAAAGTTGCTTCGCTGTATTTTTTCATGTTTACCAAGAGCTCTTGTAAGGCTCTATATACTACTATTTGTTTTTCTTTAGCTAACTGGTTTATGTTTGCTTCTTGTAATCCTTTATGGATTACTTTACAACGATCGTTCGTAAAATCTAAAAACAGTTGTTTTAAGAAACTCTCAAAGTGCTCTCCTGTGAGTACAGGACTGTTTTCGTGAGAAATATCTCTGGTTTGTGCATATATTTTCTCTACTCTCGTGAGCAACCTTTCATCTGTTATTGATATATTTTGTAGTGTATTCATTACCGCGTATACATCGTTTGCCAATTCATCGTGTATTTTTTTAGCTAAGCGAGTTTCTGTGTTGTAGACTTCTATGGCTTTTTCTTTTTTATTTTTTTCTCTTTTATAAAAGAAATAGACTATTGAGGATAGAATGGTAAGAATAACTGTAAAAATCCAGAGTTGTTTTTGTGATTTTTGTTGTTCTAAACTAAGGTTTGATTCAGCAAGGTCAGCTCTAGCTTCAAGTTTTTGTTTTTTTTCTTCTTCATAGCTATACATATAGGTTACAAACTTATTTCTTAATTTTCTTTTTGATACAATAATACTGTCTTGTAGTTTTATTCTTTCTAAAGCTAATTTCTGGAGTTTTGTTGGTTTTGATGATAATAAAATTTTATCTATACCTAAAATGATATACTGTGGCATTTCATATTTTGAAGCTAAATCATACATCAAGTATGCATATTTTTGAGCTTTGTCGGGTCTATTCATTTTTTCATAATAGACATATAAATAAAAAAAGTTACTCGCCAATGCTCTAAAATCTTTAGATTGTTTTTTAAGCTTTTGTGTTTTTAAAAAATCATCTTCATTTACTTCATCTCCATTTAATAATCTAGCATAATTATAATTATCAAGTGCTTTTGTTTTTAAGTTAAGTTCAATGCTATTATCTGTATAAAATTCTAACGATAACAGTAAATTTTCATATATTTTTATAGCTGATTTATAATCTTTTAAAGAAATATAATTGTTTGCTATATTACTTTTATAACGATACTTTTTTATTGAGTCTTTTGCAAATTCCATTGCCTTAGTATACCAATAAATAGCATTCTTATAGTTTTCTTTTGAGTTTGCGTTAATTCCTAATGTGTTGTATAAAGAAGTGGTTAAAGAGTATTTACCTTTATTGTTGCCTAAGTACTTAAGAGCTTTTATAGCCGTAGAATCACTTTTAAAAAATAGTTCTATTTCAGATTCTATTTTTGCTAAACTGAATAATTTTTCTGCTATTTTTATGCTATCTCCCAACACTTCATACTCTTTTTTTGAAGCGTCAAAATATTTATAAGCACTATCTATATTATTATCCTTTTTATAATAATAACCTAATTGATAGTATTTTTTTGCTAATTTTTCTTTTTGTAGATTTAATATCTCTTGTCTGATATTTAATATTTTCTCTTTTAATTCTTTTTCTTGACTATTACCTAAAATACTACTAAATAATAAATAAAATAGGAGAACTACTTTTTTTGTTTTCATTCTCCTAAATTATTAAATTAACTTATAATAAAATAATTAATCTTCTGGTTCTGGATCTGGATCATGATCGTTTCCTCCACTATTTCCCCCACCAGTATCACTTGTCGTTGTTTCTGTAGAGTCTGTTTGTGGTACTACAGTGGTTGAGTTTGTATTTATAGTATAGATTCCATTTGTTACTAAAAATGTTATAATTAATAAAACCTTGTTCATTTTGTTACTTTTAAAAATTGATAATATTTATCCTGTCCAAGCACTTTGCTTAGCTACAGTTACACCGAGTTTGGGTGTAGAATTTTTAAAAGAGTCGCGCGCCTCTTTCGCGGGAAGTAGAGATGAACATCGGTATTATTAAGTAGCTTCCCCCTAAGAAATTCTACCGATATTTCATCTTTTAATTAGAACCAATCAATTTGTTTTCTTTTTAATTTCTCGATCAGTGCCACTGCAAAGATTCTGAAAATCCAAGTTTTACCATTTATCAAAACTTGATCAATCGGCTTTTGTCTAGTTTATGGATAACCGTAATCAATTTTTGTACAACAGCTTTACTTTTGACCGCAACTTGTCTAATAATTGATTAACCATGATTGAAAAACTAATTGTTGATTTTTTTAAAAAGATTGAGACAGATGAAGGAATTGATAGTCGAAATGGAAAAGCTGTGTTTTTCGTACAAGAACTACTAGAAAGAAGGCATGATATATTTAATCATGTGAGTGTACAAACAGTTAGTAGGTTGCATAAAAAGTATGTAGAAAGAGAAGAGAATATCCCCGTTGGAGTTCCCGATCTTTTTGTAAAAGATGTAATGGCTGAATATTTGGGCTTTGAGGACTTTGAAAACTATAAGGAAAGTATTACTATAGATTCTGTAAAGCCTTTTTCAATAAGTGAAGAAAATAACTTAACTGGTAAAAAAGTAAAAGGAAAAAATAAATTAGGAGTTTCAACTATTCTCTTAAAAAAGAAAGCACCAATTTTAATTGGTACCATTCTTTTAGTTTCTGTATTTATTTTTTATAAAGATATTTTGTTTGAAAAAAGTAATTGCATTGTTTGGGAAAAAGACCATTATAAAGAAGTCCCATGTTATTATCTAAATTCAATAGATAATACAACTTACCATATAGATATTGATCGTTTTAAAAAAGTAACACTTACCAAGGGTATGGAGTTTTTCACTAACGGGAAACCTAATTTTTGGTATGGAAGTAATACAGAAAGGAAGCGAGAATTCTTTACGGCTAGGGGGGTACATCCTGAAACGTTGAAAGAATTAGATCCTATTACACCTTATATTTTAGAAGCAGAAGGTTTTAAACCATAAAAAAAGCCGTTAATTTAATAATTAACGGCTTTTATTTTTAATCATATTCTACCTGAATTAAGGGAGATAGTTTTATAGTTTATCGTCTACTATAATTAGGTGCTTCTTTCGTAATTGCTACATCGTGTGGGTGGCTTTCGTTAATTCCACTTGCTGTAATACGGACAAATTTCCCTGTATTTTTTAAGGTCTCAATATCTTTTGCTCCACAGTATCCCATACCTGCACGTAAACCACCTACAAATTGGTGAATACTTTCTTGCAGCTCTCCTTTGTAAGCAACACGTCCTACAATTCCTTCTGGAACTAACTTTTTAATATCGTCTTCTACATCTTGGAAGTAGCGATCTTTTGACCCTTGCTTCATCGCTTCAACAGATCCCATTCCACGATACGATTTGAATTTTCTTCCTTCGTAAATAATCGTTTCTCCTGGTGATTCTTTGGTTCCTGCTAATAATGATCCTAACATTACACAGTCTGCTCCTGCTGCAACCGCTTTTGGGATATCGCCTGTATAACGGATACCTCCATCGGCAATTACGGGAACTCCACTTCCTTTTATAGCAGCTGCTACTTCTAATACTGCTGAAAATTGTGGGAATCCTACACCTGCTACCACACGAGTTGTACAAATAGACCCTGGTCCTATTCCTACTTTTACTGCGTCAGCTCCAGCTTCTACTAAATATTTAGCTGCTTCTGGTGTTGCAATGTTTCCTACTACAACATCTAATTCAGGAAATTTTGCTTTTACTTCTTTTAATACAGAAACCACGCCTTTGGTATGTCCGTGAGCCGTATCAATAATTACAGCATCTACTCCTGCTTTTACTAATGCTTCTGCTCTATCTACTGCATCGTGCGTTACGCCTAATGCTGCAGCTACGCGTAAGCGTCCATAAGAGTCTTTATTCGCTATTGGTTTTTGTGTAAGTTTTGTAATATCTCTAAAAGTAATTAACCCTACTAATTTGTCATCATCATTAACAACAGGCAACTTTTCAATTTTATTTTCTTGTAAGATAACTTCAGCATCTTTTAAAGAAGTTCCTTCTGCAACTGTTACTAAGTTTTCAGCGGTCATAACTTCAACAATAGGGCGCTCGTTATTTTTTTCGAAACGTAAATCACGATTTGTTACAATTCCTACTAATTTCCCTCCTTCATTAACAATGGGGATTCCTCCAATTTTATGCTCACGCATTGCTTGTTTAGCATCTAAAACAATTGCGCTTAACGATAAGGTAATCGGGTCGATTATCATTCCGCTTTCTGCACGCTTTACCTTACGAACTTCTTGAGCTTGTTGCTCAATTGTCATATTTTTATGTAACACTCCTATTCCTCCTTCTCTTGCAATAGCAATTGCCATAGCAGATTCGGTTACCGTATCCATAGCTGCAGATACTATTGGAACATTGATTGTTATGTTTCTTGTAAATTTTGTTTGGATTGAAACTTCTCTTGGAAGTACTTCTGAATAGGCAGGAACTAATAAAACGTCGTCATACGTTAATCCTTCCCCTAATATTTTAGCTTGATGAGCTTGCATATGCAATCAATTTAGTGTGTTGTTAATTAATTGCATGCAAATATACTACAAATAATGCAAAAACAATCTTTAAATTTAAGTTAAGTAAATCATTTTTTTTATGTTACTTATTTAGGTTTGAGTACATTTCAATCTTACATCCATTACGTTAATAATCAAGTTTTATACGCTAAAGGTTTTTTGATTATTTTCTTCCCACTTATTTTTTAAATTTATGTAGCTTTTACATATATTTAGAACTCACAAAACCAAAGCAATGGAAAATAATACCCTTCAAAAAGATAGTAAAAAAGTTGTTAACACTAATAGTAATGGTGTTTATCCCAGAGTATCTAAAGAGTTGATTACTGAAATTAACAACATGTTATCCTATGCTATTTATAATGGTATTGTTATAAATACTGAAATAAACTCGCTTATTGAAAGCAACGATTTAAATGATTTGATCAATGCACACAATATACTTGTTAAAAACATTGCTCCTGCTACACCCAAATCGATAGAGTATACCAAAGCTCTTCGAGATGAAGGTGAAAACAAATCTATTTTCAGCAAGCTTCCTTTGGTAAGAAATCTTATTTTCTTAGCTCTTTTCTTTTTGGTTTTATTTATTGTTACTGCCCTTTCCCCTGATGTAAATAACAATTCGCTAGATGAAGGCTTAATGAATAACTCTGGATTATCATTATTATTAAACCTTTCTTATTTAGCGTCTGTTGCTGGACTGGGTGTTATTTTTTATTTATTAAAAAGGGTTAGCGATTCTATTAGAGAATCAACCATGGTTTCAGAAGAGTCTATTTCGTATTTAGCCCAAATAGTACTGGGTATTATTGCCGGACTCATTATGTCGGAAATTATTTCATTTTATACCAAAAGTCCTGAAGATATTAACCTTTTTAATAAAGGAGTGCTTGCTCTAATTGGAGGGTTTTCTTCTGAGGCTATTTTTAGTATCCTACAAGGTATTATAGATAGAGTTAAGTCCATTTTTATTGTACCAAAAACCATTACGAAATCATTATAAAAACAAAGGGGTTGTGACGTTAAGTTTATTATAAATAGAGCTTACAACGTACTAACCAAACTTAGCTCAATATCGTAGCAACCTCTTTTAATTTTAAAACAAACTACACTTATGAAGTACTTTTACGTATTTATTTTTAGTAGCTTTCTTTTTTCTTGCGCTAGCATCCCAAGTTCTACCGTAACACTTACCAAAGAAGTTATTAAAGAAGCAGACAATATGCATCAGCTAAATGTATCTTTGGTTAACAGACTTTTTGATGAGCGAAAAGAAAAAATCAATTTATTTATTGAAGACAAGTACACTCCTACGTTGTTAAAAAATTTTGAGCGGTTATTACCCGATTCTTTGGACTACAAAAAAGAACTACCAAATATTTTAAACAGTATAATTCCTATTATTAATCGTAAAAAAGACTCGCTTCAAAGTGTCTTGGATATACAAAAACAAGATATTCTAAACCAATTAAATGCTAATTATAGCGATTACAACAAAGCTACCACTTCGCTTCAAAACTTAATTAACTCTGCGGTGAAAGTAAAAACTACAGAAAGTGACGCTTTGCAAGCAATAGATCAACTTACAGGAGATAAAATTGATATCAAAAAAGTGGAAAGTACCATTAATCAGAGTATTGATAAAACAGGAAATGCTCTAAATAAATTGATAAACCTTGAAAAAGTAATTACTGAAAAATAACAATTATGAATTCTATAGATTGGAACAATATAGCGAAAGAAGCTGCTTCACAGACTGATGCCGAGTTTAACAAACAATTGGCTAGTTTAACTAATTTAAAACTTAGTGAAGTAGATGCTTTTATTAAGGAAAGTAAAATTACCAATGCTAATGCCATAAAAACACTTAAACTTATTGACGATGCTACTATTAGTAATAACGAAAAAGCCAAAGCTATTTCTAATATCGAAAATGGCTTTGGCTTTGTAATAAGTTTAGTTTCTAAGGTGGTATAACTACCTAAAAATTGTATTGTCTTTTATAAATGCTGTTTTATAACGTTCACTAAAAAGAATTTTTTCGTCATTCTCTAAGACAATAAGATTATCTTCAAAGTAAATTTCTTTGATTTTCTTTACGTTAACTAAGTAATTTCTATGCACTTGTCTAAAATCTGAATTAGATAGCATTTCTTTTAACTTAGTTAACGATAATTTTATAAGGTAATTTCCTGAGTCGCAAATTATGCTACAGTATTTTTCCTTTACTTCTACGTAGTTTATAGCAGCTACATCTACTTTAACTACACTCCTTTTTTTCTTTATGAATAAAAAAGATGGACTTATCACACCATTGTCTGATGCTAAACTAATACTGTTATTTTGCTGATAACACGACTCAATCGCCAACTCTAAAGAGAATAACAATTCTAGTTTGTTATAAGGTTTTAAAAGATATACTAACGGATTGGTTAGTTTTGCTTCATCAAAAATTTCTCTTCCTTGCATGCTTGTTAAGAATAAAAAGGGGATGTTAATTCCTTCTTTATTCAAACGGTGTGCTAACGAAATTCCGTCTGGTCTTCCGTTTATCATGATGTCTAAAATAATAACATCGAAAAAACGATTTCTTATCAGTTTTTCTGCTTCTACCGCATTTTTTGCTAACGATACCTCATAATCATTATCTTCCAAAAAAGAAGAAAGTTCTACTGCTTCTTCTTCTAAGTCTTCTAACAATAGTAATTGTAGTTTTTTCATAATTTATGCGCTTGCGTTGGGCTACAAAATACTAATTATAGCCATTACGTACAACTCCTTTCCATATAACTTCTTCTGTTATCATCATCGGTAGAATCACATTTTTTATAATTGTATTTTTAACTTAAGTTGGTGGCTCAGTTTCAGCAGGCGTCGTTACCGTACCTCTATCCAACTCTGGACCACCTTCTAAACTCAACGCTTCTTGTTTCGTGATACTGAACTTTTCTAAAGTTTTGTTTTCTTGCTTGTTTATTTTTATAGATGTTCTTTCAAGTTATTTTTTTAATTTAAATATATATACAGCAATAAAACTTCGATATTACCACCTATCCTATACTTTATTATTTCCTTCTTAATCAAGGAGATCCTGATTATAAAAAAGCTTATTGCAGTTTTTTTTATCTTTATTTTAACTTTTTCATAACATTCAGCGTACTTACGCTCTTTAAATGTACCTATTATTTTTCTTTTAAACAATTTTTTGCAAAAAACAGAGGTTTTTATTTTATTTATGATATTTGCTCTCTATTTTATATCAATTGCCATGAAAAATAGCTTAAAGAGGTTTCCTACCTTTCGTCAACTAAATCAAAAAGATTGCGGTCCTAGTAGTTTAAAAATTATTTTAAAATATTATAAGAAAGATGTTTCAATAGATATTATTAGAGAGCTATGTGAAACGACAAGAAGAGGTAGTAATTTATATTATGTTTCTGAAGCTTCTGAAAAACTAGGGTTAAAATCTATGATGCTTAAAATAGATTTAGCTACCTTAAAAAATGATATGCCACTTCCTTGTATACTACACTGGGATCAAAAACACTACTGTGTATTATATAAGGTAAAAAATAAAAAATATTATATTTCAGACCCTGCCTTTGGATTGGTTAGTTATTCTGAAAAAGAGTTTATACAGCGTTGGCAAACTGCTAATGACAATACAGGTGTTGCTTTGCTCTTGCAACCACAACTAAACTTTGACAACGATACTTTAGAAAATGAAGATGCTCCTGTTATAAAAGCAACTTCTCTTTTTAAGACTTACACACAATATAAAAGCTTAATTATACAACTTCTTTTAGGTTTTATAGCCACTTCTGTATTACAGTTTATTATTCCGTTTTTCACTCAAAGTTTTATAGATATAGGGGTGCAAAAACAAAATTTACATTTTATTTATGTAATACTTTTTGCTCATTTTGTTTTTTTAATTGGGTTAAATAGTGTAGAAATTTTACGTAGGTGGATTTTACTGTACTTAACTACTAGAGTAAATATATCGTTACTTACCGATTTTTTTATAAAGTTAATGAAACTTCCAATGGCATACTTTGACAATCGTATGACAGGTGACATCATGGAAAAGATTAAAGATCATGGTATTATTAACAAGTTTCTTACACAAACATCTTTTAACGCTTTCTTTTCAATCTTCAATATTGTTATTTTTAGTGTAATATTAATGCTTTACGATGTTGGGGCTTTTCTTATATTTTTTGGTTTGAGTGCTGTTTCGGTTATTTGGATTCTTGTCTTTTTAAAACAACGTAAAATTCTTAACCACAAACAATTTTCTAAATTATCTGAAGAGCAAGCCAAAGAGATTGAATTAATACTAGGCATGAAAGAAATTAAACAGAATAATGCCGAATTATTAATGCGATGGGAATGGGAGCAACTACAAGCTAAAATTTTTAAAATTGATGTTAAAAACCTTTCCTTACAAAATTACCAAGAAGGTGGTGCTAAGTTTATTAGTAATTTTAGAGATATTTCTTTAACGTTATATGCTGCTAAGCTTACCTTAGATGGTAGTATTACCTTAGGTATGCTTATTACTATTCAATACATTATTGGGCAACTAAGTAGTTTATTATTATTATTTATTGATTTTATTAATGCAGCACAAGATGCGAAAATTAGTTTTGAACGCATAAGAGATGTGCATGTTTTACCTGAAGAGGAAAAAGAGGATAGTAACATCCACATCAATCCTTTTAAATCTATTTTCGTCAAAGACCTGTCTTTCCGTTATAAAAGCTCTCCTGACAATACGCTTCAAAATATTAATTTAGAAATTCCTGTACAAAAACAAACTGCTATAGTTGGGCTAAGTGGTAGTGGTAAAAGTACCTTATTTAAAATTTTATTAAAACATTATACCGATTACGAAGGTCAGATTTTATTAGACCACCAAAATTTATCATATGTATCTACCAAAGCTTGGCGTAACAAATGTGGTGCTGTATTACAAGAAGGTGTTATTTTTGATGGTACAATTGCTAAAAATATTGCTCTGGGTTATGAAACTGTAGACCGAGAAAAGCTACTTAAAGTTACTGAAATTGCTAATTGTAATAGTTTTATTAACAAGTTACCTAAAGGTTTAAACACTGTGGTGGGTGGACGTTTAGGTGTACAATTAAGCTCTGGAGAAAAACAACGTGTTTTAATTGCCAGAGCTTTGTATAGAGATCCTGATTTTATATTTTTTGATGAAGCTTCTTCTGATTTAGATTCTGTTAATGAAAAATCTATTATGAAAAACCTTGAAGCTTACTTTAAAAATAAAACTGTTATTGCTATTGCACACCGATTAAGCACCATTAAAAATATGGACCAAATTATTGTTATGGATAAAGGTGAGATAATAGAAAGAGGAAACCATGAAAACCTTATGTTGTTACAAGGACATTATTATAATTTGGTACAGAACCAGCTACTTTTAAATACGTAAATATTTCACAGATTAAACTTCACTAATCTTCATCATCTAGAGGGCCCGTTACCGTACCTCTATCTGTCCTTGGACCACCTTCTACACGCAACGCCTGTTGTTTGGTGATACTTAACTTTTCTAAACTCTTGTTTTCTTGTTTTCTTGTTTTTGCTTAATTGTTCTCATAAATCATGTATTAATTAATGTTAGTTTACGGTTGGCGGTGGTGGTGTAGAAGGCACAGTTACCGTACCTCTATCTGTTTCTGGACCGCCTTCTAAACTTAATGTTTCTTGTTTTGTTAAAGTAAACTTTTCTAAATTCTTGTACTCTAATTTTTGTTTGTTCGTTTTCATAATTATTGTTTAATCTAATTTTAATTTGTCTTCATTCTATGCGCTTGCGTTGGGTAACAAAATTCGTATAGTTGTCCCCACTTCCAACTCACTATCTATGAGTAGTTTTCCATTATTCTTTTTAATAAGTGTTTGACATAGTAACATACCTAGCCCTACGCCCTCAGATCTGTTAATTTTGTCAATACTTAAATCTTCTAATCCTTTTATTTTTGCTAGTTTTTCTTCTGAAATTCCAAAACCTGTATCTTTAATTTCAATTGTACTAAATTCTTCAGAGTCATTATAAGTTCTCACTTCAATTTTACCGTTTTCTCCTGTGTATTTTAGTGCATTATCTAACAAATTTCTCAATACTATTTTTAAGGATTCCTTATCTGCTTTTACTAAAATACTAGCTTCTAACGTGGTTGTTAGTGCAATGTTTTTAGCTTCTGCAATTTCTTCAAAGTTATAAACTGCCTGTTCTACCAATGGTTTTAAAGGATATTCTTCTGCTTTAAAGGATAACTGATTGTTTTGCTCTAACGACCAATGCAACACATTGTTTAATAAGTGACTCGTACTTTCTGTTAATGCAATAGCATTGTTAGTAGTTTCACTTACCGCTTCGTATTCTTTATTTTTTAACTGTCGTTTTAGCTTTTCGTGTTGTCGCTTAATTGTATTAATTGGCGAACGTAAATCATGAGACACTACAGAAAATAAATAGTCTTTCGTTTTGTTGGCTACATTTAACGCCTCTTTTTGCTGAGTTATAAACCTATTTTTACTTCTTAACTCTCTATAAAAATAACCTAAAAACCCGAGAAAAACTAATAAACCGGAAGCTCCTATTACCAAACTCTTTTGCACTACTGCTTGACGCTTTAGCTGTTCTTCTTGTAAAACAATTTCTTGTTGCTTTTGAGCTACGGCTAATTGTTTGTCTTTTTCTGTAAGCTCCCAAATTTTATCGCGGTTCCAAATAGAGTCTTTCCAACGACCATACTCTATGTAGTAATCTACACTTTTTTGATAGTTTTTTCTATTCTTCTCTACAACTGCCATGTTTTTAGCTGAATTCTGTTTTAATTCTAAATCAGAAAAAACCTTTGCTAAATCATACGCCTCTTTAAACAACGGAATGGCTTCATCATCTAAATATTGATTATAGTAGACATTAGCTAGTTCCATCTTGGTTCTAATTATTGACGAACTATCATTATATTTAATTATAGATAGTTGTTTATTAAAATATTCTTTCGCTTTATTATAATCCTTTTTATGTATATAACACAATCCTATATCATGAAATGCACCTTTAAGTAAAATCGTATCCGTTGTTGAGTTATTTTTCTCCCATTCTAAGTAATTAGACAGTGCTTTATCATAATTCTTTTGATTCAAGTAAACCCAACCTAACTTCATTTTTTTTAGGTTTTTAAGTTGAGAATTATTATCTATCGACTCAAAATTAATTAATGATTTCAATAACAATCCTTTATGAAGTGAAGAAACTCCTTGAAAATAATTTAAAATATTCTTTTCTTGAATAGGTAAATCACTTAACAAAGCTTTTCCACTATAAACATAACAAGAATCATAATCTCTATCTTTAAAAAACGTATATGCTTTACAAAAAAGCTCCCTATTAGGAAGCTTACATTTTTTTTCAGAAATATCATATAACATATTTAAATCAGTAAGGTTATCTTTCTCTTGAGCATAATTTACTGAAGTTAAAAGAAAAATAATTAAAATGATTTTCTTATTCATCTATTGTGGTGGTTTTGTTGGCGTAGTTACAGTACCTCTATCCGTTTCAGGATCATCATTTTCACTACGTACTAAAATCATATCTACAGAAGGAGTTCCTGCATCTAATTGATAGGCGAACTGCACATAATACAGATCGTATAAACTTGCTACTTCATCACAATTAAATTCTACTCTAAAATCTCTGCAACTTACGGTATCGTATCCTCCATCTTTATTTACAATTTGTGTAGATGTAACTCCATAGTAGTTTAAATAAACTTCGTTTCCTTGTAATTGCAATCCATTGGTATTTTCTACTGGATTTAATGTATTGTCTGGTAAATATGCTAAAACTGTTACGATATTAGGCGTTGCACTATTTCCAGATTCATCTCTAGACATGTTTACTAAAGGACCTGTAGGTACATTTTCTACATTAATATTGGTGTCAAATTTTCTAAAGTACTTTAACTCTAATGTAACTCCATTAACGTTTACTGGGTTTCCCATCTTCTATAATTTTTTAATTTGGTTATTTGGCTAAAATTACAATTATAAAAAGAAAAGAAAAAATAGTTTGTTAATAATTTATAGCAGTTATAGAGAAAATTATCTTTAGCAAAACTTCTCTTATTTCTACCGATTAAAAAAGGGAGAAACCGAAGCTTCTCCCTTTATTTTAAATTTTAAACTGTAATGTTATATACCAGTTTCTCGGAGCGGATGGTATAATACCTGGCCCTGGATATCCTGTTGCCCTACGGGTAAAGTATTTTTCGTCTAACAGATTATTTACTCCTGCTTCTAACTTGAAAATTTTGTATTTGTAAGAAGCTGAGAAGTCTAATACTCCATAAGCAGGAATTTCACCTACTACTCCACTTATTTTAGCGATACTTGAATTTGAATCTGCTATAACAGCATTCGATGCATCAGAAAATTGTTGTGTTAGGTAAGTATATTGTAAGCTTGATAATACGTTTTTATATCCAAACTTAACACCTGTTTTAAAGTTAAACTCTGGCACAAATTCTACTTTATTGCCTACGATTCCATTTGCTATTGAAGAGGTATACTCTGAGTTTGTATAGGAAGTATTTACAAAGTAATTAAAGTTATAATCACTATTGATATCAAACATCTTTTTTAGATTCAAATCAAAAAGACTCTCTACACCAAGAATCCTTGCATCTCCAATATTATCTCTTTCTGGTTTACCATCTGGTCTTGTATAAATACCTATTCTATCATTATAAAAAAGTCCAAAAACACTTACATCATATGATACTACTTTATTAAAATCTCCCCTTACTCCTATATCGGCTGTAAATCCTTTTTCGTCTGTAATATCTTCTGCTATTACAAAAGCAGGATTTGCAGTACTGATATCTGCAAAGGTTACTGAACGATAGTTTTGTGAAACATTCCCGTAAAATTCTATTGAACTATTAGGTTTGTAGCTAGTTCCTACTCCTAATAATAAAAATGTACGTTCTTTTGTTTCTTCCTCGTCTCTTTCATTTCTATTTATCACATTTCCTGCTGCATCAGTAGTAATATCTGTTATGAATTCTTCTCTTTCGGTTTTTATATGTTCTAAACGAAAACCTGGAGTTAGCGACCATTGCTCATTTAAATAGAAAATATTTTCTCCAAACAATGCGATATTTAAGTTAGGAAATGTACTGTTTGATTGTCTTGGGTAATTTGGAAACTCTTCTGAGTAAATTTTAAAGTCAGCATCTGACAATTCAGATCCCGGGCCTTGCGCTGATGTGTTGTTTGCTTTATAAAACTTACTTCCTATTAAAAAAGTAGCTTTTTTATTGAATAACTCATATTCTGATAATAACCTAGCTTCAAATCCGAAGTTATTAAAATCTCCTTTTATAACTTGTCTTTCTCTTCCTGGGTCTTCGTCACTAACTCTATTGGTTCTATATCCGACCGCGTCTCTCGAAGCATTTAAACCAAAGAAATTAAACGTGAAATTTGTTTTATCTGAAAAACGATGAGCTAACTTAAGGTTGTACAAAAACCAATCTACTTGAAACCAGTTACGTTCACGATTGCTTTGAAAAGGATTTTCTGCAAACATTGCATCAGTTAATCCACCTGCTTGTTGAGCTACATATTTCAAATATGTTATTTCTGCTTCTAGTTTTGTTCTGTCTGAAATCTCATATCCGAAATGTGCAAAGGCATTTTTTGAATCGAATTCAGAATTTGGACGGAAACCATCTCCTTGCTTATAATTGTAATATCCGTAGTAGCTAACTTTACCTTTGGTTCCTCCAACACTGGTAAAGTTGGTAAATAAGTTATTGCTTCCTAAGGTATTTCTAGTAATGATTTCTAATGGTTTGTTAGGATTTGGTTTCTTCATTATAAAGTTAACTAATCCTCCAAACTGCGTTCCATATTGTAACGAAGCTGCTCCTCTTACAATTTGAATTTCATCCAATGCTTCTGCCGGTGGTGTATAATAACTTTCTGGGTATCCTAATACATCTGCACTAATATCGTATCCGTTTTGACGTGTATTAAAATTAGAGGTTCTGTTAGGATCTAACCCTCTACCTCCAATATTTAATTGTAAACCTGCATCGTCATTTTGAAAAATGTTTAATCCTGCTACTTGACTGTATAGCTGACGTGCATTATTAGAAGCTAACGCTGCTGTAGATTGATTTACTAAAACAACTTCGGTCTTTTTTCCTGCAAAAATGGCTGTTCCCTCCACATCTTTTAAGCGTTTTAACTCAAACACCTTTCTTCGTTGTGCTTTGATTTGTATTTCTGATAATTCTTCAGAAAAAGAGTTTAATTGAACATTTAATACAACGTCTTTTACAACAGTTACTTTAACTTCTTTTAATTGGTACTCTTCTACATAAAACAACAATTCTAATTGTTCTTTTTCAGTTGAAAATTGATAAAAGCCTTTACTGTTTGTTTCCGCTAACAATCTACCCGTTTTATTATATACTTTTACATTTTGCAACTTCGTATTTATTTCAGAGGTTACCACTCCTGAAACTTTGTTTTGAGCAAAAGTTGAAGCTGTAAAAAATAATAATACACATACTAACTTTACTATATTTTGAGCTAATTGTGTGTGTTTGAACATGTATTTATAGTCCATAAATTTTAATTTTATCAGTAAAAGGTAATATCCAATCTTTATGTTTAAAGCTTTCTTTTTGTTTATATAAATTTATCTTAGGATTTATATATGGTTGACTTAATCGTCCGTTTAATGCCACAAAACTCTCCACGTAGACTTCTATATTTTTATGACCGTCTTTTTTAAAATGGTCTCCTAAATAATGAGCATATTCCAAAATAAAATCGGGCTGAAAACTCATTTGTTTTTCTTGAAAAGAGGTTAAAAAATCAGCATTGTTTACATAAAAAAACTTCCCTGTTTCTCCATCTACAATTTTAAAGTTTGCATAGCCTGCTTTTTCCATTAGCATAACTCGCCACGAAAAACGAAAACCTTCTTCTGTCCAGAATAATTCTCCTGGATACAGTAAGTAACGCCATGGTAATAGAATTTGAAGTATAAAAAGAGTTCCTAAGATTGATAAGATGACTTTCTTTTGAAGTTTTGGATAGGTATATTCTTTAACTTGTTCAACTGTTTTTGATGAAATTGAGAACACTCGTTTTATATATTGAATCATTTTCTCGTGCAAAGAGGCATCGAAAAAAATGAGTGTCGCAACAATCATTATAAAAGGAAACATGCCTATAGGAAATAAAACCCTAGTAAATACATGAAAAAACACAACCAAACTGAAAGCTAACAAACGTGTTCTTTTATACAATAATAAAAAGGGAATTGATAAATCATATAAAGCTCCACACCAACTCATCGCGTAGTGAAACCATTCTTGTTGCATTAAATTATTTCCTATAAATGGTAAATCGTATTTTGACGGCAACCATATTTTTAAAGGTTGTGCTCTAAATAACCAATCGGAATTTAACTTTGCTAAACCTGCATAAAAGTATACAATTCCTAATAGCAATTTTACACTATCTATTGTCCATTTTGGCACATTTGTATATTCTCTTTTTCTTAGGTAAGCATCTAAAGAAAAACGAGCGTTTGCTGGTAAAAAGATTAGTACAAAACTTAAGATGCTTATAAAGTAGTAATGGTTTAAATAGGTTGTTTTATCCATTAACTCTATATAGGTAAAGCTTAGAAAGAATGTTATAATGGCGAATCTATATTTAAACCCTAAAGCCACCAATGCTGCTGATACACCACTAATTATAAATAGTAAATATGTATAATTCCCAATAGGTTTCACCCATTCAAAACCGTAATATGAGAAGTGAAATGTAGGTTGTACATATAGTTTTTCTATCCAGCCATGATACCAAAATCGTAGGATACCAAAAAGCATCATAACCCCAAAAAAAGCACGAAAAACAGCCAAAGGGGCTGAATTTGTTTGCTTTGAAAGGTAATTTTTAGAAATCATTTTTATGATATGCTTCACCTACAAAAAGTATGACTAAATAGTTATTTTAATAAAAGCTGCCTATGTACATAGACAGCTTTGTTATTTTGTTTTCAGTGATTAATCTCCGTCGGCATCAACATAATCTACGCTAACATTAAAAGCCTGTAGCATATCTACTTTTAAATACACTACTACTTTTTGTAGCTCATCAAATGCTTTTGTCATTTGAGTATTATCTGTAGTTATTTGTTGGTAGAAATCATCGTTTAATGTACCTATTTGTGTTTCAGCTGTAGTAAACTGTGTATTTATTAAGTTTACTAAATCTCCTCTTTTTAAATACTCTAAATAACTTTTAAAACTAATTCCAGAACCTGCTCCATTAAAGTTATTTCCGTTAAAAAAGTCTTGCACAGCATTTAATGCTTCTAATGCTAATGCTTTTGATGCTACTCGATTGTAATATGCTTCAACTTTTTCAGGTAATGGTGTTGATGAAAAGTTTCCTGCTGGTATCCCGAATTTATTAGCTCTTAATCCTTTTTCATAATAAAAAATAAAATCGTTTACCAATTTATTTAATGATGAGCTAGCTGTATTATCTGTAGAAGCGACAAACTCATCTCTATAACTTCCTTTCCAATCGTTAAGAATTGTCGTTGTTAATCCGCTCATTTGAGCAATCACATCTGTTATATATTTTTTATAGTTCGCTGCATTTGCATCTGTTGTGTATTTTTCTAAAATAGCAGTATCGTTTGCTGCTACACCGTACAACAAATAATCTAACGCAGGAAACCCTTGCGCATCGTGATTATTAGAACTGTTTAAATCGTAGGTTCCGTTACTGATATTACTTTCAACGTCTGCAACTGTAAGTGGGTAAATATTAAAAAAGTTTACAAAACCTAATTCCTCAGCTTTACCTATGTTAAACATTTCTACATGTTGCCATGCTTTGTAAGCATTTAACCAAGCAGTACGTACTTCCGCTAAAGTTGTTGCATTTGGAGTATCGGTAAAATCTGTAACTTTAGCTTTTAACGTAGTTAACTGACTATCAAACCCTTCAAAAGAAGGTGTGATTATATTATCTGCTAAATGTGTTAGCATTGCTCCTCTATCAAAGCCATCTGAGGGTGTTGGGTTATCTGAACTATCTGAACTACAAGCATAAACTACAACTGCAAGTAATAGGAAAGGTAAAAACTTTTTAATCATTTTTATTTCTATTTATTCTAAATAAAACTTTTGCAAATATAAAAAGTAGCTATGAAATCATAACTACTTTTTATAAGAATTCTTAAATTATTTGCTTGTTAGCTCCCTGCTTCTGTTACAGTGAAGCTAAATTTAGCAGCGATTGTTTCAGAAACAGTATCTAATGTTGCTGGTGTAGTATCTTCCCATAAACCATTTCCAGTTCCTAATAAGTCTTCTAATAATCCTTCTACTTCTGCTTTGGTAAAATATGCTTCTTTAGCATTGTTTTTACGAGTAAACTGTAAACTGTAGATAAATCCTAAACCTTCTGAAATAGCATGGAATGCTGCAGCTTTATCAGTCGCCCATAAATTTTTACCTTGTTGTAAGTAATATACTCCTCTAATTGCAATTACGTTTGAAATTTTTTCACGAATGATTGCTGCTTGCTCATTACGAACCTCATAATTTTTGGCAACAATAGCAGCTCTTCCTAACTTGAATGCATTGTAAATATCATCTGCTATACCAGCAAAATCAGCATCTCCATTTACTTTTGCTAAATATTCGTTTAAAAACTTATCAGCTTCTAATACTGGTTCAGCTGGGTTAGCTTCGTTACCATATAAGTAGCCGTAAGCCTCATCCCACTTATGCTCCATTGTTGTATAACTTTTTCCTTCCTCAACAACATCATTATCGTTGTTAGTAACATTACTTCCTGCATCTAATACAGCTGTACCTAAGTAGTTATTTAACATTTGATCAACCATTAAACCTCCGATTAATGATTTTGCAAAAATTTGATTCAGCTCAACTCCTTTTCCATTAATGTATCTAGTAGATCCTCCTCCATTTTGTTGAAGTTTACCTGCTGTTCCTGCAACTGCATCAACATCCCAGTTTGGAAATACACCATCTACTTGCTCTTTTATCCAAGTATCAAATTGTGCTTTTATTGCATTCGCTTCTGTTGTGTTTGCAGAAAAGAAATCGGTAGATGCTGCTGTTTTACTACGTACATTTTTATTAGATGCGTTTAATGTTGCATCGGCAAAATCAGCCGCCCCTTCAGCATGTGCAAACATGTTATCCAAATCTGCTTCTGTTTTTACCGGGTTTTTAAGTTCAGTAATTAACTCAGTAGCCATTTTAATTCGGGTTGTTTGCCCAGAAAAACTTACTGTAGACTCATTATTTCTTTCAAATTTATAAGTAGCTGGTGCTTTTACTGAATTTACTGGTTCATCATCACTTGAACATGAAGTAAACACCAAAGCTGAAACAGCTATCATAGAAAGGATTCCTCTTTTCATTTTATTTAGATTAAGTTTTAATTAATTTTATTTGGCAAATTTATAGAAGAAATTCAACCTTGCAAATCTTATTAAGACTTATTTTAAATAATTTTTTACTTTCTTACTCTTTTTATCTACTTGTTTTTCTAAAAAGGGTAACTACAGCCTTGCGTATATCGTATGCTATCTCTTCTTTTTTGGGTGTATAAACACTTAAAACTCCTTCACTTTTGTTCGAAAGCATGGGAATATCCAACCCTCTTAATAAGTAATTTGAGAAAGCAACTGTGTAAGTTTGGTTTTCTTGTAGTTTTCCATTTTTAAGCATCCATTCTCCATTAACTTTGTTAGCATTAAATCGTTGTAAATAAGCACCTGTTCCTGAAGATTTAACGCCAAAATCTAATACTTCCTTTAATAAACCTCCCTTTATCTTAACTTTTAAAATCTCGCCTCCATAAGGCAATACTCTAAAAATATCTACCGCATTAACATCTCCAGATAAAACATCGTCTATTCGTACAGACCCACCATTTACTAAAGCACAGTCTACTTCATTATTATACGCTAAACTCATAGCTTCTGCAATGAGTTTGCCCATATTAGTTTGTACGGTTCTAATAGTACTTTCTCTAGCGTCTAAAGGTTCGATTGCTTTGTATATTACTTCATAAGGATTAGAAACTACTTCTTGAATTTTATCTTCTAAAATTACTTGCCACTTATCTACAACTTCTTTTACATTCCCATCAAAAGGGATTGATTTAGTAATTTCTTTTAACTCAGATTTAAAGTTAACTACTTTCGTTTTTGAATCGTATTCAAACCTGTGAATATAAGCTGTTTTAGCATTAGCATCTGCCTTTGTTATTGTTACTTCTCCTACCTTTGTATAGCTATTGGTATGCTCGTGTCCCCCCATTATTAAGGGTACATTTGGTAATAGCTTTGCTATTTCTTTATCCTGTGTAAGTGCTGCATGAGTTAATCCTAGTACAATATCAACTTGTTTTTTTATTTCGTTATAAGAACGTTGTATTTCTTTATACATATCACCATAATACACATAACTTTTGGGATTGGATGGAATACAAACGCTTATAAACCCTACTTTTAAAAGAGTTCCATCAGGGTTTTTAAACTCTTTTATAAAAGCATCTTTTAAGGGGTGTTTTTTACCGTCAACAACTTTGTAAAAATAAGAATGTTTACCGTCGACATTGTGCAATACATTGGCAGAAATCCAATCAAACTTACTCTCGTTCAAACGATCTTGTAGGTGTGAATAACTTAGGTCAAATTCGTGGTTTCCAAATGCTACAAGATCAAAATTCATAGCATTCATCACCTCTACCATTTGTTTTCCTCTTACTCGTTCACCATTATATTTCATCGTACCTAGTAAAGAAGGAGATAAAAAGTCTCCCGCCAATACCAACATAGTATTCTTATCTTCTTCTAAGAGCTGTTTATGCACCGTTTCAACTCTTGCCATTCCTCCATACATTCCTCCTTGAATTGGAGCTATTTCATATACATCATTTAACTGTAAGATGGTGAAATAAGTTTTATCTGCATCCTTTTTAAACTGATGTCTTGTTTCTGGAGTTGTTGAATTGTTTTTCTTTCGAGGAGAACCACAACTAACGACAATACAAGTTATTAAAAGTAGTAATAGGGTTTTAAATTGTTTCATTTGGCTTTTTTTAATAAGAAAACCAAATTTACAAATTCTAATGAAGATATTGACGCGTGTTCTGTCTTATCATTTTTCTGTAGGCTACCAGTTCAGGAAACTGATAAAAAAAGTTTATTTTTTTATGTGCTATGGTTCTAGGCTTCTTAATTTTAGGTCTTAATACAAAAGCAGTCCAACTTTCTACAATATCTTCTTCAGGACTTTCGGCAGCATAATCTGTAAGAAATTCTGTTCGATTATTTAAATAGAGGTCATATAGCTTTTCTACACAGTTTGCTTCTGTATAATAATTTGCTTCAGTATAGCAATATTTTCGTTGGATAACATCCCATCTGTTTAACAATGCTCCTTTCCAAAATATATTAACAAATCTATTGATATAGCTATTTTTATAGGCTTCTCCTTCGAGGGTTAAATATAATTCTCCTTCTTCTTGTTGCCTTTTATTGGTGGGTCTTATTTGGGTTCTGTTTAATGTTAGTAAATGTCCAAACTCATGTACTAAAGTATATACAGATTCATGCAACCTTCTTTTATCTTTCGTTTCAAAATTAACATCTCTTATGTCTATTTCTAATTGCCATTTGTCGTTTTTTGAACTCAGTGCAACTAAGGCTCCTGTTTTTTCATCTACGCCATCCGTCATCAAAACAATACGTTTTATATATTGCTGAGTCAGTTCTTTTGGAAAGATTCTATTGAACTCACTCCAATAATAAGCTGCCAAATCATCACTTACAGACTGATTTTTAATTATTTTACTTCCACTCACATCCCACACTCCTATTCTTTCACTATCTACAGATTGAGAAAAGGCAGAAAAAAAGATAAAAAGAAAAACAATAGTTAATTTCATTACTTTAAAAAACTTCTAGTGCCTTATTATAAGCACTTTCAAAACTCATCGGTTTAATATTGGTTGCTACTTTGTTTGCTGTAAAATAAGACAGTAACTTTTCAGTTGGCATATTACCTGTTAACTCATCTTTTGCCATCGGACACCCTCCATACCCTTTTATTGCTCCATCAAAACGTCGACAACCTGCTTTAAAAGCACTATCTACTTTTTCATGCCACTTGGCGGGTGTTGTATGTAAATGAGCTCCGAATTCAATTTGGGGATAACTAGGTATTAAGTTTGAAAATAGGTAGTCTATATCTTCAGGTGTTGAGCTCCCAATTGTGTCTGACAAAGATAAGATTTTAACCCCAAACGACGAAAGTTTCTCCGTCCATTCTCCTACTATTTCAACATTCCAAGGGTCTCCATACGGATTTCCAAACCCCATTGATAAATAAGCTACGACTTCTTTATTCGTTCTATTTGCAATGGCTAATACTTCTTTTAAAGTATCTATAGACTGATCTATCGTTTTGTGCGTATTACGCATTTGAAAATTTTCGGATATCGAAAAAGGATAGCCTAAATAATCTATCTCTTCAAACTGAGACGCATCATTTGCTCCTCGTACATTTGCTACAATTGCTAAAAGTTTACTTTTAGTGGTAGATAAATCCAACTTCGATAAAACTTCAGCTGTATCTCTCATCTGTGGAATGGCCTTTGGCGACACAAAGCTTCCAAAATCAATCGTATCAAATCCTACTTTTAACAGCGAATTGATGTATTTAGCCTTTGCCTCCGTGGCAATAAAATGGCTTTTAATTCCTTGCATTGCATCCCTTGGACACTCAATAATTTTAACACTGTTAACCATTGTGTCAAATATACATATTTTGATTCATTTTTTTTACCCATCACGGCCTGCTCTATTTCTGCAAAAAACAAGAATCGCAATCAATTAATTATCAGTAAAATACCTAAAACTAAGTATTAAATTTTAAAAAACATTTTTTATTTTTTTATTTTTATGCTTGCCAACTGTCACAATTTAAAAGTTAAATTGTCTCTAGTATAGAATGATTTCATTGGAGTCGCAACAAACACATATCAACCAACTAATCGAACGCTGTAAAAAGAGCGATAATACTGCACAAATGCAGGTGTATCAAAGCTATTACAAAGCTATGTACAATACATCGTATCGTATTTTAAAAGATGCGTTCGAGGCAGAAGATTTAATTCAAGAAGCATTTTTAACTGCTTTTACAAAATTAGATACTTTTAAAGGTGAAGTTACTTTTGGTGCTTGGTTAAAAAGAATAGTTATTAATAAAAGTTTAACCCAGTTAAAAAAAAATACTCGATATGATGAAGTACGAATGGATTTGGTACCTGATTATGAAATTGAAGATATTGAAATAGATTATAGTTCTTTGGAAGTTAAAAGAGTTATAAACTGTTTACAACAATTAAAGGACAATTACAGAATTGTATTGACCTTACATCTAATTGAAGGTTA
Source organism: Tenacibaculum sp. (assembly GCF_048269885.1). Taxonomy (NCBI): domain Bacteria; kingdom Pseudomonadati; phylum Bacteroidota; class Flavobacteriia; order Flavobacteriales; family Flavobacteriaceae; genus Tenacibaculum; species Tenacibaculum sp. Next base: position 39,082 of record NZ_JBLWTZ010000010.1, on the reverse strand, counting down.
TGATTATGAAGAAATCGCTCAAATCTTAAATTACACTAATGAAAATGTACGAACAACAATATCTAGAGCAAAAAAGAAGTTAAAACAAGTATTCGTAAGTAATACACATAAAACACAAGTATATGGAGGATAAACTACATCTGTTTTTTCAGGAAAATGATTTTGATGTTTTTGAACCTCATCAAGGGCATTTAAATCGCTTTCAACGAAAACTAGAATCGTCAAAACGAGCTAAAAAACCATCTTATTTTTGGATGAGTATAGCAGCGTCAGTAGTACTAGTTATAGGGTTTTATCTTGGTAGTTACCAACAAAAAAACACCTACGACTTAGCCGATATTTCGCCCAAGATGGCAGAAGCTCAAAACTTTTTTGTTACAACCATAAATCAAGAGTTAAAAGAAGTTGAACAATATAGAAGTTTAGAAACTGAAATACTTATAGAAGATTCTTTAAATCAAATTGAAGAATTGGAAGATCAGTACCAAACGCTCGAAAAAGAACTATCTAAAAGAGAAAATAAACATCAAATTATCAGAGAAATGATACAAAATTATCAACAACGATTAGATGTATTAGAAAAACTTCTTTTACGATTAGAATTACAACAAAACCCCGCAAAATTAGAAATATTAGAAGATGAAATTATATAAACTACTTTTCCTATTCCTTTTCATTCCTACACTTTTAGTAGCTAATGATAAAAAACACGAAAAAAGTAAGAACATTCGTAAAACTTTTTCTGTTCATAAAAATGCAACCCTATACATTAGTAATAAATACGGCAATGTAAATGTTGTGACTTGGGACAAAAACACCATAGAAATTGACGTCAAAATAACTGTTAAAGGCAGTGACTTATCTAATGTTGAACGTAAATTAAAAGCTATAGATGTTCAATTTGAAGCGACTCCTAGTTTGGTAGAAGCCAGAACCATTATTGAGAAAACAAAATCTAGTTGGTCTTGGTGGGGCAACAATAACACAAACTATAAGATTAATTATTTTGTAAAGATGCCCATTACCAATAATGCTGATTTAAATAATAAGTACGGGAATATTGAACTAGATAAACTAGAAGGGAAATCTAACATTAATTGTGATTATGGTAAACTACAAATAGATCAACTCTTAAATGAAACTAATAACATTAATTTAGATTATTGTGGTGTTTCTGAAATTAACTTTATGAAATCGGGAAACTTAAGTGTTGACTACTCTAAGTTAACCGTTGTAAAATCAGAGAGCTTAAAAGTAAATGCCGATTATTCTACCATGAAAATTGGGACTGCAACCAATGTTGATTTTAATAGTGATTACGGAAGTATTTCTATAAATGATGCCTCAAACATTAATGGTAACTCTGATTACGCTAGTATAAAAATAGGAACTCTTAGAAAAAATTTAAAAATCGATACCGATTATGGCGGGGTAAGAGTTAGAAATATTGAAAAAGGTTTTGAAAGTATTGTTATCGATGGAAGTTATGCTGGAATTAAGCTTGGTACTAGTAGTGATAACAACTTTAGTTTTACTGTTGATTTAGGCTATGCTGGGTTTGACTATCCTGATAACCATGTAACAATATTTAAAAGCAGTAATAAGTCATCTAAAAAGTATTACGAAGGAACTTTTGGAACTAACAATTCTAATTCTAGTATCAGTATCAAATCTAGATACGGAGGCGTTTCTTTAAAATTAAATGATTAAAACCGCTTTTTTTCTTAATCATTGAAACACAAATTAAATAACGAGCAATGTAGTACACTATCGTATAGGCAATAACATAGTAAAGTTTGTAATCAACATATTTATTATACACTATTAAAAAATCGGCTGTAATAATGAGAAAGATCCCTAAGAAGAAAAACAAATTCTCTTTACTCATTTTATTTAAAAAATTAAAAAAAGTTATTCCAACTATAGTGGCATTTAAAAAACATATTATAAAAATTGAATACGAAAGTTCTTTTAAATAAGGTCTTAACAAATACGAAATGATTAAAAAAAGTATTAAGCCTGGTATAAGGTAGGCTAGCAACGTTTTGAGTTTTGTTTTATGCATCGCTTTTCTAGCTATGATTAAATATAAAACTCTATTTAACAACAAAAAAAAGACACCTCCTTTTATAAAGTCATCCTCAAAAATCAAAAGAGCATCCGATACAACAGAGCTCATTAGTATTAGTAAATACCAATAATTTATTTTTTGAGAAGAACTCAAGTATAAAAAAGACAAAAACTGTAGTGAAAAAATTTTAAAAATTAGCTCTGTAATAGGTTTATCAACATCAATAAAAAACAATGATAAAATACTTGCTACTATATAGGCTATACTAAAAGTTTTAAAACTAAACGACATCATATTAACGCTAAATATAACTAAAAATGAAAAAACAATTTACTACCATCGTTTTAATTCTCTTATCAATTACTGTTAATTCTCAAAGTTGGTGGGGCGCTAAAAAAATTAAAGGTAACGGAAATGTTATCACAGAAACTAGAAAAATTAATTCTTTTGATAAAGTGAACGTTGGAGGTTCCTTTGATGTTTATTTAACTGAGGGGACAGTAGGTAAACTTAGCATAGAAGGTGAAGAGAATATTTTAAAATATATTGAAACAGAAGTGAAAAATGGAAAGTTGAATATTAATTTTAAAGAAAACACCAACATTCATACCACCAAAAAATTAACCGTTACCGTTCCTTTTGAAGATATTGAATCGGTTGCTTTAGGGGGATCAGGAAATGTAATTGCAAAAAAACGTATCAAAGCTGACGAAGTTTCTTTTGCTTTAGGAGGATCAGGAAATATTGTTGCTAGTGTTGAAGCTAATACTATTAAAGCATCTATAGGAGGATCGGGGAATATTAAATTAAAAGGAAAAACTGACTATTTAAAATGTGCTATTGGAGGTTCTGGTAATATAAAAGGTTACGATTTAAAAACAAGTTCTTTAAAAGCTAGTATTGCTGGCTCTGGTGATATATTGACTACTGTTAGTAACAAAATTAAAGCTACTGTTGTAGGCTCTGGAAGCATTTATTATAAAGGAAACCCCTCTCAAATAGATAGCAACTCTCTAGGTTCAGGTGATGTGGTTGACAAAAACTAAACACTTTTAATTAGGTATGATAAGAAGTCCAGCGGATTTTTTATCATACCTAAGCTTTCAAGTTAAAAACCTAGATAATAATAACATAACATTTTTTACTTTTTAGTAAAGCAAATAAAAAAAACTCTTAACATTTTGGCAAAATAGGCTTTTTAATTTCACTACTGTGAATTTATAAAGACATAACAATGCTAAGTTACAAAGGTGTTATTTACCTCCCTCAAAAAGTTGAACATGACAATCATGTTAACTTAATTTGGTTTTTTCTCAAAAGTAATATAATTATACTCACATCTATAGCTGTTCTATTTTTAGCTTTATATTTTTCTATTACCATCCCTAAAGGAGAATTATTAATTATTCTAAACAAACACCATACTAATTTTTTAGATATTTTTTTTAAATACATTACCTATTTAGGGGATGCTGTAATTTATATTCCTTTGGCTATTTTAATTTTCTTTTTAAAACGAAAAAATCTCACGTATTTAATTTATTTATTACTAATACAAACAGGAATTTCTTGGGTATTGAAAAAAGTAATTTTTAAAGGAATGGCCAGACCCAAAGCATATTTTGACACAAATACTTTTGAGCTTTTACATAAAGTATCTGGTATTAATATTCACAGTTTAAACAGCTTTCCTTCAGGGCATACTTTAACAGCTTTTTCCTTAGCTTTCTTTTTTATTTTCTTTTTTAAGTTACACAAGTACGGGCAATTATTTTTGTTTGTTTTAGCTTGTTTTGCAGGACTATCAAGGGTATATCTTTTACAGCACTTTTTAATAGATATTTCATTTGGAGCATTTTTAGGGTTCCTAACTGCTGTTAGTGTTTTGCTAATAAAAAAAGCCTAAAACCCTAAAATTAATGTTGTAGGATTCTCAAACAAATCTTTTTCTCTGGCGACCTCTTTTAACCCTATGCTTTCTAATTGTAACTCGTTTTCTTTGCCTGCACGTGTAATAATTTTCCCTCCTTCTGGATGTTTCTCTATAAAATTTTGTAATTCTTCTAAACTTCTGTATACTGGTATTTCTTTTTCTAGCTTGAAAATAAATGCAGAGTTTACGATTTTGTAACCAGCTACCGCCTCATTTTTATCAAAAAAAGAAATTGTTTTTTGTACTGGGTTTTGTTTATCTACTATAGGAAAAACAATGTAAAAAAACACCAGAGCCATAATTAACCAACTACCATTTAAAATATTTATCCATCTATATTGGGTGTCTCTGTAAAAAAAAGCTACTATTGCCCCAATGCTTACAATAAAAAAGCTAAATCCTAATACATACAAATCATGAATAACTTTATCTTGTTTTATTCCAATTATAACTCCAATTGGTAAAACAACAGATAAAACTACTATAGCTATTACATACGGTTTTTTCTTTTCAACATTCAATAGTATTCCAGATAGTAACACAAACAGCCATGGATAAGCTGGTACTGTATAATTGGGTAGTTTGGTTCCTGAAATCATAAAAAAGAAAACGATGCTAGCCGAAACACAAAAACTAAACAAATAAAAGCTATTTTCTTTAATCATCTTTTTGACTAATTTGTAATTTCCAAAAAAGAAAAACCAAGGGATTAGTCCTAAAACAACAAAAGCAATTGTTAGTAAGAAGACTCCTCCATGCCCTTCCATTTCATTACTAAACCTGTCTATATTATGCTTTAAAAAGAAGCCTTCTGTAAACTTCCCATCAGTTGCCTTATTAACTGCATAAAACCAAGGAAAAGCGACTGCTAATGCCAAGGGGATTCCTACAAACGGATTTATACTCTTAATTACTTTCCATGTAAACTCCTTTTTTATTAATAGAAATACAAAAACCGATAAACTCATTAAAACCATTCCTACGGGGCCTTTTGACAAAAAAGAGCATCCCAACGAAAGGTAAAGAATCCACCACCATATTTTCTTATTGGTTTTATAAAACTCATAAAAACTACATCCAGCTAATGTGATAAAGAAAATGAAATACGGATCAGGCACGCTCCAATGCATTTGAATATTAAAATGTAGAGAAGCTATTAAAAGTAAACTCGCGTAAAACGCTTTTATATTCCCCAGGTGTTTTTTAGAAAAAAAATACACACACAAAACGGTTAACACCCCCATTATTGCTGAAAAAAACCTTGCTGCAAATGGGGTTACTCCAAAAATTTTATACGCCAATATCATAAAATAATAATGCAGTGGAGGCTTATCTGTACGTAAAATCCCATTATACGTAGGCACCACATACTCGCTATTCTCCATCATTTCTCTCGCACATACTGCATTTTTTGCTTCATCTAAAAAATAGATATCTGTACTAGAGATGCCAGCTGTAAAAACAACTGCTGAAATAATTAAAAGAATATAATGATTGGCATATTTCACCCTACAAATGTTTTTAATTTAAAACAAATGTAAATGTTCTTTTTTTAAGTAATTATTAAGCTTATGTTTCCTATTTCTCAACTAATTACCAATAAAAAACCGCTGTATAATTACAGCGGTTTTTTTATTATTCAATTTTATTTACTTATTGTAACGAAGACAAACTAGCTTTAATCGTTTCGATTTTTGCCAAGGTATCTGATTCTTTTTTACGTTCTAAAGCAATAACTTGCTCTGGTGCATTGCTTACAAATCGCTCGTTAGACAATTTCTTTTGAATTCCAGTTAAAAAGCCTTCTGCTCTTTTTAACTCTGCATTTAACTTTGTAATTTCTGCTGCTACATCAATCGTATCTAATGAAATTGGCACAAAATATTCATTTGATTTTACACGGAAAGATGCTGCTCCTTCTACCTTATCGGTAACATAGTTAATTGCTGAAGCGTTGGTTAACTTCTGAATTACTGCATCAAACGCTTTTGTAACGTTTTCGTTATTTACAATAGATAATTCAATTGCATCTTTAAACGAAATATTTTTGTTTTTTCTAATTGTTCTAATTCCAGAAACAACCCCTGTAGCAAACTCAAAATTCGTTATCAATTCTTCATTTGTTTCTCCTACTGTTGGATATTTAGCTATAATCAATGCATCTTCAGGAGTTCTTTCTGTAATGTGCTGCCAAATTTCCTCTGTTAAGAAAGGCATAAATGGGTGTAATACTTTTAAGTTATTTTCTAATACTTCTATTACAGCTTTATATGTTTTTGCGTCGATTGGTTGTTGGTATCCTGGCTTTACAATTTCTAATAACCATGATGAAAAATCATCGGTAATTAATTTATAAATAGCCATTAACGCATCTGATAAACGGTACTTACTAAAGTGGTCTTCTATTTCTAATAATACTTTATTAAACTTCGCTTCATACCAAGCTAATCCTATTTTAGCTGTTTCTGGTTGCGCTAAACTTTCATCTATTTCCCAACCTTTAATTAAACGAAAAGTATTCCAAATTTTATTAGCAAATCCTTTTCCTTGTTGGCATAAATCTTCATCAAACAATAAATCATTTCCTGCTGCAGCACTTAGTAACAACCCTACACGAACCCCATCTGCACCAAAATCTTCAATTAATTTTAAGGCATCTGGTGAATTTCCTAGAGATTTACTCATTTTTCTACGTTGCTTATCACGTACCAATCCTGTTAAATATACGTTTTCAAACGGACGTTTATCTTTGTACTCATATCCAGCAATAATCATACGAGCTACCCAGAAAAATAAAATATCTGGTCCAGTTACCAAATCATTGGTTGGATAGTAGTATTTGATTTCTTCATTTTCAGGATTACGAATTCCATCAAAAACACTCATGGGCCATAACCAAGAAGAAAACCACGTGTCTAACGCATCAGGATCTTGTTGTAAGTCTGACGCAGATAATGAAGAGTTCCCTGTTTTTTCTTGAGTTAATTTTACTGCTTCTTCTATAGTTTCAGCAACTACAAAGTCTTCTTTCCCATCGCCATAATAAAATGCTGGAATTTGTTGTCCCCACCATAACTGACGTGATATATTCCAATCTCGGATATTTTCCATCCAGTGACGGTACGTATTTTCAAACTTTTTAGGGAATAACTTCACCTCTCTATCTTCTCCTAATACAGCTTCAATAGCTGGCTTTACCAACTCTTCCATTTTCAAGAACCATTGATCTGATAATCTTGGTTCAATTACTGCTTTGGTTCTTTCTGAAGTTCCTACTTTATTTACGTGTACTTCAGTTTTCACTAAAAATCCTTTTTCTTCTAGTTCTTTAGATATTTCCTTACGAACTACAAAACGATCTTTACCTTCATAATGCAATCCAAAAGAATTTAGGGTAGCATCTTCATTAAAAATATCAATTACCTCTAAGTTGTGCTTGTCTCCTAAAGTTTTATCATTTTCATCGTGTGCAGGAGTTACTTTTAAACACCCTGTACCAAATTCAACATCTACATATTCATCTTCGATAATTGGAATTTCTCTATTACAAAGAGGAACAATAGCTTTTTTACCTTTTAAATGTGAAAAACGCTCATCGTTTGGATTGATACAAATAGCTGTATCTCCTAAAATGGTTTCAGGACGTGTAGTTGCTATGGTTACTTTTTCATCAGAACCTACTATAGCATACTGTAAATAATACAAATTACCTTGGCGTTCTTCATAAATCACCTCTTCATCAGAAAGCGTTGTCTTTGCTTCAGGATCCCAGTTCACCATACGATATCCACGGTAAATTAATCCTTTATTATATAGATCCACAAATACTTTGATTACCGATTCTGACAACGCAGGATCCATTGTAAATGCAGTACGCTCCCAATCACAAGAGGCTCCTAATTTCTTTAATTGATCTAAAATGATTCCTCCATACTCATTTTTCCACTCCCAAGCATGTGCTAAAAATTCTTCACGAGTTAAATCGTTTTTATCAATCCCTTGCTCTTTTAATTTTGCGACCACTTTTGCTTCTGTAGCAATTGAGGCATGATCAGTACCCGGAACCCAACACGCATTCTTTCCTTGCAATCGAGCTCTACGAATTAATACATCTTGAATGGTATTATTTAACATATGTCCCATATGTAACACACCTGTGACATTTGGTGGAGGTATAACAATTGTATAGGGTTCGCGTTCGTCTATTTCTGAACGAAAATAATTGTGTTTCATCCAGTAATCGTACCATTTTCCTTCTACTTCTTTAGAATTATATTTTGATGGAATATTCATATGTTATGTGTATCTTTATGGTTAATAATTTAACACTTTTTAACCTTTGGCATTGTTTTTGAAATTCGATTAGCAAAAATACAACTATCTATGAGGTACAGAAAATTAGAGGTTGTTTTTTTAGAACTTAAAGAAATAATACTAAATTTGTAGCGGTTAATACCCTAAAAAAATTAATTTTTTACATTATGAAAACAATTTTATCATTTATCGCTGTTTGCTTTATTACCTTAACAGTAAGCGCTCAAGAATTTAAATTTGAAACTGAAACTATTGACTATGGGAAAATAGCTTATGGGTCTGAAGGAAAACGCGTATTTGAATTCACAAACATAGGTGATGCTCCTATCATTATTAAGGATATTGTATCTCCTTGTGGGTGTACAGTCCCTACTAAGCCAGAGGAACCAATTATGCCTGGAAAAAAAGGGCAAATTGAAGTTTCTTACGATACAAAAAGATTAGGTGGTTTCTCTAAAACGTTAACTGTTATTTCAAATGCTAAAAACAAAAGAAAAAGAGTTAAGATTAAAGGATTTATCGTAAAAGATGCTACTCCTGCCAAAGAGAAAAGTACAGTAAGCGATAGTTAAAAAACTACTCCATATAAAAAAAGCACAACATCTGTTGTGTTTTTTTTATATACGTTGTTCAAGCTTAAACACAAATTTAAGTTTTACGCCTACTCTTTCTACCTCCATTCTTATTTTCTTTCCTGGCTTTGTGTGAAACATGTCCATAATTTCGTTTAAGTGATATTCATGGGCAGCTTTTCCATTAATTTTCTTGATTACATCTCCTACTTGAAGTCCCGATGTAAACGCAGGTGAATTCTCTACTATTTTATCTATTTTGTACTTAGGCTTAAAACGATAAAAATAAGTACTTATTAAAGAAATTACATTGTTTTTAGATGTTTGATTGTTTGAATTGTAACTATCTACAAATTTTTCCAAAGCTTTTTCTTTAATTAATTCTTGTCCATCATATACAATGTGTAAACCACTCATATTGTAATAAAAGCCCTTATTTAATGAGGCATTTTTTTTGAGTATAACTCTTTTATTAGGGTAATCAATCCATACCTTAAAGCGCTTTAAAATCTCTCCACCAATACTCCCATTTCTTTCTTTAAACTGCCTAGCATTAAATGTAGACGACGAATCTAAAAAAGAGACCGTTGGTTCACTTATATTAAACTTTCCTATGGCTATTTTAGGAATTCTACTTCGATTCCCATAAATAGTTCCACTAAAACCTTCTCCAATTATGTCTTTGAAAAATTTCTTAGGTGTTTTTAATTCTTTTTTGGTTCCTTCAAACAACCATGCAGCATCACTCCCTCCTGTATCTATTAACAATTTAACTGGCAACATAGTGTTTGTTACCGTATCCACCTGCGCTGTTACATTTATATAGGGTTTGTTTCTAAAAAATTGTAACGGGAAACTTTCACACTTACTACATGCATTGAACTTAAATGTTTTAGGATTGTAAAAGTCAATTCGTTTATTTACATAGTTAATCTTAACTATAACATCTTTTAACAAATCGTACCCAATAATTCCGTGAATAGTGGTCCCCATTTTAGCAGAAATATCAAAAGCATCTTTTAAAATAACATATAAGCCTTGGTTAGAACTCGTAATGTTTTTAATTCTAAAATTATTTCCTCTAGAAAACAGGGCTTCAACTGGTTCTCCACTACCTAAACCTCTTATAAACACTTTCTTTACATTATTTAAACCAACACTATCTTTTGAGGTTAAATTGAATAAGATTGTTTTATTTACCCCCGTATCTAAGATAAATGATAACTGATGTCCATTAATTTCTAAGGGAATGACTACTAAATTATTTATTAATTGAAATCTTAAGGATTGTTTATCAGTTTCCTTGCCTAAAAACTGAAAATTTTGTTGAGCAAAGGCAGACACGCTAAAAAAAAGCGTTAAAAAGTATCGTACTAATCTATTCAAAAGAACTTATTTAATGGTTATATACTTAAAGATACAATCTTCATTTTAGAAATTCTGGTTTTTATGATTTTTTTAACCGTTTTTTTTCCAACAAACATTCCAATACTCTCAAATATATTTCGCAATTTTGCTTTTCAAACAACTAATTTATATTAAAATGCCATCAATTTCTAGTAAAGGAAATGCTATGCCTCAATCACCAATTCGCAAATTGGTTCCTTTTGCTGAGGCAGCTAAAAAAAAGGGGACAAAAGTGTACCATTTAAACATTGGTCAACCAGATATTAAAACACCACAAGTTGCTTTAGATGCTGTAAAAAATAATGCTATTGAAGTGTTATCGTATGCTAGATCTGAAGGTTCAGAAGAATACAGAACCAAACTAGCTAATTATTATGCTAAAAATGATATTCATGTAACTGCTAATAATATTATTGCGACTACTGGCGGATCAGAAGCTTTGTTATTTACTATTGGTAGTATTACCGATCCAGGAGATGAAATTATTATTCCAGAACCTTTTTATGCTAACTATAACGGTTTTTCTACTGCTTCAGGTGTTAAAGTAGTGCCTGTTATTTCTAAAATTGAAGACAATTTTGCCTTACCTGCAATTGAAGATTTTGAAAAGTTAATTACTTCAAAAACTAAAGCTATTTTAATCTGTAATCCAGGGAATCCAACTGGATATTTATACAGTAAAGAAGAAATTGAAAAGCTAAAACAAATTGTATTAAAACACGATTTATTTTTAATTGCTGATGAAGTATACCGTGAATTTACCTACGATGGTGAAAAGCACAATTCAGTCATGGCTTTAGAAGGACTTGAGCAAAATGCTATTATGATTGATTCTGTATCGAAGCGTTATAGTATGTGTGGTGCAAGAATTGGTTGTATTGTTTCTAAAAACGAAGCCTTTATTGGAACAGCTATTAAATTTGCACAAGCACGTTTAAGTCCGCCAACCTATGCTTTAATTGCCAGTGAAGCTGCTTTAGACACTCCTCAAAGTTATTTTGATGAAGTTATTGAAGAGTATGAAGATCGTAGAAATACCTTAATTTCTGAGTTACAAAAAATTGAAGGAGTAAAAGTTGCCAACCCAAAAGGGGCTTTTTACTGTGTTGCTGAATTACCAGTAAAGGACAGTGACGATTTTGCTCAGTGGATTTTAGAAAAATTTAGCGATAACAACGAAACCGTAATGGTAGCTCCTGCAAGTGGATTCTATTCTACTGAAGGGGAAGGAAAAAACCAAGTGCGTATTGCCTATGTTTTAAACAAAACTGATTTAAAGCGTTCTGTTGAAATATTAAAAATCGCCCTAGAAAACTATAATAGTTAATTTGAATATTCAAGAAAACATATCTTTAAAAGAATACAACACGTTTGGCATTGATGTAAATGCCAAACGTTTTGTTTCTATTACTTCTGTATACCAATTACAACAACTCTTAAAAGAAGAAAAAAATATCTTTTTAATTTCCGGTGGTAGCAACATGTTACTTACCAAAGATATTGAAATCCTAGTTGTACATATTGATATCAAAGGAATTTCTATCGATAGAGAAAATCAAGACAGCATTCACCTAACTGTAAATGCTGGCGAAAATTGGCATGAGTTTGTTTTATGGTGCGTTTCTCAAAACTATGGCGGATTGGAAAACTTATCTTTAATTCCTGGAAATGTTGGTACTTGTCCTATCCAAAATATTGGAGCTTACGGGGTTGAAGTAAAAGACACCATAACAAAAGTAGAAGCGGTTGAAATTGAAACAGGAAAATTGGTTTCTCTAGCTGCGGAAGAATGTCAGTTTGGATACCGAAATTCTATTTTTAAAAATAAAGCCAAGGGCAAGTACGTGTTAACTTCAGTTAGTTTTCAATTAACTAAAAACAACCATAAACTTAACACTTCTTACGGAGCAATAGCATCTGAATTAACTTTAAAAGGAATTACAAATCCTACTATTAAAGATATTTCTAATGTTGTTATTGCTATTCGTCAGTCCAAATTACCAGATCCTAAAAAAATTGGTAATAGCGGAAGTTTCTTTAAAAATCCAGTAATTTCCAGAGAACATTTTGAAAAACTTCAGAAAAAATATCCTAATATTCCTAGTTATGTTATTTCTGATGCTGAAATTAAAGTACCTGCAGGTTGGTTAATTGAACAAAGCGGATTTAAAGGAAAGCGTTTTGGTGCCTATGGAGTGCATGAAAAACAAGCTTTAGTTTTAGTGAATTATGGAAGTGCTAAAGGAAATGAAATTTACGAGTTAGCACAAAAAATTCAATATAGTATTAAAAACACATTTGATATTGATCTAGAAATAGAAGTCAATATTATTAAATAAAAAAGGAGTGTATTAATACACTCCTTTTTTATTTCTACCTCTTTTGTTACTCTTTATCAAACAGGGTCTTATAAAGTAAACCTCCCACAATTGCTCCAGCAATTGGTGCTACCCAAAACAACCATACCTGCGATAAGTAATCTCCTCCTGCAAACAATGCTTGACTCATAGAACGAGCTGGATTTACAGATGTATTCGTTATAGGAATACTAATTAAATGAATTAAAGTTAACCCTAAACCAATTGCTATTGGAGCAAAACCTTTCGGAGCATTTTTATGAATACTTCCTAAAATAATTAGCAAGAAAAACATAGTTAATAAAAACTCTGCTAAGAAGGCCGCTCCAATGTTATATCCTCCTGGAGATAACTCTCCATAACCGTTTGCAGCAAAGCCTCCTATTGATTCAAATCCCTCATTATCTGTAACTATTAAATACAAAAAACTAGCTGCTAACACAGCCCCAATTAACTGCGATATAATATACGGCACTACTTCTTTAGCAGTATGATTTCCTCCAACCCATAAACCAATAGTAACCGCAGGATTGAAATGACCTCCAGAAATATGTCCTACAGCATAGGCCATTGTTAATACTGTTAAACCAAATGCTAAAGCTACTCCTGCAAAACCAATTCCTAACTCAGGAAAACCAGCGGCAAAAATGGCACTACCACAACCACCAAAGACTAACCAAAATGTTCCGAAGAATTCAGCAAAATATTTTTTAATATCCATATTTTTTTAATTAATTGATTACATTATTAAGACCCTCAAACACATAAAAGTCACAATCTTATAAATCTCTCTTTATTTTATATAGAAAAACAGGAAGTTTGTATCTTTGCAATACAAAACAATACATCATGAAATTAATTTTTGTTACCATAGGATTATTAGCATTAGCATTTGCTGGAATTGCCATTAAAATTTGGGCAAAAAAAGACGGAGAGTTTGCTGGTACCTGTGCTAGTCAAAACCCAATGTTAAACGAAAGCGGTGAAGCTTGTGGATTTTGTGGTAAAACTCCAGACCAGTTCGATACCTGTAGCGAGCCTCAACATAATTAGGCAAACGCTACCCAACTAACCTTTTACTGTCTTTATGATATTTACCATCCTGTTCTACACTTTTGTAGTAGTTACGGTTGTACAAGTAATGTATTATTTGTTCTTTTTTTCTTTTATTAATACAAGAAAAAAACTAGGAAACACGGAAGTAAATATCCCTGTGTCAGTAATTGTTTATATAAAAAACAATGCCGACATTTTAGCTAATTATATTCAAGACTTAGCCGAACAAAAATATTCTTGTTTCGAAATTGTTTTAGTAAACAATGCTTCCTCTGATAATTCTCTCAACATAATAGAAGAGCTACAGAGAGAACTTCCAAATATCAAGCTTGTAAATGTAAAAAACACAGAAGCTTTTTGGGGAAATAAAAAATATGCCTTGACTTTGGGTGTGAAAGCAGCCACTTACAATCATTTATTATTCACTGAAATTAGTAGTAAAGCTTTCTCTAAAAACTGGATTCATGAAATGGCTCGTAATTTTTCACAAGAAAAAACCATTGTTATTGGTCTTCAAAAACTAAGGTATAAGAAAAATTCATTGAGCAATCTTCTCATTCGTTTTGACCACTTACTTAAAACTGTACAATCTCTTTCTTTTGTTAAATTTCAGAGTCCTTACAGGGCTACAAATCATAACCTTGCCTATACTAAAAGTGAGTTTTTTAAAGTGAATGGATATATCAATCACATAAATCTTTTTATGGGGGAAGCGGATTTGTTTTTAAAAGATGCTTCCACAAATACAAACACTACTTATGTAAATACCCTAGATAGCTTCGTTGTTTCAACAGAACTTCTTTCTTTTAAAAAGTGGTTTTCTTTAGAAAAAAAAGCATCCATTCTTTTTTCTTTATATAAATTCAACCATCGTTTTTTTCTTTGGTTTTTCTACCTTACTAAGCTTCTTTTTTATCTTTTAGTAGGTTATGTAACTGTTGTTAACTGGAGATTAGCCTTGCCTTTTATAATTAGTTTTTATCTTATTCAATACATCGTTCTTGGAAGGTCAGCATCAAAACTCCATGAAAAAAATATTGTTTTATTACTCCCATTCCTTGATATTTGTTTAGTATTGCTACAAATTAGTATCTTTATATCAAATCAAATCTCGAAACCTAAGCATTGGACATAAATCAAGAAAAAGTACTCCTCCATATTCAACAAGCAAAAAAAGGAAATCAAATATCTTTTAATTATTTGTTAGATACTTTTTGGGGAACCGTGTACGCTTTTCAGCTTAAAAAAACCAAAAACGATAACGATGCTGAAGATATTACTATTCAAACTTTTTCCAAAGCTTTTGATAGAATTGAAACTTTTGATGAAAGCTATCAATTTAAAACTTGGTTGATTACAATTTCTAAAAACGTATACATCGATTTTCTTCGAAAGAAACAATCTACCATATATATGCAAACAACCGAAGAGCAAGAAAAAGAAGTGTACGCTGTTGTTGATGATGCTCCTTCTCCTGAAGATAAGATTATTACCGAACAAAACTTAGCAAAGCTTCTAAAGGACATTAAAAAATTAAAACCAAAGTATCAAGATGTCATCAATCTTCGTTACTTCCAAGAATTAAGTTATAGAGAAATTTCTGAGCAAATTGGGGAACCGATGAACAATGTAAAAGTAAAACTACTACGTGCCAAAAAATTATTAGCTGAAATAATAAAGAAATCATAAATTGCAAAACCATAAAAATCAAAACTTTATGATTTTACAGTTTAACGTAACAGGAAAACATTTACATAAAAAAGAATTTCAACCAAAAAGAGAAGAAAAAAAACATCTAGAAACTTTCTTTAAAAAGTTAAAAGATAGTGACTATTTAAACTTTTAAGCTCTCTTTTTCATGAAAAAATCCCTCTTAAATTTACTTGGTCCTGGAATATTGTTTGCTGGTGCTGCCATTGGTGTTTCTCATTTGGTACAATCAACCAGAGCTGGTGCCGACTTTGGCTTTGGATTGTTATGGGCTTTACTCCTAGTGCACATTATCAAATACCCATTTTTTCAATTTGGTCCTCGATATGCTACGGCAACTGGAGAGACTCTTCTCGATGGTTATAAAAGACTAGGTAAAGGAGTTTTAATCAGCTACTTTATCTTAAATCTTGCCACTATGTTTACCATTCAAGCAGCAGTTACTATTGTTACAGCCAGTTTAGCCTCTAATCTTTTTGGCATTTCACTTGATTTAGTTGCCTGGTCTGTACTCATTATGCTTATTAGTATTGTTTTATTAGGTATTGGTAAATACAAGTTCTTAGATAACTTAATGAAATACATTATTGCAATTTTAACCATTAGCACTATAGTTGCTGTTAACATTGCATTAGTTAAAACGGATAAAGGCTTTAGTTTTCAACAAATAGTTCCAAGCGGAACAGCTCAGGTTACCTTTTTAATCGCCTTTTTAGGATGGATGCCTGCCCCCTTGGATATTTCTATTTGGCATTCTTTATGGTCGGTAGAAAAAGACAAAACTACTTTTATAAAAATTAAACCCAAGCAAGCTATTTTTGATTTTAACGTTGGATATATTGGAGCCTTGTTTTTGGGAGTTTGTTTTGTTATGCTAGGTGCATTAGTTATGTATCAATCGGGAGAATCATTCTCTAGTAAAGGAACTATTTTTGCTTCTCAACTAATCAATTTATACACAAAAAACTTAGGAGAGTTCTCTTCTGTATTTATTGGAGTGGCGGCTTTTACAACCATGTTTAGTACTACTATTACCACATTAGATGCTTCCCCAAGAGCTATGGAAAAATCGTCGTTTTTACTTTTTCCGAGAACAATAAGGTTAGGGTATTGGTTTTGGTTAGTATTGTTAACACTTGGAACCTCTGTTATTTTGTATTATTTTTTAAGTGATATGGTATTTCTGGTACGAATAGCCACCGTTTTATCTTTTTTAACGGCTCCTTTTTATGCTATTCTCAACTATATTTTAATTACTGGTAAACACACACCTAAAAAATACAGACCCAATATAGGCTTGCGTATTTTGAGCCTTTTCGGCATTGTTTTTTTATTCGGATTTAGTATTTGGTTTTTACTTAGTTTATAAATCTTTTCTTCGTAAATTTGCTGTTCAATTTTTTATGGAATGGCAAACGAAACTTTAGCAACACCAGAAAGAACGAAAAAACCAAAATGGTTACGTGTAAAATTACCTGTAGGAAAAAAATACACGGAACTAAGAGGGCTTGTTGATAAATATAAACTAAACACTATTTGTACCAGTGGAAGCTGTCCTAACATGGGTGAATGTTGGGGAGAAGGTACTGCTACCTTTATGATTTTAGGGAATATCTGTACACGTTCTTGCGGGTTTTGTGGGGTTAAAACTGGACGTCCAGATACTGTAGAATGGGATGAACCTGAAAAAGTAGCTCGTTCTATTAAATTAATGAATATTAAACATGCAGTAATTACCTCGGTTGACCGTGATGATTTAAAAGATGGAGGTTCTATTATTTGGTCTGAAACTGTGCAAGCTATCCGTAGAGCGAATCCGAATACGACTTTAGAAACTTTGATACCTGATTTTCAAGGAGACGAAAAATTACTAGACCGTATTATTGAGGTAGCTCCTGAGGTCGTTTCTCACAATATGGAAACAGTTCGTCGTTTAACGCGTGAAGTTCGTATTCAAGCTAAATATGATCGTAGTTTGGGAGTTTTAAAATACTTAAAAGACAACGGAATGCGTACTAAATCTGGAATCATGCTTGGTTTAGGAGAAACGGAAGACGAAGTAATTCAAACCATGAAAGACTTACGCAATGTTGGATTGGATGTTATTACTATTGGTCAATACTTACAACCTAGTAAAAAACACTTACCTGTTAAGGAATTCATAACACCTGAACAATTCAAAAAATACGAAACATTAGGGTTAGAAATGGGCTTTATGTATGTAGAAAGTGGTGCTTTAGTACGTTCTTCATACAAAGCACACAAACACGCTAGCTAACCTTAAATTAAAATATTCTTAACTTTTTAACGGTTTAACGTTAAAAAAATGTCAAATAATTAAAAATTAAAAAAAGTACGTCTTTTTATTTATAATTTTGGCACAGATATTGGAAACAACAATACCATAAACAAGTAACATTGTTTTCATTGTGTAAATTATTTGAATTAGTTGATTAACAAAGAAGCCCGCTCAATTGAGCGGGCTTCCTGTTTTTGTATTTATAATAAAGCTATTTAAATAGCTCTAATAATATCATATTTAGTTATGATATGATGTTTACCGTTTTCTAAATCAACTAATACAGCTTGGTTCTCTTTATTAATTAACTTCGATACCTCATCAATAGAAGCTGATTTTTTAACCGTAGGGTACGCTTTACCCATTACAGCTTTAATAGGCTTTTCTGCTATGTTTTTATCTTCTAAATAACTATGTAATAATGCGGATTCATCTACAGAACCTACAAACCCATTTGTATCTCTTACTGGAATTTGTGATATTTTAAATGCACGCATTCTTTCGATGGCATGCGATACTAATTCTTCTGTTTGAACAGTTACCAACGGTTTATCTATATGATCTTTAATTAAATCTTCTGCTGTCGTAATTTCTTCTTCTAAGAAACCTCTATCACGCATCCAATCATCGTTAAACATTTTCCCTACATAGCGGCTTCCATGATCGTGAAATAACACTACCACTACGTCATCAGGTTTAAACTCATCTTTTAACTGTAACAATCCTTTAATCGCTGAACCAGCTGAATTCCCTACAAAAATACCTTCTTCTTTTGCTATTTTACGTGTATAAATAGCCGCATCTTTATCAGTGACTTTAGTGAATCCATCTATTAAAGAAAAGTCTACATTCTTTGGTAAAATATCTTCCCCAATTCCTTCTGTAATGTATGGGTAAATTTCATTTTCATCAAAAATACCTGTTTCATGGTATTTTTTAAAGACGGATCCGTACGTATCTACTCCCCAAATTTTAATATTGGGATTCTTTTCTTTTAAAAACTTCGCTGTACCTGAAACTGTTCCACCTGTTCCTACTCCAACAACAAAATGTGTGATTTTACCATCGGTTTGTTCCCAAATTTCTGGTCCTGTTTGCTCGTAATGCGCTTGTGCATTTGAAGGGTTGTCGTATTGATTCACATACCAAGAGTTTGGAGTTTCCTCCCCTAAACGCTTAGATACCGAATAGTATGAACGAGGATCATCTGGTTCTACATTCGTAGGGCAAACAACTACCTCTGCTCCTACTGCACGCAGAATATCCATTTTCTCTTTAGACTGCTTATCTGAAATTACAAAAATACACTTGTACCCTTTTACAATGGCCGCTAATGCTAATCCCATCCCTGTATTTCCTGAAGTACCTTCAATAATAGTACCTCCTGGTTTTAAACGACCATCTGCTTCGGCATCTTCAATCATCTTCAGTGCCATACGGTCTTTTACAGAATTCCCTGGGTTAAACGTTTCTACTTTAGCCAATACCAAAGCATCTACTTCTTTTGTTACTGAGTTTAACTGAACTAAAGGTGTGTTACCAATAGTTTCTAATATATTTTTTGCGTACTTCATATCTAATTAATGTTATGCAAAACTAAGCAAATCGAATGGATTTTGAAGGGCGGATTTTTGTGATGATATACGAAGGAACAATTAGCATTAAAAAACACAATGCTAACGTACCTATATTCAACAATAAAATTGCTAAGAAATTAATATCTACTGGCATTGTTGACACATAATAAGTTTCAGGATCCAGACTTATTAACTTCGTATATTTTTGAATTAAAAGAATGCTAAGTCCAATAAGGTTTCCCCAGAACAATCCTTTTAAAATTAAGTAAGAAGCATTGTATAAAAATATTTTTCGGATACTCCAATTTACACTTCCCAATGCTTTTAAAATTCCAACCATTTGCACACGCTCTAAAATAAGAACCAATAAGGCTGTTACCATGTTTATACCAGCAACTAGTACCATGATTCCAATAATAAACCACACGTTATTATCTAAGAGTTTTAACCACTCAAAAATAGCGGGATAATTATTTACAATCGTAATACTATTTAAAGTTGCCCCAATGCTAGTATACACTTCATCTCCTTTTTCTTTTAGCTTATCATAATCATCAATCAATACTTCAAAACCTCCTACTTCAGTATCTTTCCAACGATTAATTCTTTGTACTTCTCTTACATCGCCCAGCAACATAATCTTATCAAACTGTTCAAAACCTGTATTGTATATTCCCACAATAATTGGTTTTCTAGATTTAAATTTCAAACTACTATTTTCGGCTCCAAACCAAGTTTGAATGGTATCATTTAGTTTAAAATGCAATCGGTTTGCTATGGATTCTGAAATTAGAATTTCTCGGTTTCTATCTTGCGTAAAATCTGGCAGGCGACCTTCAACCAAACACTCATTAAAAAAAGTAAAGTCGTAATCGGCCGAAACCCCTTTAAAAATAACTCCTTCAAAATCAGTTGGAGTTCTTATAATTCCTCCTACATTGGCAAAAGGTTGTACTTTTTTTATACCGTCAATATTTTTGAACTCTGGATAAAACTCTTGGTTAATATCAATCGGAACTGTGGAAACATCTGAATTGTTATTATCATAATTTACAATTTGAATATGTCCTTTAAAACCTGTCATTTTATCACGCACCTTATTCTGAAATCCTGAAGTAATTGAGACTGCAATTAACATAATAGCTACCCCCAGCGCAATTGCGATGGTTGCAATGGTAATAATTGGTGATGAAATACTGCTTTTATACTGTTTTCCAGCAATGATTCGTTTTGCTATGAATAGTTCGAAGTTCAAATGTTTT
Organism: Tenacibaculum sp.; assembly: GCF_048269885.1. NCBI lineage: Bacteria > Pseudomonadati > Bacteroidota > Flavobacteriia > Flavobacteriales > Flavobacteriaceae > Tenacibaculum > Tenacibaculum sp. The sequence goes on along the minus strand of NZ_JBLWTZ010000010.1, from coordinate 18,524 downwards.
CTTTTTTACAAAACCAAAAGTAACTAATTCTTATGTAAAGAAAGAGAAGAATCCCTAGGTTTTAATTCTTTCACTTTTTTTATTCTTAAAAAACAGAAACCTGTACCTTTATCTTTTAATTTTTGATAGATGAAGCTTTCTTTTTATTCCATTTTTTTACTTTTTTTAGTAGTTAGTTTTCAATTTTCTTCTTGTGCACAACAGCAAAAAAAATCTACTGCTAAAGAAGCTATAAAACAAGAAGAACCAAAAACAATTAAAACGGGTGCTGATAGAACTACAGCCTACCTTCCTCTTTTAAAGAATAAAAATATTGCCATCGTGGCTAATCAGACTTCCGTATTACAAGTATTACAACGAGCAGAAGTTGCACCTAACATTATGGGTTCAGAAATGACACAACACCACTTAGTAGATTATTTACATAATTACGAAGGAATTAACGTGCAAAAAGTGTTTGCTCCAGAACATGGTTTTAGAGGAAAAGCTGATGCTGGTGAAGCCATAGCTGATGGAAAAGATGTAAAAACAGGCATCCCAATCATCTCCTTGTATGGAAAAAACAAAAAACCTTCACCAGAACAATTGAATGGAATTGATGTGGTTGTTTTTGATATTCAAGATGTGGGTGCTCGCTTTTATACTTATATTTCTACATTACATTATGTAATGGAAGCTTGTGCCGAGGCAAATATTCCTGTGATTTTATTAGATAGACCAAATCCTAACGGACATTATATTGACGGACCTGTTTTAGAACCTGAACACAAAAGTTTTGTAGGTATGCATCCTGTTCCTGTGGTTTATGGAATGACCATTGGGGAGTACGGGCAAATGATTAACGGTGAACAATGGTTAGCAAATGGTATTCAGTGTGACTTAACCGTAATTCCGTTAGAAAATTACACGCATCAATCAACATATAGTCTACCTATAAAACCATCGCCTAATTTACCGAACGATATTTCGATTAACTTATACCCTAGTTTATGTTTTTTTGAAGGAACTAATGTATCTGCTGGAAGGGGAACAGACAAACAATTTCAAATTTATGGTTCACCACATTTAGAAAAAACTAGCTTTAGTTTTACACCACAGCCCAATGAAGGAGCAAAACACCCAAAACATAAAGAAAAGATGTGCTTTGGGGAAGATTTAAGCGCTTCTGAAAGCTTAATTAGCTTAAACCTTAGTTGGCTCGTAAAAGCACATCAACAGTCACCTAAAACTGAATTTTTTAATGCTTTTTTCACCAAACTAGCAGGAACTAAAAAACTACAACAACAAATCGAACAAGGACTTTCGGAAGAGGAAATTAAAGCAAGTTGGCAAGAAGGTCTAAATGACTTTAAAAAGGTACGTGAACAGTATTTGTTGTATGAATAATATACATATTGCCCCCACTAACTGTTAGTTCTATTTTTATAGTGTATTTAGTTTATATGAAAAAGATTTTTAAAAATAACAGAAGATTAAAATACACTGATTTTATCAATCAGTTTTTTATACTAATTCCCATAGCTTTATTCTGGTCTCTACTAATTGATTTAATTACGTGGTCAAAACCAGAGGTTATGGATATTATAAAATTTATAATAATCTTTGAATTTGCCATCATTATCAAAATATTTATCTACATCTCTAGAGTAAAATTAGATAGTATTTATATCGATTATGATAACCAAAGTTTGGTTATCAATAAATTTTTAGGTTTTAATTCTTGTAGAAAAACATCTTTAAAATTAGATGAATTAGTAGTTTCTAAAATAAATCACTCCCCATTTATATCTTTTACTTTGTTTGTCTCTTTCATTATTAAAGACAACAAAAATCAGGTTAAACTATCTTCTACTTGCTATTATATTCATGAAAAAGACATTAGGGTAATTCATAAAAAGTTAAGTACCCTACATGGTATCAACTATTTATAAACTACAAAAAACCTTGTTCTTTCATCCACTTATTCGAATAAATCTTATTCATATAACGAGAACCGTGATCTGGTAAAATTACTACCACCACACTATTTTCATCAAAAAACCCGTTATCGGCGTATTGTTGTGTAGCCTGTAAGGCTGCTCCTGAAGTGTAGCCTGCGAAAATTCCTTCAGTTTTCACTAACTCTCTGGCTTTTAATGCTGCTTCTTTATCGGATACTTTTTCGTAGACATCTACCACATCGAAATCGGTAGAAGTAGGAATTAAGTTTTTACCTAAACCTTCTATTTTATATGGACTAATTTCATTGGCATCAAATTCACCCGTTTCATGGTATTTTTTAATTACAGATCCCATCGCATCTACTCCTAAAATTTGAATATCAGGATTCTGTTCTTTTAAGTATCGCGCAGTTCCAGAAATCGTACCTCCTGTTCCACTTGCAGCCACTACATGTGTTACTTTTCCTTCGGTTTGTTCCCAAATTTCTGGTCCTGTACTCTTATAATGCGCTTCAATATTTAATTCGTTAAAATATTGATTGATATAAATTGATCCTGGATTTTCTCTATGCAATCGTTTAGCTACTTCGTAATACGAACGAGGATCGTCAGGAGTAACATTTGCAGGACAAACATGCACTTCTGCTCCCATCGATTTTAGCATATCTATTTTATCTTGAGAAGACTTATCGCTCACTGCTAAAATACAGCGATACCCTTTTACAATACTAATCATTGCTAATGAAAACCCTGTGTTACCAGAAGTTGTTTCCACAATAATATCTCCTTCTTTTACAATTCCTTTCTCTTCAGCTGTTTCTATGATATGCAATGCAATTCGATCTTTAGCAGAGTGTCCTGGATTAAAAGCTTCAACTTTTGCATAGTAAGTACCCGGTAAATCTTGGGTAATGCGATGCAGTTGAATCATGGGAGTTTGACCTACTAAATCTATTATTGAATTGGTAATACCTTGATGTCTCTTCATTATAGTTTGTAAATAAGAAAAAGTGTCATTACGAAAAACGGACACGAAAAATCTGTTGAGATTGTTCGTTGCTTTCGCAATGACACTTACACTCAATCGAGCGCAAAAATATAATTATTTTTTTAACTTACCTTCTAACATTAAAAAGAACGTATATTCTTCCGCAGTTTCTTTTAATGCATCGAACCTTCCAGAAGCTCCTCCATGCCCTGCTTCCATATTCGTGTGTAAGAATAACATGTTGTTATCAGTTTTTAATTCACGTAGTTTCGCTACCCATTTTGCTGGCTCCCAATACTGCACTTGACTATCATGTAAACCTGTAGTTACTAACATATTAGGATATGCTTTTGCTTCAACTTGATCGTATGGAGAATACGATTTAATATAATCGTAGTATACTTTATCGTTCGGATTTCCCCATTCGTCATATTCTCCTGTGGTTAGTGGAATACTATCATCTAACATGGTAGAAATTACATCAACAAAAGGTACCGCAGCTATGATTCCGTTGTATAACTCCGGATTCATATTCACAATAGCTCCCATTAATAAACCTCCAGCAGAACCTCCCATAGCATACAAATGCTCTGGTGATGTATAGCCATTATCAATTAAATACTTAGAACAATCAATAAAATCGGTAAATGTATTTTTCTTGTTCAACATTTTACCATCTTCGTACCATTCACGTCCTAAATACTGACTTCCTCTAATATGCGCTAATGCATATACAAATCCGCGATCTAATAAACTTAAACGTGTTGTTGAAAACCCGTCGTTTATTGTATACCCATAAGAACCATATGCATATTGTAATATTGGTGTGTTTTTATCAAGCTTCGTATCTTTATGGTGTACAATTGATAACGCTACTTTTTTACCATCGCGAGCAGGTACCCAAATACGCTTGCTTACATAATTATTTTTATCAAATTTCCCTCCTAAAACTTCTTGTTCCTTTTTGATTTCTTTTGATTTATCTTTCATATTGAAATCGATTACTGAACTTGGAGTTGTCATTGAGTTATACGAATAACGGATTACCTCTGTATCAAATTCAGGATTACCATATACTCCTGCTGAATAGGTTTCTTCATCAAAAGGTAAGTAGTAATCTTCTGTTCCATCCCATCGTTTGATACGGATTTTATTCAATCCTTCATTTCTTTCTTCTAAAACTAAATAATCTTTAAAAATTGAGAAGTCTTCAAATAACGTATCTTCTCTATGTGGAATTACATCTACCCAATTTTCTTTTCCAGGCTTATCTATAGGAGTTTTCATCAACTTAAAATTGGTTGCTCCGTCCTTGTTAGTTTTAATGTAAAAATAATCTCCGTAGTGTGCTACTTCATATTCTAAATCACGCTCACGTGGTTGAATTATTTGTAATTCTCCATCAGGATTGTTAGCATCTAACACATGGTATTCTGTTGAAACTGTACTATACGAACCTATTATGATATACTCCTTAGATTTTGATTTGGTAACAAAAGCTCCGAACGTATCATCTTTTTCTTCATACACTAATTCATCTAAAGCTGCATCAGAACCCAACGTGTGTTTATAAATTTTTGAAGAACGTAAAGTTACAGGATCTTTTTTAGCATAAAACAACGTTTTATTATCATTTGCCCAAACCGATCCTCCTGTAGTATTTTCGATAATGTCTTTATAAATCTTACCCGTTTCTAAATTTTTAATTCTGATAAAATATTGACGACGACTAACTGTATCTGTAGCAAAAGCCACCATTTTATTATCTGGTGACACATTTAATCCTCCTAACTGAAAATAATCATATCCCTCTGCTTCATTATTTACATTGAACATGATTTCTTCCTCTGCTTCTAAAGTTTCTTTTTTACGGCTATAAATTGGATACTGTTGTCCTTTTTCATAACGAGTAATGTAAAAATATCCGTCTTTTTTGTATGGTACAGATTCATCATCTTCTTTAATACGACCTTTCATTTCTTGAAATAACTCCTCTTGAAACTCTTTCGTTTCTTTCGTCATTTCATCGTAAAAAGCATTTTCTGCATTTAAATAATCGTATACTTTTTGAGTTTGTTCATCTTTTAGTTTCGCATTTTTTTGAGCATCTGTTAAACGCATCCAAAAGTAATCATCAGTACGAACATCTCCATGTTTCTCTAACTTAGTCGGTTGCTTTTCAGCAACTGGGGCTTTGATATCTTTATTCATTTCTTGTTTTTTGCAAGAACCAAAAATAAGACTAAAAACTAAAGCCGACAGCATTATTTTTTTCATTTTTTAAGTTGGTTTATATTTCTTGTGAAAATACTATTTTTGTTGTTAAGTAAATCATAAAAAACTGTACAAGAATGTTTGGAGATATTTCTGGAATGATGGGCAAACTACAAGAAGCTCAACAAAAAGTAGAAGAGACTAAAAAACGATTAGACACCGTTTTAATTGACGAAGCAATTGCTGGAGGAAATGTAAAAGTTACCGTAACTGCTAATCGTGAAATAAAAGCGATTACAGTCGATGAATCTTTGTTAGAAGATAAAGAAGAACTAGAAGATTACTTAATCTTAGCGCTAAACAAAGCATTGAAACGTGCTGGTGAAATTAACGAACAAGAATTAGCTATCGCTGCTAAAAGCGGAATGCCAAACATTCCAGGAATGGATATGTTTAAATAACAAATTATGCCGTTACAATTAGAAGATTATATGTTTCCCTGCTTAAACAAAAAACTCTTTGGATTTGATTGTTTGGGTTGTGGTATACAGCGTGCTTTGAGTTTCCTTTTACATGGAGAGTTTGTTGCAGCTTTTAAAATGTATCCTGCGATATACACCTTGCTACTTTTAGCTTTTGTTGTAAGTATTAACTTCTTCTACAAAGTAAAATATGCTCAAAAAATAATCAGTATATTGGCTATCATTAACATACTCATTATTGTGAGTAGTTATGTTATAAAAATGAATCAATTAATTTAAACTTTAGAAAAACTATGGAAAAACAAAAACTACCAAATTCAACTACAGCCTTAGTTTTAGGTATCTGCTCTATTGTAACCTGCTGTTGTTATGGGGTTATTGGGCTACCTTTAGGAATTATTGCTTTGGTTTTAGGTAACAAAGCTATTAAATTGGATAACGAAAACCCTGACATGTACGAGGGAGTAAAAAATGCCAATACAGGTAAAATATTGGGTATTGTAGGTATTGTATTAAACGTTATTTTTATAGCTTACATTATTTGGATTATTTCAATGATTGGAATGGATGCTTTAGGAAATCCAGAATTACTACAAGAAAGATTACAAGAGCTACAATAATTCTGCATCAATAAAAAAATAAAAAAGCGACCAATGGTTGCTTTTTTTATATCATCCCTTTGGCTTTAAACTCAAGGTATTTATTTATTACATTCACCGATAAATGTTGTGGTTTGGTTAAGATAGCATGTACCGCATTTTTCTCTAACTCTTTTATCATCAACCGTTTTTCGTAAGCATATTTTTCAGCAATCGTTTTGTGATACACACTTTGTAAATCTTCTGCATTTTCAGTGATTAACGTATCCAACTCCGTATTTTCAAAAAAAACAGTTACCAATAGGTGCTTTTTAGCTATCGCTTTTAAATAGGGTAATTGTCGTTTTAAGGCAGATATATGCTCAAAGTTCGTATATAAAATTAGTAAGCTTCGTTGATTTATTTTTCGTTTAATATTGGCATACAACAGTGCAAAATTAGCATCTGAAAAATCGGTTGTAATATTATACAACTCTTCGTTGATGACCGATAAGTTTGTTTTCTTATTACTGGCTGCTACTATTTTTTCTACTTTTTTAGAAAAAGTCAGCATCCCAGCTTTATCATTCTTTAATAAAGCTATGTTTGAAAAAGCTAACGTTGAGTTAATGGCATAGTCTAATAACTTTAATCCCTCAAAAGGCATTTTCATCACACGACCTAAATCGATAATAGAATATATGGGTTGTGATTTTTCATCTTGATATTGATTCACCATCAACTCTGCTCTTTTAGCCGTTGCTTTCCAGTTTATAGTACGTACATCATCACCAGGAATGTAGTTTTTAATCTGTTCAAACTCCATAGTATGCCCAATGCGTCGAATTTTCTTCATACCAAATTCGGTTAAGTTATTGTGCATTGCCAAAAATTCATACTTTTTCATTTGTATGTACGACGGGTATACTTTTACACTTTCTTCCGCAGAGAATGAATAACGTTTAGAAAACATCTGCAAAAAAGAAGACACAAATACATTTACTTTTCCAAAGGTATACTCTCCTCTTTCAACAGGTCTAACAGCATAGGTATAGGTTGATTTCTCTCCGGGTTTCAAAGACATTGCATGTTCAAAATCTCTTTTTTGAAATTGTACTGGCAATTCATCAATCAACGAAATAAAAACTTGAAACGGATAGTTATTTTCAAGCCTAATGGCTATTTCATTAGCATCTGAATTCGATAATTTTTCTGATGCAATTCTTTTCGCTGAAAACCCGTTTTTAAATCGATATAAAATGAGCACATCAACACACATCGCTATCACAAATAACCACACAAGCATCCACGTTGCTGCATAGAGCGCAGGAATCCAAAACGACACTAAAAACAATGCCGAAATTACGCTTATATAGATAAAAAAGCGATTGTGTACGTATAACGATTTAAAGAATTGAATCACTATCTTGGAACTTCTACAGATTGTACAATCATTTCAATCACCTTATCGGCTGTCATTCCTTCCATTTCGCGTTCAGGAGTTAACATAATTCTATGGCGTAATACAGGGTAAATACTCTTCTTTACATCTTCTGGAATTACAAAATCACGTCCGTTAATGGCTGCAAATGCTTTAGATGCCATCAATACTGCAATACTTGCTCTTGGTGAACCTCCTAAATACAAATGTGCATTGTTTCGCGTATTAGAAATAAGTTGTGCTATGTATTTGATAATTTTTTCTTCTACCAACACCTCAAAAACCTTGCTTCTGTATTCTAATAACTCAGCTTCTGTTAACACAGCTTCCACTTTCGTTTGCGGTAACGCTCCTTTTCGTTCGTTATGAGCAGTAATGATTTGTATTTCTTCTTCTAAATTTGGGTATCCAACATTTATTTTGAATAAGAAACGGTCTAATTGCGCCTCTGGTAAGGCATACGTCCCCTCCTGTTCTATTGGGTTTTGAGTTGCCAATACCATAAAGGGAGGATTCATTACATAACGCTCACCATCCATCGTGATTTGTTTCTCTTCCATCACCTCAAACAATGCTGCTTGCGTTTTAGCTGGTGCTCTGTTAATTTCATCAATCAACACAATGTTAGAAAAAATTGGACCTTTTTTAAACTCGAAATCAGATGTTTTCATGTTTAGTACCGAAGTTCCTAATACATCCGAAGGCATTAAGTCTGGCGTAAACTGAATTCGACTGAAATCGGTTGCTATGGTTTTTGCCAATAATTTTGCTGTTACTGTTTTAGCAACTCCAGGAACCCCTTCAATCAACACATGTCCGTCAGCCAATAATGAAACCAACAACAACTCCATAAACTCTTCTTGCCCTACAATTACTTTTCCTAACTGTTCTTTAATTTGAATCACAGCTTCTTTTAATTTCGACAAGTCTACTCTGCTTGAAAATAACTCATTCGTATTTTCTATTGGATTGTTTTCTGTTTGCATCCTATTCTTTTTTATATGCTTTAAAATCTTCAATAGCTTTATTTAGAGCTACTAAATCTTCTTCGGTTATACTTGATTTTGATTGTATTTGCTGTATCTTTTCAAATAAGGCAACTACTTTTTCTTCTGAATTACCACTTCTTCTTGCAAGGTTTTTATAAAAACGCTCATCTATTTTTAAAGTTGATAATCGATATTTGATTCTGATATACTCTAAAAAATAGTTGATTTTATGTTCTGCTATATTTTTATGATCTGATTTCTCGTAATACATATTGGCTATGGTACGTGTAAAAGCCAATGTTTGATTTTTTAACGGGGTAATAACAGGAATTAATCGCTGATTACGCTTTCCTTTAAAAATAATAAAGAACAACACTCCTATCAACCCTATATAATATGCCCACTTTAACGATTGGGTTGATAAAATATAATGCATAGGAGAAGTAATTCTACTTTTTCCTGTTTTATAATAAGTATCCCATAAAATGGTGCTATTACTATTAGAGCCAGTCCCAGCTTCATTTTTTTGCTGGTTATTTAAATATGATAATACATTAGCTACGTACTCATAATTATTATCTAACAACATGTTATAATTCGTAAATGCCTGTGGAAATGTATGTAAATAGAAGTTTCCTCGACCGTGTTTTACTTTGATAAAGTTTGGTTTTTTACTGATAATAGAATCATTTTCATTCCTCACTATCAACTCACCTAAAACAGTTGTATTAAGAGTATCTACTTCAGAAAAATATAATTTTGAAAAATCTCTATCAAAATGATATTCTTTTCCACCAAAAATAGGATTACTCATTTTTTGATAGGCCTTTTCCTCAAACGCTGAAGTAGTTAAATAGCTTGTTTGAATCTGTAATGTATCTAAATGTATGCCGTTTGTTGCTATAAATACATCATTCCCTCTATCTGTAAACTCTAAAAGCTGATTCAACTCATCTTTTTCTAAATTTACTTTATTATCAAGAAAAAAATAGGTTCCGTTATTCGTATCGTCTTTTAAATATACATACGGATTTTGGTAGATATCTTTGACTTCACTTTTAGGAAATAAACTCGGCATTTCTTTATGCAATACATAGGTACCATACGGAATTTTATGTTTTGCAGCATAACTTGGATACCAATTGATTTCTTTAGGTTTTACAGACTCTACATAAAAAATACTGAGCACTATAAGCACCAACAGACCAATGTATATTTTTAGTTTTTTATCCAATTGACTATATTTTAGCTAGCGTATTTTTAAAGTTATTCTCCGCTTGTAAGAATTTTTCTTTATCTATAAAAAACTCACCATACCACACATAATCATACAGATAAGTTAACTCTTTAAAATCTGTATATAATTGTTTTTTTGATGATAACTCTTTTATATAGTCTTCGTTTGTTTTTTCTTGTTGCCAAGAAATAAGCTCTTTATCTGACAGTTTTTTTAACAGCAACAAATAATAATAACGTACTGCTAATTGATAGTTTCCTTCTGAAATTGCTTTCTGAATTAACTTTGGTAAATCTTTATCTTTAATTAACACCTCTTCTTCTGATAAGTGTACGATAGGTTTAGTCTTTTTACCATCAATAATATTGCGTGCATTTACTTTTAAAAAGAATTTAATAATGAAGAAGAGTACGAGTCCTGCTATTACGTAAGGTAAAATTTTTAAAACAACACGTAAAAACCCTACTGCTGGGGTAATATCATCAAAGATATAAGAGAGAATTTTTATAATTGTTCGTTTTACCCAATCCCATATTTTTTCTAAAATAGTAGGTTCTCTTTTTTCTACGATGTATCTAAATTCATCTTTTTCTTTGTACTCCTCAATTTTTTGAGCATCAAACTTTTTTTGTTCAATAATCGTATCATCATATTGCACCTCTGCTTTTTCTTCTTGAGAAAAAACAGTGATTGAACAAATAAAAAACGCTATGTAAAAAAGAAACTGCTTCAAAAGATTACTGTCCTATACTATCAATTCTTTCTATTGTTCCAGTAAGATTTTTTCTTTCATTAATATCGAAATACAAAAGTACATTGGTTATTAAAGTAATCGAATAAAATAGTAGCTGACCTGCTATTGAAATAACATTTAAAACCAAATAAATCGGATCCCCAAAAAAGCCCAAAACTTGCGCTGGATCATCACTTCCTGAACCTATTCCCATACTTATTAACTGATAAATGGTTGCTGGTATTTGAAATACGTACCCTAAAACACTCACTAAAATAGACACAACAAAAATGACCCCAAAAGTTTCCCAAAAATACCCACTTATAAAGTTGAAGCATTTCCCTACCGCTCCAGAAGCTGTTTCATTTTCAAATACTAAAATAGACGCTCCTAACGATAATGCTGGCCACGTATAAAATATTGGTAATACACATAGCATAGCACTAGCAAATAATATCAATCCTGCTAAAATACCAAATCCCGTAAACGACCAAAATTTTGCTTTTGTATTAGTAATAACATCTTCTTGCCTAACTATTCCCTTATTATTTATATAAGATTTGATATAATACATACCTGCCAAGTTTATAAAAACAATGGCTACTAAATAAGCAATCATCATAATAAACACTGACCCCATCATTCCAACAACTGCACTTTTTTCTTGACTAATTAATGAAGCCATTGACATCATGTAATAAATCATAGAAGCAACCGCTATAACAATTGGTATTGCTGCTACTTTTAAAATGGTTAAAAAGAACTGTTTCCCTTCTAATCGTATAAACTTAAAAGCATCTGAAATAATACTTCCTAAATCTCTTTCTTTTTTAAACTCTACGTATTCTTTATGCATGGGTTTGTTGATTTTTATAAACTTTAATTGGGTATATGACGTAATAAAATATAATGAGTGCTAATGAGCCAGCAATAACTAAAATGGCTAACCAATCGGGCATTTCGGTATGCCGGGTTACAAAACCTTCTAAAAATCCTGCAACAATAAAAAACGGTATGGTACTTACCATTATTTTTAATCCATCTTTCATACTTCTTTTAAACGATTCTAATCTTGAATAGGTCTTAGGAAATAATAATCCGTTCCCTAATACCAATCCGGCACATCCTGCAATAATAATTACTGATATTTCTATGGTTCCGTGAATCCAAATAGTTCTTGACGATTCCCAAAACAACCCTTTATCATAAAAGAAATACAAAAACGAACCTAACATTATTCCGTTTTGCATCATAATGTATAAGGTTCCTACCGAAAATAGCATTCCTAATACAAAGGCATACATGGCTACTTTTATATTATTTACAGTAATTCCAATAAACATATCTACTTCATTAGCTTTCTTATACACAGCCATTGGATCTCCGTTTTCAATATTTTCTAAAGTCATGTTTACATAACCATCTCCTAAAATCAAACGGACAAAATCAATATCTGTTGCGGCTGAAAAAGCACCACAAATAGAGAAAAAAGCAAATACTAAAAACGCTATCAATAATTGTTTTTGGTAGCTATAAAACATCAAAGGAAATTCCGTTTTAAAAAAACTTATAAACCTGTTTTTACTTTCTTTTTTAGTTTTATAAATTTTTTGATGTGCTGCCGATGCTATTGAATTCAAGTATATCACCGTATTTCCGTTCGGGTAAAAGGTTTTGGCATAACTCAAATCATCAGTTAATTCCACATATAAATCAGATAATTTATCTGGTGAAATAACTGTTTTGTTATACAGCGCATCTTCAAAAAGTTGCCACTTTTCTTTATTTTTATTTACAAAAGCAGCTTCTCTCATGAGTTAAAAAAATTAAAGCATGTTTGTTGAGAAGTTTCTCTAATCATAGAATATTTTTATCTTCGCTAAACTAAAAAAAGTTGCATAAATATCAACAAAAAAAAGCGAAAAACTAGTTCATGGATAATTTTCAAATAGAAACAGCCCAAAATATTGCTATCAGTCAAAATGTAGCTCATGTTACCACTCGTATTGGTTCATATTTAATTGATGCGTTATTTATTGTTGGGTACTACATTATCGTTGCTATTATAATAGGGATGTTAGATATTCCCATGAGTATGGAATACATGAGTCTCTTTGTTTTACTTGGGCTCCCTGTATTCTTTTACAGCTTACTTTTTGAGGTGTTGATGAACGGACAAACACCTGGTAAATACTTCAACCAAATAAGAGTGGTTAAATTAGATGGTTCTAAACCTACTTTTGGAAGTTATTTAATTAGATGGTTACTACGTTTTGTTGATTTTACTTTAGCTAGTGGTTCTGTTGCAGTTCTTACGATTTTATTAAACGGAAAAGGGCAACGTTTAGGGGATATTGCTGCAGGAACTACTGTAATATCTGAAAAGAAAAGAATTACTTTAAAAGATACTATTGCTAGCGATGTAGTCGATAACTATACACCTAGCTATTCACAGGTAACACTATTGAGTGATAATGATATTCATACCATTACAAGAGTATACAGAGATGCCATGAAGAAAAGAAATCACAAAGTAATTTTAAAACTACATACAAAAATTATTGAGTTAACAGGAATTACCACAGAGCAAAAACCTGCTCAATTTATAGATACTGTGATTAAAGATTATCATTATTACGCGAGGCAGTAAAACTACATTGTGTTTCCTAAAAAAGGAATAATTAAAATTCTACCTCTTTGCTTTTATTTACTTCAATTTTATAAAAACTTTGTTTTTCTCCTAACTATTTACTTCTCATCTTTTTTATCTGCAAAAAATCTGTAACTTTACCTTGCTAAAAAAGACATATAATATAATTGCTCATTTTCAACACTTTTTTTATGAAAAAAAACATGCTAGGCATCTTAGTCATGCTATATTCTTTTACTTTTTATGGTCAATACAGTTCTTCCTTTGGGTTGCCAAATGTAGTACCTCCATCACCTGAAGCTTCTGCTTTGTCTAAATTTATTAATATTCCTATATCTCACTACACAGGACTTCCTAATATTTCTATTCCTATTTACACCATAAGTGAAAAAGGAATACAAATACCTATAAGCTTAAGTTATCATGCCAGAGGTATAAAAGTTTCTGAGGTGGCTTCAAGAACAGGAAGTAATTGGTCTTTGATATATGGAGGAAGTATATCAAGACAAGTTAGAGGTAAAGCAGATGATACAGGTTATAATAATGGTTATTTAAAAAATAAAACTGAGTTTTTAACTTATGCTTCTAACCTACAAACAAGACAAAATGTTCAATCTAGAGAAGATTTAGATCCTGGATATGACTTTTATCCAGATCAATTTAGCTTTAACGCTGGTGCTACTAGTGGTAAATTTATATTAAACTATGAAAATGAACAACCTCTAATACAAAGCTTTGACGATGTAACAGTAACTTTCGAAAAAGAAAATGGAAAAATAGCTTCTTTTAAAGTAATTGACTCACAAGGAAATACTTTTTATTACGGTGTTTCGAAAGATGGCTTAAGGACAGCAAGAGAATATCAAACCTCTGTAGGTTGGTCTATTTATTTCGATGGTAATGTTGTAGATGACCCTGCGAGTACATCTTCTGAAATCATATATAACTCATGGAAGTTAATGGACATTGAAACTCCTTATGGAGAATTAATTAGCTATAACTATAACAACATAGGTAATTTTGTTAATTACAATAAATCATACGATAAACATGATGTTACAGGTACTCAAGTTACTAATACTTCTTCAGGAATGGGAGATATTAAGAAAATTAACACACGCCTTACTAAAACGAATAATTATAGTCAAGAATTAGAATCAATTACTTTTAGTAAGGGGAAAATAGTATTTACCAAAAGTACAGCTTTACGAGAAGATTATAATGGCCACTCTTTAGATAAAATAGCCATTTACGACGTAAATGACACACTCTTAAAAGCTTTCAAATTAAATTATTCCTATACTACGAGTACAGATCAAAATAATGTTTTAAATTATATAAAAAGTAGTTCATTAATTTTTGATAAATCTTTAAAACGATTATTTCTAAGTTCTGTAGAAGAAGAAAGTAAAACAGGACAAAAATTACCTCCTTATCAGTTTACTTATAACCCAACAGTTTTACCCAGCAGGTTCTCAACTTCTCAGGATTATTGGGGATATTATAATGGTGCCGACAATGGTCCTTTTTTAAGAATGTTTGAATACGGTTTTTACAAACCCGATAGAAGAGTTGACCCTGAAAAATCTGAAGCTGGACTATTAAAAGAAATAACACATCCTACAGGAGGTAAAACAAAATTTACTTATGAAGACAATATTGGGTTTGCTCCTCCTTTTTTAGCAAGTGTTAAAGTTCCTGCAATAAACCCTGGAAATGATACAAACTATGTATTCACAAAAAGTGATTTTTTAACTCCAGCTGGGAGCTACGAAACAAAAACACTAAGTATACCCGATGGCGCTGTTACTTTTAAAGCAGAATGCATGCACTTAAGAGACATAGACGATACCACCACCCCTGATTGTCTTTTTGAATTTGCTGTTAATAATGGACCTGTAGATATTAATACCGAAGTAACTTTTAACCCTGGAGTAAGTAACACAATAACTATTTCTGTATATGTACCCAGACACCCAGGAGTTGATCCTAATTTACATTTAGATAACAAATATGATTTTAGAATAGTTGTTGATGTTAAAAAATCGTTTGAAACTGGTTCTCGTCAAATATATGCCGGTGGAAAACGCATAAAAAAAATAGAAACTATTACTGAGGGTAAAACCACGGTTAAAGAGTACGAATATGGAATCAACTTAAATGTTGGTGATGAATTTTCTTCAGGTAGTAGTGGCTTTGTAAATGGCTTACCAGAATACATCAATACTTCAAAATATAATGAATTTCAAACACTTACACATTACTATACTTCAAGTAGTAGTTATGGAAGCTTCCAACCTAACTCAATAGGCTATACTGAAGTTACTGAATACCATGGAACTAAAGACAATAATTTAGGAAAAACAGAATATGTTTTTACCAACTTTGAAGATAGCCGAGATGATTATTATGAGTTTCCTTACTACCCCCCTACAGATAATGAATGGTTACGAGGAAAAAACATAAAAACTAAAGTATATGGAAAAACCTCCGGAGGCTCAAATTATAAATTGTTAAAAGAAATTTATAATAAATATACATATGGCAACGTAGTTTATCTAAACGATTTTCTTTACAGAGGTCTTATACACATTGATGACCCTGCTTTTGTTTTTATGCCAAAAAGTAAGAGTTACGAGTGGGTTGAAAATGATAATACCGTACAAATAGAAAAAAACAGCACCTCTTTTAAAGTTCCTTTTTTTATGAGACAACGATACGACTCTAATTTTCCTTCAAATACACCAGGTTATCGAATCTACTATTTAACAGGGGGTACTGTAAACTTAGATTATTCTATAGAAACTAGTTATTTTGATTCAGGAAGTACGGAAACTATTACTAATTATTTTTATAACTACGACAAACATTATCAACTAAGCAAAACAAAACGAACACATAGTAATGGGGATGTTATACTTAACGAAACAATATATCCTCAAGATAAGGTTTCTGGTCTAACTGCTGCTGAACAATCATTAGTAAACAGTCATCGTTTTACACCTATTGAAAGCTATTCTTTTAAAGATATTGATAGCGATAATATAAGAGATAGAAATGAAGTATTATCTTATCAAAAAACAGAGTATATTAACGATAATGGTTCAGGAATAACCTTACCTAGTATTGTAAAAACGTTAAAAGGGGTCGCTGGCACAAGTAATGCAATACAAGATAGAGTTGTGTATCATAAATATGACAGTAAAGGCAATCCTACAGAGGTTAGTAAAAAAGATGGTACTAAGATTTATTATCTATGGGGCTATCAACAAACACAGCCAATCGCTAAGATAGAAAACTATACCGATACCGAGTTAGCCAACATTCAAAGTTTGATTTATGCAGCTGTATCTGCTTCTAATAATGATACAGATACCGCTTCTGAAAACAATTTAAGAACAGCTTTAAACCATATTAGAAACAATGCTAATATGGTAAACAGTCAAATAACCACTTTTACCTATGATCCATTAGTTGGAGTTACCAGTATCACCGATCCAAGAGGACAAACTATATACTATGAATATGATGATTTTAACCGATTAAAATTCATAAAAGATACCGACGGGAATCTTTTACAAGAACATAAGTACAACTATAAAAACTAAGAAGCTATGAAAAGAATTTTATTTATTTACACTCTCTTGTTAAGTAGCACAATGTTTTCACAAGAGGCCAATATTGTAAAAAGCGACTATACCGTTTCTGGAAACAATACAATAACAGCTACCAATAGTATTACTCTAAAACCGACTACTTGGATACAGTTAGGTAGTACCTTTAGAGCTTATATAGTTGAAGATCCTTATACTCCCTTAGTTTTTAGCAACGAAAACTATGTGTTTACAAGAGCGTATCAAAACCCTATGACAAGCCCTGCTGGAATAACCCAAAACAAAGATGTACAAGAAAGTATTACGTATTTTGATGGTTTAGGAAGAGCCAAACAAAGTATTGGCATAAAACAATCTCCTAACCAAGAAGATATTATTACCCATATAGAATACGATGAATTTGGGCGTCAAACTAAAGAATATTTACCGTATGCTGTTGAAAGTGCTAATGGGGCAATTATAACAGGGGATGTGGTTGCGGCTACAAACAATTATTACAAAACAAATTTCCCCGCAGATATTGATGCACTTACCCCTAACCCTTATTCCGAAAAACAGTTGGATAATTCTCCTCTAAACAGAGTTCTTAAACAAGCGGCTCCAGGAGAAGACTGGAAATTAGGGAACGGACATGAAATTGAGTTTGTATATGATGTCAATACAGCTACCGAAGTAAAAAACTACTATGTGACTACTTCTTTTGCCGATAACACCTATACTCCTACTCTAAAACTCAGTACAGTAAACAATGGGAATTATACAACAGGAGAACTCTATAAAACGGTTACTAAAGAGGAAAATCATGGAGGAGGTACAAGTAAGCTCCACACCACCGAGGAGTTTAAAAACAAACAAGGACAAGTTATTTTAAAACGAACCTTTGCTTTGGTAGCAGCAATTGAAACTCCTCACGATACCTATTATGTATATGATGATTTTGGAAACTTAACCTATGTATTACCCCCAAAGACAGACGCTCAAAATGATAAGCCAACTACAACAGAGCTGAACGAGTTATGTTATCAATATATATACGATCACAGAAACCGCTTGGTGGAAAAGAAAATACCAGGTAAAGGTTGGGAATATATCGTATACGATAAGCTAGACAGACCTGTACTTACACAAGATGCCAATTTAAGAAGTGTTAATAACAATACTATTGTTGATGATAAAAAATGGTTGTTTACTAAATATGATGCTCTAGGAAGAGTCATATATACTGGAATCTATACACATGGTTCAGTTATTACCCGAAAAGCAATGCAAACCTATTTTGACAGTCAAAATACTTCAAAACAAAAATACTATGAAGAAAAACTACCTAGTGTAGGAACATTCGGTATTTATTATAGCAATAGTGATTTTCCATCGACGAGTATAGAAGTACTCACTGTAAACTATTACGATAATTACACTTTTGATAGAGCTGGTGCTAATACTTCTGTAAGCAATATATATGGGGTAAATTCAACAACAAACCTAAAAAGCTTAGCTACAGGAAGCAAAGTAAAAGTGTTAGGAAGCTCTCCAACAAAATGGATTACTACACTTATCTATTATGACGAAAAAGCACGACCTATTTATGTGTATTCTAAAAATGATGAATTAGAAACTACCGATATTGTAGAGAGTAAGCTAGATTTTTCTGGTAAAGT